>JBKJNA010000001.1:0-4147 GCA_046596195.1 Acidimicrobiales bacterium | reverse complement strand
TCGAGCTCGAGGTCGTTCTCGAAGCGCTCCCGCTGCTTCTGGGTGAGGATGGCGTAGATCATCCGGCGGATCTCCGACGCCGTCATCACCGGGAACTCGGTGAGCGAGGTGATGTCGCCGTGCACGCGCACCGCCGGCGGGATGCCGGAGGTGAGGTGGAGGTCCGAGCCGCCGAGGTCGACGACGCGCTCCAGCAGGTCGTTGACGTGCAGCTCCGCCTCCTGGATGTCGAGGCCGATCATCTCCGCACCGGCCTCGATGGGGACCTGCTCCTCGGTCGCCGGAACGCCGGCGCCATCCTCGGCGCTGCCGTACATCGCCGACACGATGCGGAGCAGCTCGCTGCGCACGGCGATGGCCGGGCGCACGGTCCAGGCGGTGGCCGTCTCGATCTCGCCGACGGCGTCCTGGTCGCTCGGGTCCACCATGGCCACCACCAGCTCGCTGCCCTCGAAGTCGACGGCGATGGCCAGGTAGCGGCGGGCCAGTTCGACGGGCACGAGGCGGTCGAGCGCCGGGTTGACGGCGGTGTGGTCGAAGTCGATGAAGGCGATGCCGACTTGAGAGGCGACAGCCGCCACCAGGTCCTTCTCCGCCACGACCCCCTCGGCGAGGAGCATCTTCGACAGCGAGATGCCGTCATTCGCCTCCCGAATGAGGAGGCTCTCGAGGGCATCCCTCGAGAGCACCTTCCGGTCGACCAGGAACTCACCGAGACGTCGCGAGGCAGCCTGCATGACTCCGTATCGGCGGTTCAGGCGACGACCCTGAGGATCTCCTCGATCGACGTGGTGCCCTTGGTGACATGCACGAGGCCGGCCTGGCGGAGGGTGAGCATCCCTTGGGCCACCGCCATCTTCTTGATGTCCTCGGAGTGCTCCCGGTCCACGATGAGGCGCTCGATCTCCTCGGTCACGGTCAGCACCTCGTGGATGGCGAAACGGCCCCGGTAGCCCGTCTTGCCGCAGTAGGTGCAACCCACGGGGCGGAAGAGCTCCACCGTCTCCTCGGTCGACTCGATGTCCCAGCCGAGGTGGGACAGGTCGTCGGTCGACGCCTGGTAGCCCTGCTTGCACTTGTCGCACAGCCGGCGGGCGAGGCGCTGGGCGACGATGCAGTCGAGGGCGCTGGCCACGAGGAAGGGCTCCACGCCCATCTCGATCAGCCGGGTGGGCGTGGTGGCGGCGTCGTTGGTGTGCAGGGTGGACAGCACGAGATGGCCTGTGAGCGCAGCCTCGATGGCGATGGTGGCCGTCTCCTTGTCGCGGATCTCTCCTACCAGCACGATGTCGGGGTCGGAGCGCAGGATGGACCGCAGGGCGGCGGCGAAGGTCATGCCCGCCTTGTTGTTGGTCTGGATCTGGTTGATCCCGGCCAGGCGGTACTCCACTGGGTCCTCGATGGTGATGATGTTCTTGGTGTCCTCGTTGAGGATGTTGAGGGTGGCGTAGAGGGTGGTCGACTTGCCCGACCCGGTGGGACCGGTGACGAGGATGGTGCCGTAGGGCTTGCGGTAGGACTGCTCGTAGCGCTCCATGGAGCCGGGAAGGAAGCCCAGGTCGCTCAGCTTGAGCAGCGCCGTCGACTTGTCGAGGATGCGCATCACGATCTTCTCGCCGTAGACGGTGGGCAGGGTGGCGACACGCAGGTCCACCGCCTTGCCGGCCAGCTTCACGTTCACCCGTCCGTCCTGGGGGATGCGGCGCTCGGCGATGTTGATCTCGGCCATGATCTTGAGGCGGGAGATAATCCCCGACTGGATGCTCTTGGGGGGCCGCATCACCTCGTGCAGCACGCCGTCGATGCGGTAGCGGATCCGCACGTCCCGCTCGCTCGGCTCGATGTGGATGTCGGACGCCCGGTCGGCCACCGCCTGGCTGATGAGCATGTTCACCAGCTTGACGATGGGCGCGTCCTCCACCACGTCCTTGAGGTTGGACAGGTCCTCCTCGGCCACCGTCTCGCTAGCCGCCTGGGCAGAGATGCTCTCGGCCTCGCTGTCCATGCGGTGGTACTTGTCGATGGCCTCGAGGATGGCGGCGCTGGTGGCCACCACCACCTTCAGCTCCCGCTTGGTGATGGTGCGGATGTCGTCGATGGCGAACACGTTCGACGGGTCGGCCATGGCCAGCACCAGGCGGTCCCCGTCCCAGCCGAGGGGGAGGGCCTGGTAGCGCCTGGCCAGGGACGCGCTGATCAGCCCGGCCGCACTGGGGTCGATGGTGTGGTCGGCCAGGTCGACGAACTCGAGGCCGATCTGGCGCGACAGCATCGCCACCAGGTCGCCCTCGGTGACGAGGCCGTCGTCGATCAGGATGCGGCCGAGCGACCGCTGCGTCTGGGCCTGCTCCACCAGCGCGCGGTCGAGCTGGGCCTGGGTGAGCAGGTTGGCTTGGACGAGAAGGGCGCCGAGCCTGTTTCCGTCGGACCTCCCCGTGGTTCGTTCCATGGTCATCGAGGCGCCGTCACCGGTGGAATCGCGACGCGACCCTGGACAGAGCCGGCCTCTGGCGCCCTACGGACGGACCGAAGAGAGAAACTTGAGGAGCATGCCTCGGTTGATCGGTTCGTCGCCGTTGCCCTCGACACTCCCCTCGACCTCGTGGTCTGCCTCCGCAACCACCGGCTGGTCGCCGGCTGCACCCTCGCCCTTGGCGGAGGCGGAGCCGGCACGAGCAGGTGCGGCCTTGGCGTGTGCCTTTCCCAGGGTAGCCAGGTGCTGAACCAGTGCTTCCGCGTCCTCACTCCTGGCTGCGGATTCGGGCCCAGGACGAAATGCAGCACTCCTGCCGCCGTTGGCGACGACGGCAGGAGCGGCGTTGACATGAGCGGCATTGGCATGAGCGGGCGCAGCGGAGACGGCGGCAGGTGCACGGCCGGGCACCGGCGCAGGGCGCGGGGCCGGCCGGGGCTGGGCGGTCGACGAGTCGGGCACGGGCCCGGCGGTCGGCGCCGGCCGCCGCGGCGGGGCCGGTGCGCGGGACTCGGCGGGTTCGTGCGCCTTGACGGGCGCAACAGGCGTCGGGGCGGGAGACGCCGGGCCGGCGGCCTCAGGGGCGGGCGCGGGCGGCGCCGGTGCTTTTCCCACCTGGACGAGGCCGGCGTCGACCAGGTCCTTCACGGTGCGGCAGGCATCGAACTCGCCGATGGAGAGGTTCTTCATGGCGCCGTTGACGTCGCCGCCGGCCGCCACCGCGACCAGCTCCTTCCACTGCCGGCGGGAGACGGTCACGCTGTCCGGGCCCAGCTCGGGGATCAGGCGAAGCGTGCACGCCATCGACGGGACGACCGCCTCGATCGCCTGCCATGCGCTCAGGCGGTCCTGCGCCTCGGCCAGGAGGGCGTCGACGGCGAGAGCGGCGCCGGGACCGGCCGGCGGCGCACCGGCGCCGAAGGTGAACGACCCTGCGGTCAGGCGCAGCAGCTCGAACAGGGCGTCGACGGGCGTGGCGGCGCGTGGAACGTCGGCGCCCACCACCTTGCCGGCGTCCAGCCACAGCCGGCCGTCACCCCTGGCTCCCGTGATGCACAGCTCACCGGTCTTCTTCGTGGCGGCAAGAAGCGCCAACACATCCGGGAGCGGAATGGTCTCCAGCGTTCCCTGCAGCGACACCTCGACCTCCGACTCACTTGGTTGAACGAGTCTGTATCGGCAAGCGATGCGGCCGACTTCAGTGGCCGTCTCGGGCGAACACTCCGTTCGGTTGTCCGGAGCGTCAGGGGGAGCCGCTATTGCGGCGACCTGCCCGGGCGGCGAAGCCGTCGAGCGCGTCGAGCACCTCGGGCGCTCGCCAGAGCTGGTTGCGCCTGCGGTCGGTGAACTCGACGAGGACGTCGGCGTCGACCAGCGGCCGAAGGGCACGGTAGGCATTCTGCGTCGCAACTCCGACCTCGGCGGCGACCAGCGACGCGTTGACAACGGGATGGCGCAGGAGGAGGTCGGCCACCCGCCACGCGGTTGCGTCCCGGCGAGCACGTACACATTCCTGCCAGTCCTCGCGAACGGCATGGAGGTCGTCAACGAGACGCCTGGCGTTGGCGGCGGCCTGGAGCGACGCCGCTGCGAACGCCTCGACGATGGCGATCGGATCGCCCTCGCGGTAGCGGGTCAACGCCGCGAAGTAGCGATCGACGTCGGTCAACAGCC
>JBKJNA010000169.1:0-5471 GCA_046596195.1 Acidimicrobiales bacterium | reverse complement strand
GCCACAGGCTTGTCATGGCCAGGCGATGGGGCCGCACCGACCGAGAATGCCACCGTCGCCTGCGCCGAGCGCTAAGGAAACCCTAAACTTCGCTGCCGCTCATGCCCCGGGCCCTAGTTCCGTCGACGAACATCAGAGCCGCAAACCCTGTGCGGCAGCGCCCCCATCCCCGCCTCGTCCGGCAAAGTCGTCCGTCGGCGACTGAACCCAGCCGGTGACCGCCAGGCCAACCATGCCCTGGCGTGACCCTGGCGTGACCCTGGCGTGACCTTGGCGTGACCTTGGCGTGACGAGCGGGCGCAAGCGGGCCGGAGTCGGACGGCCGTCAGCGTGCTGCCGACACGACCTCGCATCCATCTGCGGTGCACCTGAGGCTGCCGCCGGCTGCCTCGATGCGCTTGGCCCGGCGGATCAGGCGAAAGCCGCGCCACAGCATCAGTGCGTAGAGGGCGCTCATCACGATCCCCACTGGCAGGGCGTTGCCCGTGATGGCGGCGCCGAAGGTGGAGCCTCCGAGGAGGGCCCCGGCGAGGGCGAGGGCCATCGGCACGTGGCAGGGGCAGAGAAGGAATGAGACCACCAGCCACCGGCGGCCTCGCTTCTCGTGCTGACGAGCCTCGGGGTGGGCCGGCAGCGAGGACTCGCCGATGAAGGCCCACTGCGGTCTCGAAGCCGCTTCCGGCGGCAGATCATCGGCGGCGGACCCCGATGGGACGTCCGACCGGGTCAGCATCGGCTGGGCTCCACGGTCACCGACTCCATGGTACAGAGACCGCCGTGAGAAGTCTCGACGTGGAGGCGAGCGCGACGCCCTGCCGATGGCTGGCTGTGGTCGCACTCGGCGCAGCCCTGCTCCTCGGCATCGCGGTGGCGCAAGGGGCCCGGGCCCACGAGTTCGCGCTGGCCCTGGTGTCGGCGGCGCAGGGCGATGCCGTCGGCAGGGACGTCGTCGACGGTTTCCGCCTCGCCGTGGAGGAGTCCCCAGACGTGAGTCATCCGCCGGGAACCGGGCCGGTGACCACCTCGGCGGGGTGGACGTTGAGATCAAGGTGATCGAGGCGGCAGAGGGACGGAACGCCGGAGTCCGGGAGGCCGTGTCCGCCGGGGCGTCGGTCGTCGTCGTTCTGGGGACCTCGTCCGAGGCGGCCGCCGCCGTCGACCAAGCGCTGGCCTGACCGGCTCATCGAGGGCAGGGAGCAAGGCTGAGGGCGGGCAACCGGAGGTCCGCAAGGGCCGCCGTCCGCCGGGTAGTGTCCGCGCCGCCCCGGTGGCCCAGCAAATCAATCCTTGGACGTCACGATCTTCAGCTCCGACACCCTCGTTCCCTCCGACCTCCTCACCGGGCTCGTTGGTGCTGGCTTCTCGGTCACGCCACCGCAGAGGGTTCGGCGGACGGTGCTCGACACCTTTGACGGACGTGTCTGTGCAGCAGGGCTCCGCCTCGAGCTGCGTGAGCAGGCCGGCTACGAGCTCGTCCTCTCGGGAAGGGGCTGGGCTCCTGCCCGAGTCGAAACGGCCGGTGTCCCGCGCCTCGCCGCCGAGGTCCCGGCCGGCCCGTTCCGAGCCCGGTTGGCGGAGATCCTGAACGTCCGGGCCCTCGTGCCGACCCTCACCGTCGCCACGTGCGAGACGACGGCCACGAAGCGGGATCGCGCCGGGAAGGCAAGGGTGTCGATCACCCTCCACGATCAGGCGACCGTGGAGGGTTGCGGACCGATCCCGTTCGGGTGGGGAGTCGAGGTCGTTGAGGTCGCGGGGTACGCCGAGGATGCGAAGAAGGCTTGCGACCTGCTCGAGGCGCGTGGGTTGCGGCCCTCAGATGGGGATCTGGTCGAGGTCGCGGCCGCCGCGACAGGGGTCGCCTTCGGTGGCTTCCACATCTCGCCGACCGTCCCGCTCCACGGTGGTGAGCCCGCACTGGCTGCCTTCCGTCGCCTCCTCGCCAACCTGGCCGACACGGTGGAGGCCACGTGGCAGGGCACGGTGGACGATGTCGACCCCGAGTTCCTCCACGACCTGCGCGTCGCGGTGCGCCGCACCCGTTCGGTGCTGGGGCAAGGCAAGGGCGTGCTCCCGGCCACCGTGCGGCACAGCTACCAGGACGGGTTTCGCTGGCTGGGCACGGTCACAGGACGGGCCCGGGACCTGGACGTGTACGTGATCGAGTGGGACGACTACGTGGCACCGCTGGGGCCCGACGGTGCGGCGGCCTTGGCGCCAGTGCTCGACCACATCGTCCGGCAGCGCCGGGCCGCGCACGCCACCATGGCCGCAGCCCTGCGGTCGAAGCGTCACCGCCAGCTCATGGACGGGTGGCAGGAGTGGCTGGGGGGGCCGACCCCGGACCGGGGTGGGACGGAGGCGGAGCTTCCCATCGGTGACATCGCAACCTCCCGCACCGCGGAGGCGCAACGCCGGCTCCTGGTGCGTGGCCGGGCGATCGGTCCTGACAGCCCGGCTGACGACCTCCACGAGCTGCGCAAGGACGCCAAGAAGCTCAGGTACCTGGTGGAGTGCTTCGGCAGCCTCTACCCGTCGGCCCCCCGGAAGGCCTTCGTGCAGAGCCTCAAGGCGTTGCAGGACAACCTGGGAGAGCATCAGGACGCCGAGGTGCACGTGAGCGAGCTGCGCGCCATCCCCTCCCAGCTGCAAGCGCGGAGGCGGCCGGAGCCGGCGACGCTGGTCGCAGTGGGGCAGCTCACCGAGCAGCTCGAAGGCCGCCGCCGGGCGGCCCGAGAGGACTTCGCTGGCCGCTTCGCCGCCTACGACACCAAGAGCACGCGACGCAGCTTCCAGAGGCTGCTGGGCGCGGCCGAGGGTCGGCGATGAGTGCGCCCGGGGGACACGCCATGAAGGTGCTGGCCACCTACAGCATCAAAGGTGGGGTGGGTAAGACGGCGTCTGCCGTGAACCTGGCCTACGAGGCGGCCCGCAGCGGCGCCCGGGTCCTGGTGTGGGACCTCGATCCCCAGGGCGCAGCCAGCTTCTACTTCCGGGTCAAGCCGAGGCTGAAGGGCGGAACCGAACGGCTGGTGGGCGCCAAGGGCGAGCTCGCCCCCCACGTGCGGGGTACCGACATCCAGGCCCTGCACCTGGTGCCGGCCCACTTCTCCCTGCGCCACCTCGACCTGCACCTCGACAACACCAAGCGCCCCACCCGCCGCCTCGCGTCGCTCCTCGCCCCGCTGGCCGACCAGTACGACGTGGCCTTGCTCGACTGCCCACCCAGCATCTCCCTCGCCAGCGAGAGCGTGTTCGGATCGGCTGACGCCCTTCTCGTCCCCGTCATCCCGACCACCCTCTCGGCCCGGACCCTCGGCCAGCTCGTCGACTTCCTGGCCGACCAGCCCTCCGCTCCTCAGGTGTTCCCGCACTTCGCCATGGTCGACCGACGCAAGAAGCTGCATCGGGACCAGCTCGAGCAGCTGACGGCGGCGTGGCCGATGTTCCTCTCCACCGTCATCCCCGCCGCCAGCGCCGTGGAGCGCATGGGCGTCGAGAAGGCGCCCGTCGCCGCATTCGCCCCGAGGACCACGGCTGCCCTCGCCTTCGCCGACCTGTGGGCTGAGATCGCCGAACGGCTCTGGCCCAGCCGCTGACCGGCAGGCAGGCGCGAGTTCGTCATCCGAGAAGAGCGATGCGGTCACCAGCATCCGGCCGTCGTGTCCCGTCCTTCGGCAGACCACCGGCCCGACACAGCTCCAGGTAGTCCGGTTCGTACCGCGAGGCGATCCGCTCGATGGCGTACCGCTGGGCCCAGGCGAGGGCGCCCGGGAAGACGATCCCCAATGTTCCCCCTGGATTCACCTGCAGTTCACCATGAGGCCAGGCGGGTGCCACCTGCCGTCCGTACCTTCACCATCGCCCAACCGGGCACCCGCTCAGGAGGCGCTCCACATGTCCCGTTCCCGACCGCTCCGACTGCTCGCCGCTGGCGCCTCAGTTCTGGTGCTGGCCGCCTGCGGTGGCAGCGACGAGCCGTCCGCCACCGACACGACAGGCGGAAGCGGGGCACCCGCCCTCGCGGCGGTGACCCTGAACGGCTCGGGGGCGACGTTCCCGAAGGCCTTCTACGACGCCGCCATCGACGGGTTCAAGGGGCAGCAGCCGACGGTCACGGTGAACTACGGCGGCGGAGGCTCCGGCAAGGGCCGCACCGACCTGCAGGGCGGCCTGGTCGACTACGCCGGCTCCGACGGGGTGGTCAAGGACGAGGACAAGGCCAAGTTCAAGGGCGAGTTCATCTACATCCCGACGGTGGCCGCTCCCATCACGGTCTCCTACAACCTCCCTGGCGTGAACGACCTCACCCTCGACGCCGAGACGACCGCGAAGATCTTCCAGCGCGACATCAAGACCTGGGACGACCCGGCCATCAAGGCGTTGAACCCGAGCGCCACGCTGCCATCCACGGCCATCGTGGTGGCCCACCGCGCCGACGGCTCGGGGACGACCGAGAACTTCACGAAGTACCTCGTGAAGGCGGCGCCGAGCTGGAAGCTGAAGAGCGGTTCCACCGTGGAGTGGCCGGCCGACACCCAGGCCGGCAACGGCAACGCCGGCGTGGCCCAGGTCGTCAAGACCCAGGCCGGCGGCATCGGCTACGTCGACCTGGCCGACGCCAACACCCAGCAGCTGAAGTACGCCAAGCTCAAGAACAAGAGCGGCACGTCAGTGGAGCCGACCCTGGAGGCCACCACGAAGGCGCTCGAGGGGGTCGAGATGAAGGCCGACCTGACCTACGACCCGCTCGACTCGGCCAGCCCGGACGCCTACCCGATCGCCGCCCCGACGTGGATGCTGGTGTACAAGAGCCAGCCGGACAAGGCCAAGGGTGAAGCGGTGAAGGCATGGATGTCCTACCTCGTCGGCGGCGGGCAGAAGCTGGCGGCCGACAACGACTACGCCGCCCTTCCGTCCTCGTTCACCGACAAGGCGAAGGCGGCGATCTCATCCATCGTCGTCGCGGGCTGAGCGGACGCGGGAGCGGCAATCCACCAACCCGCCCGTTCGGAATGCCCACTTCTGGTCCCTGGGGGTACCAGAAGTGGGCAGACCCGGGGGGTGGTGGTCAGGTGATGGCGACGGCGGGGGCCCGGAAGGGCTGACCGCCCGTCGAGCCCAGGAACGGGGCGGCGCCGAAGGCGAAGATGCCGCCGTCAGCGGCGGCGAGCCAGTAGCCGGCGCCGGTCGGCGCCGCCTTCATGCCGATCATCGGGCGGTTGAGGGGGATGCCGCCGGTCGACCCGTGGAAGGTGGCGTCGCCGAAGGCGAAGATCCCGCCGTCGCTGGCCACCAGCCAGTAGCCCCGGCCGGTGGGGGTGGGCGCCATGCCGACGACCGGGCGGTTGAGGGTAAAGCCGCCGGTGGAGCCAGAGAAGCGGGCGTCGCCGTAGGCGAAGATCCCGCCGTCGCTGGCCACGAGCCAGTAGCCGTCGCCCGACGGCCGCCCGGCCTGACCGACGATCGGC
>JBKJNA010000107.1:0-4594 GCA_046596195.1 Acidimicrobiales bacterium | reverse complement strand
ACGAGCTGCGCCACCAGGGCACCCGCCGCGTGGACAGCGACGAGCTTCGGGGCGGCGGTCCTCGCGAGGGCGATCCCCAACCGGGCTGAGAAGGCCTGCCGCCCCGAAGCTCGTCGCCGTCCACGCGGCGGGTGCCCTGGTGGCGCAGCTCGTACTCGGCCACCCCGACGACCACAGGGGCGGCGAGGTAGGTGACGCCCTGGACGGCGAGGCCGATGGCCAGCATGGTGGCCACGCCGCCGTGCCGGTTGACGGTGAGCATCAGGGCGGCGGCGCCGGTGCAGCCAAGGCCCAGCACGAGCTCGGTCCGCACGGCGTGCAGGGCCCCCCATCCCTGTGATCGCGGCGTGCTCTTGTTGGTCCGGCGCCAGGGCACGCCGCGGCCGACCACGGCCGTGAGGCTGGCGACGGTGATGACGTGGGTGAGAGCCAGGTAGGCGAGGGCCCCGCCGAGCGCCTGTCGCAGCGTCGCCTTGAGGAGGTGGCGGTAGGTGAGCCAGCGGACGGCGACAGAGCCGAGGAGCATGGCGGTCGAGGCGAGCCACAGCTCGAAGGGCAGCTGGACGACCTCGTGCCTCAGGATCATGCACAGCCCGGCCAGCGCACCCAGCGGCACGGCGAGGGTGCGGACGCCGACGAGAGCGACGTCGAGGCCGTGGTTGGCGTGGTGCACCCGCTGGCGCCAGGTGAGCTTCGACCTCCGCCCGAGAGGGTGGGGCAGGAACAGGCGCAGGTGGCGGCGGAGCTCCTGGACGGGTCCATAGGTCCAGCGGAAGCGCTGCTGGCGGTAGCCGGCGAAGGTCTCGGGGATGAGCCCCCGGCCGAGTGGCTCGTTCAGGTAGACGGACCGGTACCCCAGCGCGTGGATGCGGATGGACAGCTCGGAGTCCTCGGTGAGGCACCACTCGGCCCAGCCGCCGGCGTCCTCGAGCGCAGCTCGGCGGATCAGGGACATGGTCCCGACGGTGAGGCCGGCGCCGTGGTGGTCGAGGCTCACCATGCCGGTCGTGAAGAACACGGCGTACTCCCAGTTGGCCATGCGGCAGAAGCGGCTGCTCCCGTGGTCTCGGTAGGCGTGCGGGCACTGGACGAACCCGACGGTGGCGTCCTCGAAGTGGCCCACGGTGCGGCGCAGCCAGTCCGCCTCGACGTGGTAGTCGGCGTCGACCACCCCGATGAGCACGGCCCTCGGATCGGTGTGCGGCGCGGCCCAGTTCAGCGCCCCCGCCTTGGCGCCGTCGATGCCCTCGACGTGGAGGAAGCGGAACCGGGAGCCCAGGGCGGCGCAGTGGTCCTCGACGGGTCGCCACAGTCCGGGGTCGCAGGTGTTGTTGTCGATCACCAGGACCTCGAACGCCGGGTAGTCGAGCTGGGCGAGGCGATCGAGGGTGCCGATGACCAGCTCGGGCGGCTCGGCGTGGCAGGGCACGTGGATCGACACCATCGGGAACGAGGTCAGGGCGGACGGGTCGAGGTCAGCCGAACGGCGCCACCGCGTGCGGATCAGCGGCTCCCAGGCCTCCCGGATCTGGATGAACGCCGACGGTGCCGACACCGCGACCAGGCCGAGAGCCGCCCAGGCCAGCGCACGCGTCAGGGTGCTCACCGGCATGGTGGTGACGAAGTGCACGCCCCACAGGGAGGCGGCGGTGGTCATGAGGACGAAGCTCGACCACGCCGCCACGCCAGCGGGTCGAAGCTCGTGGCGGCACACCGCCAGGTAGACGATGAAGAAGGCGACGCCCGAGGCACCGGCCATCGCCGCCGACCACATGGGAACGTAGGAGCTGGCGAGGGCGGCCCCGGCGGCGGCTGCCCCGCCGCCGAGGACCGATGCGACGGCCGAGGTCATCGGCCGAGTCCGTCGGAGGTCGACCGCCAGCACGCACAACGTGACGATGTGGGCGACGGCCAACACGATCACGCTGGCGTGGAGCACTTGGATCACGCTTCGAACCTCATCTGGTCGGACTTGCCGCGGGATGGTCCAGCTGGACAGGGCTGCCGTGACCCAAGGGGCTGGCCCGCAGGGGTCCTGCGGGCCTCGCTGAGGACGTGGTGGTGGTTACGGGCGGCCGCTAGGGACCGATGTGGGCACGCGGCCGGCGGCCGGTGTGCTGCTGGCGGTGCCGAGGCCGGCGGTGCTCTGGGTTCCGGCCCCCGCAGGGGGCGTGCTGGCGGGCGGGCCGGCGGGGACCGACGTCGGAACGTGGCCGGCGGCGGGCGTGCCGCCTGCGGTGGCGAGCCCGGTCGAGCTGGGCGTGCCGGCGGTGGTCGGCTGGCCGCCCGGGACGGAGGTGGGGGCGTGGCCGGCGGCGGGAGTGGTGTTGGCCTGGTCGAGGCCGTTCTGGCCGGGGTCTGCCGGTCGGTTGGCCTCACCGTTCAGCTTCGCTTCGGAGCTGACGGTGGCGCCGTCGACGCCGCCGTCGCGGGCATCGGTGCTGACCGTGCCCCCGAAGTCGGCCTTGTCGTTGGCCTTGTCGGGGAACGAGAACGGGGTGACGGCTTCGACGCCGGTCGCCACGGCGTGCTGGGCGGGGCCGGGAAGGACGCCGGCGGCTCCTCCTGCGGTCACTGCGGCGGCGGCGGCGCTGATGCCGAAGCCGGCCTTGGCGGCCACGCTCAGCCCGGCGAGGAGCTCTGCGATGATCATCTTCTTCTTCCTCCACGTTGGTAGTCCGGCCGCCTGCGTCGCAGGCCCGGTGACGTTGCTTGCTGCTGTCACCAGCAGGTCGCCCTTTGCTGTGGAGAAGCCGTCGGCCAGCATCGCCGCCAGCTGCGTCGAGGGGGCCGGGGGTGGCCCGCTCGTCACACTGTGCAGGTCCTCGACCAGCCCGGCCAGCGGGGCCAGCTCTTCGCCGGCCTGCTGGCCGGTGAAGAACGCCTCGATGGTGGCGTCGTCGAGCGGGGGGCGTCGGAACATCTCGGTGTCGTCATCGCCGGGATGGCTCACAGGGGTACGCCCTCCTGGTCGAAGATCTTGCGGGCGGCGACCAGGGCCCGCCGCTGGAGGGCCTTGACCGCCCCTTCGGACTTGCCGAGGGTGGCGGCGACCTCGGCGACGGTCAGCCCACCGACCAGCCGGAGCAGGAGCACGTCGCGCTGGTCGGGCACCAGCTGTTCGCAGAGGTCCCGCACTCGGCCTTCGCTCAGCCGTCGGAGCGCCTCCTGCTCGGCGCTCGGAGCTGGGGGCCCGTCGTCGGGCTCGAGGCCCGATGCCGGCGGGGGGCGGCGACCGGCTTGGCGTCGGGCGTCGGTCAGGCGGCGGTGGGCGATGGTGAACACCCACGAGCGGAGCTGGGCCTCGTCGCCGGAGAAGGAGCCCAGGCTGCGGAACACCCCCAGGAAGACCTCGCTGGTCAGGTCATCCGGCTCCGCCGCCCCCTGCACTCGGAGGTACCCGGCGACCGCCGGCGCCAACGACGTCCACAGCCGCTCGGCGGCCCAACCGGCACCGGCCTGCGCCGCGGCCAGGACGGCGTCGAAGGACACACCGGTCTGGTCGGGCACCCGACAACCCTGACCGCGCACGACCCAAGCCATCGGCTGCCTGTCCCGGTTCCTGAGGGTTTGGTTCGGATGTCCGGAAAGCCGGTCATGGCCCCTTCCCATCGGGCTGGCGCCGCTGAGGCCGATTCATCAGTCCGGTGCGGGCGCTGTCGATGGGGGTCGCATGAGGGGTTGGTGTCGTGGGCTGTTCGTGGCGGTGGCGCTGACATCTGTGCAGGCCGGAGCGGCGGCCGCAGCGCCAGCCCCGAGCGACGATGGGTCCCGTCCAGGTGATCCCGCTCTGTCGGTCGACGCCACATCCGTGCACTCGGCCATGGAGTGCCGTGGCCCGGCCGGGGGTGGTGGGCGGGAGCCCGTGCTGCTGGTCCACGGCACGCTGATGACCGGCATGCAGAGCTTCGGGTGGAACTACCTCCCAGAGCTGGCGGCCCGCGGCTACCGGGTGTGCGCGGTCGACCTGCCCGACCGGAGCCTGGGCGACATCCAGGTGGCTGCCGAATTCGTCGTCGTGGCCGTCCACCGCCTCGCCCGGGAGTCGGGCCGGAAGGTGGACGTCCTCGGGCACAGCCAGGGGGCTCTCGAGGCCCGGTGGGCGGTCCGGTGGTGGCCCTCGGTGCGGGCCGAGGTCGACGACCTCGTCACCCTGGCCGGGCCCAACAAGGGCACCACGGCGGCGCTGGGCCGCCTGGTTCCGCTCGGCTGCCCAGCGTGCTCCCAGATGCGTCCCGGCAGCGCCTTCCTCACCGCCCTCAACGATGCCGCCGAGCCTCCGCCCAGGGTGTCATCCACCTCGCTCTACTCGACGTTGGTCGACGAGCTCATCACGCCCAACGCCACTGCGGCCCGGATCGAGGGTGCCAGCAACATCGAGCTCCAGGCCCTCTGCGCCGGCCGGGTCGTCACCCACGGCTCGATCATCGTCGACGCGGTGGCGTTCGCCCTGGTCGTTGATTCCTTCACTCAGACGGGAGCCGCCACGCCAGCACGCCTGGACCGAGCCACCTGCCTCCAGACCACCTTCGTCGGGCTGCCCCCCGGCCTCAGCCTCGACGTGCTACTTGGACCGGTCACTGTGCCGGGCAGC
>JBKJNA010000235.1:0-14495 GCA_046596195.1 Acidimicrobiales bacterium | reverse complement strand
CTGCCCGCAGTTCTCCGACTGTGATGATCGAGACCGCCAACTCGTCGGGCAACGCGTCGACCTCGAGCCTGCGCCCGCCCTCGCGGGCGATGAAGACCGACGTGTCAGCCAGCCCTCGACTCACGACAGCGGTACCTCGTCGGTCATCTCGCCGGCGAGCTCGTTCAGATCGGCGCCAAGGGCGGCATCGGCCTGGTGAGCCAGCACGGTCGAAGCGAACTCGCTTCTCGACGCCCACGTGGGCCGCCAGCCGACCGGCTGAAGGACGGCGACGGGCCGACCATCGATGGTGATGGTCAGGCTCTCACCGGCTTCGACGCGGTCCAGCAGCGATCTCGTCGAGTTCCGGAGCTCCCGGGATGCGACGTGAGCCATGCGACGACTGTAGCATCTATGCGACAGACCAGCGCTACGTGCATTTGACGCCTTCGGCCGGGCGGTAGAGGGCCTGCACGGAGTCGACCTTGGTGGTGCCGTCGGCCAGGTAGAGCCGGGTCCGCTCGGTGCGAACGCGGGTGCACGGCCCCCGTTGTGCCCGGGTCTGGTTGGTCTGGGTGGCCTCCACCCACTTGGTGGAGAACAGGGTGACGGTGATTGACCGGCCCGTGTACGTGGGCCAGATCAGCACGCCGTAGGGGCTGGGGTTGCGGATCTTCAGGTCGGGATGGGGGAACGACAGGGTCGCCTCCCGGCCGAAGGGATACCGGGAGATGTAGAGGCTGTGGGACTGGTACTCGGGGAACTCGAGGCCGGCGAAGAAGGCGGCGTTGAACGTGGTGGTGGCGAACTGCGAGATGCCGCCGCCGACCGACTCCGTGAACTTCCCGTCCTCGATCACGTGGTCGACCACGAAACCCTTTTCCTCCGTGCGCTTGCCCACGAAGTCGTTCACCGAGAACGTCGTGCCCGGCTGGATCAGCTGCCCCCGCACCAGGTCGGCAATGAGGTGGATGTTGACGACGCGGGGCTGGTTGGGGGCGTGGTTGGTGGTGAACGTCCCCACAACCTCCTTCACCCCGAGGGCAGTGGCCTCTTCGACCGTGAACTTCGGCTCGCGCGGCCTGTCCGGGAGCGCCACCGGTTCGCCGGCCGCCCTGCCGGCCAGGCGGGCCTTGAGGGCGGCGTCGATCTGGGCGCCGGCGTCGGGAGCGCAGCACGCCTTGCCCGGCGTGCCGGGGATGATCTGGGGCGCGTTGTCCACGACGGTGAAGCTGGTCTCGACCGCCGGCGTGCCGAGGTCCGGGAGCAGCCTGGCCAGCTCGTCGGTGGCCTTCACGGTGTCGACCGCCAGCCGTATGCCGGTGTCGTCGCTCACCGACCGCAGCCACGACCGCAGCTTGGTTCCGGGGACCTCGCCGGGCTGGCCGTCGACGGTCACGGCCAGCGGCGCCTCGGTGGCCGCCTCGCCGGCCGACACCAACCGGGCCGCGTCCACCACGTCGAAGCGGGGCGGCACCGGGCCCCGCTCCACCGCCACTTTGACCGGCGCGCCGTTCGCACCGGCTTGGGAGAGGGCGTCGAGCACAGACGCCGGGTCGACACCCAGGCCGGGCACGCCGTCCACCGTCACCAGCCGGCCCTTCTCGGGCTTCACCTTGGGCTCGGTGGGCGGCTGGCGGTTCTTGTCCCGCTCGGCCACCACCCGGTAGACGGCGGCCCGGTCCACCGCCAGCACGACCGCCGGCTCCCGGTCGTGGAGGAACGAGGTGACCCACTCGCTGATGCGGTTCACCGGGTCGCCGGATCGGCCGACATCGAGAACGGCGTCGATGGTGGCGCGCTCGTTCACGGCGAGGCCGATCTCGGCCGGGTCGATGGTGAAGCCGCCGCCCGGTGCGTCCACCTGGAGGGGCTGGCCCCGGTAGCTGCCGGCCAGCTCGGTGATCACGCCGGCCAGCTCGGCCCGGTCGAGCCCGCTCACGTCCTTGCCGGCGACCGTCACGTTGCGGGCCACCTCGCCGTCCGACCGGTTGGTGTCGAGGGCCCAGGCGGCCACCACCAAGGTCGTGACGCCCACCACCAGGGCGAGGGCGAAGAGGAAGAAGCGGCGGGCCCTGCGCATACAACACGATCGCACGCCACGAGGAAGTTGTACGCGCACCCGACTCGACGGATCACATTCCCCGACGGTCTCCCCACAGCAGCACATGCAGGCGAGGGGTGAGGTTCCAGCGCCGGGCCACCACGTGCGGGGCCAACGCCTGCATGCGCGCCAGCAGGGTCGGCCCGTCCACGCCCTCGGGCATCACCCACACGTGTTCCAGGCCGCATTCGGCCACCATGGCGTCGACCTCGTCGAGGTTCGACGGGTCGGCGGCCACGAACTTGAACACGGCCCGGCCCGTGGCCTGGAAGGCCCGCAGGACGTCCGGTCTGTAGCGGCGATCGAGTGCCATCCCGGACCCGGCCAGCTTGGGCGACACGTTGAACCGGTCGACAAGGTCGACGGCAGCGGAGGGCGCCAGGGTGCCCGCCGTCTCCAGCTCCACCGTCCACCCCCGGGCCTTGGCGCCCTCGAGCAGGGGCGGCAGGTGGCGCTGCTGGAGCAGCGGCTCTCCGCCGGTGACGACGAGCAGGTCCACGCCCATGGCGTCGAGCCTGGCCAGGACGTCGGTGACCGCCATTGTGGTCAGCTCGTCGGCCGGATCGTGGCGCTCCCAGTCCCACGTGTACGGCGTGTCACACCACGTGCAGGCCAGGTTGCACCGGCCCAGGCGCACGAAGGCGGCGGCCTGACCGGCTGATGGCCCCTCGCCCTGGAGGGTGGGACCGAACACCTCCGACACCACCAGCGTGGCGACCGTGCCGTCCGCCACGGCGGCTTACAGCGCCGGGTCGGCCACGCCCGCCTCGGCGAAGCCCTTGGCCCGTAGGGCGCAGCTGTCGCAGTCGCCGCACGGTGCCGGCCCGCCCCGGTAGCAGGACCAGGTGAGGTGGATGGGGGCGTCGAGCTCGACACCGAGGCGCACGACGTCGGCCTTGGTGGCGTCGATCAGCGGGGTGCGGATCTGGAGCGGATCGCCCTCCACGCCCCGCTTGAGCGCGAGGGCGGCGGTAGCGCGAAAGGAGGCGATGAACTCGGGCCGGCAGTCGGGGTAGCCGCTGTAGTCGAGGGCGTTGACCCCGAGGTAGATCGAGCCGGCGCCCCTGGCCTCGGCGATGCCGGCGGCCACGGACAGGAAGATCAGGTTGCGGGCGGGCACGTAGGTGACCGGTATCCCGCCGGCGTCGGGAGCGGCAGCAGGCACGTCGATGGTGTCGTCGGTGAGCGCGGAGGCGCCCCAGCCCCGCATGTCGATCGGCGTCACCAGGTGCTCGGCGTCGAACACGGTGGCCACGGCGGCGGCCCGTTCAAGCTCGATGCGGTGGCGCTGCCCGTAGTCGAAGCTGACCGCCAGCAGCCGCTCGGCGCCGTCCCGCCGGGCCACCGCCATGCACACCGTGGAGTCGAGCCCCCCGGACAGCACGACAAGGGCAGGCGTCCTCAGGGGAGGATCTCGACCGACGAGGTGGGCGTCTCCCACAGCCGCACCCAGGCGAGGGTGATGCCGGCTGCCTCCAGACGTTTCCATGCGTCGGCGGCGACGACCTCGGCCGTCGGGTTGTCGAGCAGATCGTTCAGGAGGCTGTGGTCGTACCGCGAGACGACCTCGCGGTGGACAACGTCTCCCAGGTCGGCGAAATCGAGCACGATCCCGTTCTCGTCGACGGGGCCCTCGACGGCCACCTCCAGCCGGTAGCTGTGCCCGTGGAGGTTCCGGCACTGCCCGGGGTGCCAGGGCAGGAAGTGGGCTGCCTCGAAGGTGAAGGAACGGGTGACGCGGGTGCGCACGGCGCCACCAGGCTACCGCCGCCCGCCCCGGGAGAGAATCGGCGCTAGCTGGATGGGCCGTACGGCTCGCCGGCCTCGGCGTAGCAGTCAGCGTGGAAGTGCTCCACCCTGACCCAGACGCCGTTCTCGTACACGTTCGAGATCACCTGGCGGAGCTGCGCCCGGGCCACGAACTTCACGGGCGCGCCGCAGTGGGTGCACATAGCCGAGTTCCCGGGCTCGACAGGGCGGTCGACGGCCCGGCTCTTCATCACAGTTGCGTTCGCCATGCGTTCATATCGGCACACCTCATGGTCGCTTTGAGCGTTTCCCTGCCCGCACCCGGAGAGCGTAGGGGACGCGGTCGACGATCCTGACGACTTTGCCCACCTCGTGGGATTGACGCCGGGCCGAGAAGGTGTGAAGGTTGTCCGGCGTCGGGGTGCGGGTGCGTCCGCCGTGCACTTGCCCCCGGCGCTCTACAAAGCCGCATGAACGCTCAGGGTCGGTCGCTGCGGCCGAGGCGGACCGCCTCCCGGACGAGCGAGCGCACCGCTTTCTCGTCTGCGCCCGCAATCACGAGTCGGCCCACCAGGTCCTCCACGCGGGCGGCCTGGGCCTCGTCCACCGGCGCCGTCCTGCTGACGGCGCCCACGGGGCGGGTCACGGCGGTGGCGACCACCAGGCACACCACGGCGACGGTGGTCATGAGGCCGAAGGTGAGGGCGGCGCCGTTGTTGTCGTTGACCGACGCCACGATCATCCCGACGATGCCGCCGACGCACACGGCGAGCACCACCCGCTGAACCGCCCTGGTCGACACGGCCGTCGTCGCCATCGCCCGAGGCCGGGCTACGCCCGCTGGAGCGGCTTGTACTTGATGCGGTGGGGCCGGTCGGCCTCGGCGCCCAGGCGTTTGTGCCGGTCGGCCTCGTAGTCGGTGTACGACCCCTCGAACCAGCGCACCTCCGAGTCGCCCTCGAAGGCCAGCACGTGGGTGGCCACCCGGTCGAGGAACCAGCGGTCGTGGCTGATCACCACCGCGCAGCCGGCGAACGACAGCAGGCCGTCCTCCAGGGCCCTCAGGGTGTCGACGTCGAGGTCGTTGGTGGGCTCGTCGAGGAGGAGGACGTTGCCGCCGGTGGTGAGCACCTTGGCCAGCAGGAGCCGGTTGCGCTCGCCGCCCGACAGCTCGCCCACCAGCTTCTGCTGGTCGGAGCCTTTGAACCCGAAGCCGGCGACCCACGCCCGCCCGTGCATCTCCCGGCCGCCGACGACGAGGTGATCGACCCCGCCGGTGATCTCCTCGTACACCGTCTTGCCTGCCTCGAGAGTCTCCCGGTTCTGGTCGACGTGGGCCAGCACGACAGTGGACCCGACCTTGAGGTCGCCCTCGTCGGGCTTCTCCTCGCCGGCGATCATGCGGAACAACGTGGTCTTGCCGGCGCCGTTGGCCCCCACCACCCCCACGATGCCGCCGGGCGGGAGGGTGAAGGTGAGCCCGTCGACCAGAAGGCGGTCGCCGTAGCCCTTCACCAGGCCCTCGGCCTCCACCACGACGTCGCCCAACCGGGGACCGGGCGGGATGGAGATCTCGAGCTTTTCGGTGCGGCCCTCCGACGCCTGGGCCTCGGCCAGCAGGCTCTCGTAGGCGGTGAGGCGGGCCTTGCCCTTGGCCTGGCGGGCGCGGGGCGACATGCGCACCCACTCCAGCTCCCGCTGCAGGGTGCGCCGGCGGGCCGAGTCGGACTTGTCCTCCTTCTCCAGGCGGGCCTGCTTCTGGTCGAGCCAGGACGTGTAGTTGCCCTCCCACGGGATGCCGGCGCCCCGGTCGAGTTCGAGGATCCACCCGGCCACGTTGTCGAGGAAGTAGCGATCGTGGGTGACGGCCACCACGGTGCCCGAGTAGTCCTTTAAGAAGCGCTCCAGCCACGCCACCGACTCGGCGTCGAGGTGGTTGGTGGGCTCGTCGAGCAGCAGCAGGTCAGGGTGCTGGAGCAGGAGGCGGCACAGGGCCACGCGGCGGCGCTCGCCGCCTGACAGGGTGCTGACGTCGGCGTCCCCCGGTGGCAGGCGCAGGGCGTCCATGGCGATCTCGAGGGTGCGGTCGAGGTCCCAGGCGCCGGCCGCGTCGATGGCGTCCTGCAGGGTGGCCTGCTCGGCCAGGAGGGCGTCGAAGTCGGCGTCGGGCTCGCCCATGGCGGCGCACACCTCGTCGTAGCGGGTGAGCAGGCCCCGGGTGGCGGCCACCCCGTCGCCCACGTTGGCGAGCACGTCCTTGGTGGGGTCGAGCACCGGCTCCTGGGCCAGGTGGCCGACGGTGAAGCCCGGCGTGAGGCGGGCCTCGCCCGCGTAGCCGTCGTCCTCGCCCGCCATGATTCGCAGCAGCGACGACTTCCCCGACCCGTTGGAGCCGATCACGCCGATCTTGGCCCCGGGGAACATCGAGATGCTGATGTTCTTCAGCACCTCGCGATCGGGCGGGTAGAAGCGGGACAGCTTGTGCATGGTGTAGATGAACTGCGCGGGCATGACCGCGACGGTAGTGGGAGAGGATCCGACCGGCAGGTCGGGATGGGAACGGCCGGTAGGATTTGGGGACTGATGCCTGAGGACCGCCGGCCCACGGCTTCGTTCGGGGCCAACGACTGGCTCGTCGACGAGATCTACGAGCAATACCGGGAGAACCCGGAGTCCGTCAGCGAGAGCTGGCGGGAGTTCTTCGCCGACTATCGCCCTGACCACCGGGGCAACGGCGCCTCCGGTGCGACTGCCACCGCCGGCGGCATCATCTCCGCCTCGGCTCCCGCGCCCCCGTCGACGCAAGCCCAGTCTGCCCCCGCCTCAGCGCCGCCGGTGCCGGCCGCCACGACCCCGACTCCCGACGGGCCTCCGGCCACGCCCCTGCGGGGCGCGGCGGCCAGGGTGGCCACCAACATGGAGGCGAGCCTCGGCGTCCCCACCGCCACCAGCGCCCGCACGATCCCGGCCCGCCTGCTCGAGGTGAACCGCACCATCTTGAACAACCACCTGGTGCGGGCCGGCGGCGGCAAGGTGTCGTTCACCCACCTCATCGGGTGGGCCATCGTGCAGGCCCTCGCTGAAGTGCCGGTGATGAACTCGTCGTTCACCCACACGCCCGACGGCAAGCCGGCCGTCGCCCGTCCCGAGCACCTGGGCCTGGGCCTCGCCGTCGACGTGGAGAAGAGCGACGGCAGCCGCACCCTGCTCGTCCCCTGCATCCGCCGGGCCGACACCTTCGACTTCCGGGCCTTCTGGCTCGCCTACGAGGAGCTCATCCGCAAGGTCCGCACCAACAAGCTCACGCCGGACGACTTCGCCGGCGTCACCGTCACCCTCACCAACCCGGGCACCATCGGCACCGTCCATTCGGTGCCCCGGCTCATGCCCGGCCAGGGGGCGATCATCGGCGTGGGCGCCATCGACTACCCGGCCGAGTACCAGGCGGCCGACCTGCGTGCGCTGGCCCAGATGGGCGTGAGCAAGGTGGTCACGCTCACCTCCACCTACGACCACCGCATCATCCAGGGCGCCGAGTCAGGCATGTTCCTGAAGCGGGTGCACGGCCTGCTGCTCGGCGACGACGGGTTCTACGACGACGTGTTCCGGGCCATGCACGTGCCCTACGAGCCGGTCCGTTGGCGGCGCGACGTGAACCCGGTCGACCAGGAGCGGTCGCACCTCACCAAGCAGCTCCACGTGCAGACGGTGATCAACATGTACCGGGTGCGCGGCCACCTCATCGCCGACCTCGATCCGCTGGCATCCAAAGAGCCGCGCATGCACCCCGAGCTCGACCCCGCCACCTATGGGCTCACCATCTGGGACCTCGACCGTGAGTTCCTCACCGAGGGCCTGGCCGGCAAGGAGGAGCTGCGGCTGTCGGAGATTCTCGGCATCCTGCGCGACGCCTACTGCCGCACGGTCGGCGTCGAGTACATGCACATCCAGGAGCCCGACCAGAAGCGCTGGATCCAGGAGCACACCGAAGGCGTCGACCACACCCTCGCCGTCGACGAAATGCGCCACATCCTGTTCCGCCTCAATGCGGCGGAGGCGTTCGAGCGATTCCTGCACACGCGCTACGTGGGCCAGAAGCGCTTCGGCCTGGAGGGCGGCGAGTCGGCCATCCCGCTGCTCGACAGCATCATCGACGAGGCGGCGCGTGCCGGGCTGGTGGAGGTCGTGCTCGGCATGGCGCACAGGGGCCGGCTCAACGTGCTGGCCAACATCGTGGGCAAGTCGTACCGGGAGCTGTTCCGGGAGTTCGAGGGCGACATCGACCCCGACACCGTCCAGGGCTCGGGCGACGTGAAGTACCACAAGGGCGCGTCGGGCAAGTTCGTCGGCATGTCGGGACGGGAGATCCCGATCTCGATGGCGTCGAACCCGTCCCACCTGGAGGCGGTCGACCCGGTGGTGGAGGGCATGGCCCGGGCCAGGCAGGACCTGCTCGACCGGGGCGTCGAATACCCCGTGCTGCCGCTGCTCATCCACGGCGACGCCGCCTTCGCCGGCCAGGGCGTGGTTGCGGAGACGCTGAACCTGTCGGCCCTGCGGGGCTACCGCACCGGCGGCACCGTCCACCTGGTGATCAACAACCAGTTGGGCTTCACCACCAGCCCGGAGTCGGCCCGCTCGTCGGTGTACGCCACCGACGTGGCCAAGATGGTGCAGGCCCCGATCTTCCACGTGAACGGCGACGACCCGGAGGCATGCGTGCGGGTGGCGCGCATGGCGTTCGCCTTCCGGCAGACGTTCAACAAGGACGTCGTGATCGACATGGTCTGCTATCGCCGCTTCGGTCACAACGAGGGCGACGAGCCGAGCTACACCCAGCCCCAGATGTACGAGCGCATCCAGAACCGTCGGTCGGTGCGCAAGCTCTACACCGAGACACTGGTGAAGCGGGGGGATATCACCCTTGAGGAGGCGGAGCGGGCCCTCGACGACTTCTCGGCCCGCCTCCAGGTGGCGCTCGACGAGACCCGCCAGTCGGCGCCGCCCAAGCCGACCCGCCTGGTGAACCCGCCTCCGAGCGAGGTGCTGGCGTCGCCCGAGACGGGCGTCGACCGCACCGCCCTCGACCGCATCGCCGTCGCCCTCCACTCGGCCCCAGACGGGTTCACCGTCCACCCGAAGCTGGCCAAGCAGTTGGAGGCCCGGGCCGCGCTGTACGCCGGGGGACAGGTCGACTGGGCGCTCGGTGAGGCCTTGGCCTTCGGGTCGCTCCTGCTCGAGGGCGGCGACGTGCGCCTGGCCGGCCAGGACACCCGGCGGGGCACGTTCAGCCACCGCCACGCCGTGCTGGTCGACTACGAGACGGGGGCCGAGCACGTGCCCCTCGCCGCCATGGCGCCGCCCGGTCAGCAGGGCCGGTTCTTCGTCTACGACTCGCTGCTGTCCGAGTACGCGGCGATGGGTTTCGAGTACGGCTACTCGGTGGTGCATAAGGACGCCCTGGTCGCCTGGGAGGCCCAGTTCGGCGACTTCGTCAACGGCGCCCAGATCATCATCGACCAGTTCATGGTTGCGGCCGAGGACAAGTGGGGGCAGACGTCCGGTGTCACCCTTCTGCTGCCCCACGGCTACGAGGGCCAGGGGCCGGAGCACTCGTCCGGCCGCCTCGAGCGCTTCCTCACCCTGGCGGCCGAGGACAACATCCAGGTGGCCAACGTCACCTGCGCGGCCCAGTACTTCCACCTCCTGCGCCGCCAGGTCCGCCGCCAGCGCCGCAAGCCGCTGGTGGTATTCACGCCCAAGTCCCTGCTGCGGGCCCGCCAGGCGCGGTCCCCGGTGGACGACCTTGTCTCGGGTCGCTTCCACGAGGTTCTCCCCGACGCCACGGTCGACGATCCTGCGTCGGTGGAGCGGGTCGTGCTGTGCAGCGGCAAGGTCGCCTACGACGCGATGACGGCGCGCGACGAGCGCAAGCTGCCGGTGGCGGTCGTGCGGATCGAGCAGCTGTATCCGTGGCCGGCAGCACAGGTGGCGGATGCCCTGGCCCGCCACCCCAACGCCAACGAGGTCGTGTGGCTCCAGGAGGAGCCCGAGAACATGGGTGCGTGGACCTTCGTGCGGGCCCGCCTCCTGGCGTTGCTCCGGGCCGACGACGAGCTGCGGTCGGTGTCGCGGATCGAGTCGGGTAGCCCGGCGTCGGGGAGCATCGCCATGCACCAGATGGAGCAGGCCGACCTCCTGGAACGCACCTACCAGGGGCTTTGACCGACACCGGCGCACGTGGCGCCGGCCGCTCAGCCGGGCCGCTCGCTGCCCCGCCGATAGTTGCCGGTCGCCCGGGCCATCACCTGCTGGGGATCGCCCTGCTCGACGGCGTCGAGGAAGCGTTGCGCAGCACGGCCCCGGAGCGTGATGACCGCCTTGCCGTGGCGACGGATGACGACCTCACCGGACTTGCGCACCTGGTGGTCGAAGCCGAGATCCCCCTCGTCCACGGTCCGACGCTAGAGCCGGGCGGGCTGCCCGACCGCCCGGTCCGACGTCCGGAGCCGGCATCCCCTGCGTCCGGCGCGGTGTCACCTAGCATCAAGACGCAGATGCCTACCCGCCATGTCGTCGTCGACGGCTCCAACATCGCCACCGAAGGTCGCTCCCTCCCCAGCCTGGTCCAACTCGACGTGGCCGTGCGGGAGTACCGGCGCGAGTTTCCCGAGGACGTGATCACCGTCGTGGTCGACGCCACCTTCGGGCATCGCATCGACCCCTCCGAGCGGACCGACTTCGACGAGGCGGTCGCCCACAATGAGATCGTGTCGCCGCCGGCCGGCGCCATCGGGCGGGGGGACGCCTTCCTGCTGCGGGTGGCCGAGAAGGTGGGCGCCACGGTCCTGTCCAACGACTCGTTCCAGGAGTTCCACGGCGAGCACGATTGGCTGTTCAACAACGACCGGCTCATCGGCGGCAAGCCGGTGCCCGGCGTCGGCTGGATCTTCACGCCCCGCACGCCGGTGCGGGGCCCCAAGAGCCGCGACTCCATGCGGGATGCCCGCCGGGCCAAGACCGGCCCGAAGGACGAGATCAAGAAGGTCCAGAAGGCCATCGCCGTGGCCACCGAGGAAGCGGTCGAGCCCGACTCGCCGAAGGTGAAGCGGCGTAGGAGGAGCCGGGGCGGGGCTCCGCCGGCCGAGCCCGTCAACGACCCCCTGCCGTTCATCGAGTTCGTGGCCGCCCACCCCCTGGGTTCCCCGGTGGACGCTGAGGTCGAGTCGTTCTCGTCGCACGGCGCCTTTGTGACGGCCGACGGGCTGCGGTGCTACATCCCGCTCACCGGGCTCGGCGACCCCGCGCCGCGGGCGGCCAAGGAGGTCCTGAAGCGGGGCGAGACCCGGCAGTTCGTCCTGCAGGCACTCGACCCGCCCCGGCGGGGCATCGAGCTCGCCCTGCCCGAGTTCGCCCAGGTCTCCGGTGCGCCCACCGCCGAGACGGTGGAGGAGGAGATCAAGGAGTCGGCCCGCCGGCCCAAGCGCCGGCGGGGCCGGGGCCGTTCGGACGACGAGGCGGCGGTGGCTGCCTCCGCGCTCGACGAGGCGGTGGCTGTGGTGCCGACCGACGTCGTCGTGGCGGTGCACAAGGCGGCGGCAGAGGTCGGGGATGCGGCGCCGGCGCCGACGGCGAAGAAGACGGTGCGGGGTCGCAAGGCGGCGCCCGATGCCGCCGCCGGCGCGCCCGATGCCGGGCCGGTCGGGAAGCTCGCCGCCGCCCCGCCGGCCGGTGGGCGCCGGTCACGCTCGGCATCCAGGTCCACGTCGGCCGGGGAGGGACCCGCTCCGGCGGCACCGACAACGGACGCGCCGTCGACCGCCACCGGGCCGAGGAAGCGTCCGGCGCGGCCCCGCGCCGGCGCCCCCCGCGCCGAGCCCGCAGCTGCACCGACGCCTTTGTCACCGGTGGAGACTGCCGAGTCCGTGCCCGAGACGCCCGCCGCTCCTTCGGTTCGGAAGCGGACGCCCCGCAAGGCGGTTGCCGCGTCGCCGGCTGAGGCCGTCCCGGCAGCGGCGCTCGACCCCGCTCCCACCGCCGCCCGCCCGGCGCGCCGCCGTGGCGCCGCCCCCGAGGCGCCCGCCGCACCGGCCGTCGCCGACCCCGCTCCGCCGCCGGCCAGGCGGTCCGGTCGGAAGGCTGCCGCTGCGGCAGCGCCGGGCGGGTCGGCTGTCGCTGATGCGCCGCCGGCCGCTGCGAAGCGGTCGAGCAAGCGGGCCGTCGTCGTGGCGCCTGCGCCGGCGCCCGCCAGGAAGGCGGCTGCGGCACCGGTCGCGGGCGTGGAGAAGCAGACGTCGGCGACGAAGGCGGCGCCCCGGAGAGCGTCCACCAAGAAGGCGCCGGCTGCTGCCACACCCGCAGCCGTCCGCAAGGAAGCGCCGGTGGCCAAGAAGCCGGTGGCCAAGAAGGTGGCGGGCGCGACGAAGGCGGTGCCCAGGAAGGCGGCGGCACCGAGGTCCCCCCGCAAGCGGGGCGCCGACCTCGCCTGAGTTGGCGCTGCCGGCGTCTCCTGGGCCCGTTTGGATTCAGTCCCACGTCTGGTCCGCCTGCCCGCCGTCTCCGGCTGGCACAGCGGCGCTTCTCAGTGGCCGGCGTCCCGACGAACCGGACAAGTACCGGCGCCGGCGCCCCGGACCGGCACGGAGAGTTTGCTGAGGCGTCATCCGGGCGTCCGGAGCGGTTCACCTCCGAGGGTTTGCATGGCATGCATGCGCAACCGTCATCGTTCTGCCGCTCTTGCGGCGGCCGCCATGGCCGTCGCCGTCGCGTCCCTCGCTGCGCCGGCCGGCGCCGGCAACGGCACCACTGCGGACCGGTCGGCCAATCGGGTGACAATGGCCGTCATCGGCGATGTCCCGTACGGGACCGCCCAGGAGCCGAGGTTCGGCGATCTCATCGGGGCGGTGAACGACGATCCGAAGGTGCGGGCCGTCGTCCACGTCGGTGACATCAAGAGCGGGAGCACGACCTGCACCGACGAGCGCTTCGCCGCCGTCGAGGCTGCGTTGGCCACCTTCGAGGACCCGCTCGTCTACACCCCGGGCGGCAACGAGTGGACCGACTGCCACCGGGTCAACAACGGCGCCTATAACCCGCTGGAGCGGCTGGCGGCGGTACGGGCCCGGTTCTTCCCCGAGCCCGGCCTGTCCCTCGGCCGCCGGGCCCGGCGCGTGGAGTCGCAGCCGGCGCTGGCCGAGAACGTGCGGTGGGTCGAGTCGCACGTGGCCTTTGCCACCCTCCACGTCATCGGCAGTGACAATGGCCTCGCCCCCTGGTGCGGCCTCGGGTTCACCACACCCACGCCCGCCCAGGTGGCCGAGGTCAATGCGCGCATCGGGGCCGACATCGCATGGGTCGACGCCACCTTCGATGCGGCCGACGACGGCGATCTCGAGGGCGTCGTGCTGGCCATACAGGCCGACACCTGGGGTCCGGTGCCGTCCGGCGCCCAGCGGGCGATCGTCGACCGGATCGTCGCTCGGGCGGCCACCTTCGACGGCCAGGTTCTGGTCCTTCAGGGGGACTTGCACGCCTTCACCGCCGACCACCCGCTGCCCCTCGCCAACGTCACCCGCATCGTGGTTCACGGCGAGAAGCTTCCCTTCGAGTACCTGCGGCTCACCATCGATCCGCGTGACCCGGCGCTGTTCAGCTGGGAGCGGGTGCGGGTCCCGTGATCGCCTCCGACCGGCCCTCAGGGGCGACATGGGGGGAGCCCCTCCGGCTGGCGCCGGCGTCGGACCGGAGCCTTGACGAACGGCGCGCACACACATCGCGGGCCTTCGTCGCCGCCGTCGGACTTGCTTGCCTGGTGGCGATCAGCGTCCTGGTCGTGCTGCTCCTCCTCCGGGTCGGCTGAGCGGCCGAGGCGCCGTAGGGTGGGCGGCCGATGCGTATCGCCACGTGGAACGTCAACTCGCTGAAGATCCGCCTGCCCCGGGTGGAGGAGTGGTTGGGGTACGCCCGGCCGGACGTGCTCTGCATGCAGGAGACCAAGCTGGCAGACGCCGCCTTCCCGGCACTCGCGTTCGAGGCCCTGGGCTACCGCACCGCCCACCACGGCGACGGCCGCTGGAACGGGGTGGCCATCGTGAGCCGGGTGGGGATCGACGACGTGGTGGACGGGTTCTGTGACGGCATCGAGGCCGACACCGACACTCGGCTCATCTCGGCCACGTGCGGCGGCGTGCGGGTGTCGAGCGTCTACGTGCCCAACGGTCGCAGTCTGGGCGACGACCACTACGCCTACAAGCTTTCGTGGTTCGACCGACTCCGCCGTCACCTGGAGGCCACGGCCGACCCGGACGCTCCGGTGGCCGTGTGCGGCGACTTCAACGTGGCTCCCGAGGACCGCGACGTCTGGGACCCGGCCGCCTTCGTCAACTCCACCCACGTCAGCGCGCGGGAGCGCCAGGCCCTCGCCCATCTCGAGGCCTGGGGTCTGGAGGACGCCTTCCGCCTGGTGCACCAGGAGGACAGGCTCTATACCTACTGGGACTACCGGGCGGGGGACTTCCACCAGCACCGGGGTATGCGCATCGACCTCGTGCTGGTGTCCAAGCCGTTGGCGGAGAAGGTCGCCTTCGCGGTGATCGACCGCAACGCCCGCAAGGGCAAGCTGCCCTCGGACCACGCGCCCCTCATCGTCGACACCGCCGAATGA
>JBKJNA010000118.1:0-5030 GCA_046596195.1 Acidimicrobiales bacterium | reverse complement strand
GGCGAGTCGGGTGTGAACTGCTCGTAGAAGGCGAGCTTGGCCGCCAGGCATCGCTGCACCGAGTCGCTGCACGAACCGGGCACGGAGTCATCGTCCCTGTCGAGCGTGCGCGTGCCTTCCTCGAGCAACCGCTTGAAGTGGCCGCTGTCGTGCAGCAAGTGGGGCCCGTAGAACACGCTGTTGTCCATCGCCATCGCCTGCTCGATGCGCGGCCTGAGCGCGGCGTACTCGGCGGCGACGAGGTACTCGGCGTAACACGCAGCCGTACAGATCACCGCCAGCTCACGCGACGGCGAGGCGAGCGCCGACCAGACCAGTTCGAAGGACGCGTCGATGGATTGAACGGTGGCTGCGGTCGGCCTCGACAGGAGCACCACGTCCCGGTCGAGGCCCATGGCGACGAGGTCGGTGACCAGAAGTTCGCGATGTGAGGGGGCGTTGCCGGCCGCGTCGGGGTACTCCTCCCGGAGCACCTGGCGGCACACGAGCCGGGCCCGCGGGCTCTCCAGGGCGTCGATCACCATGTCGTAGAACGGCGTGAACGCCAGGGACACGAAGCGGCGCTGCAGCAAGAGGTGGTGGAAGGCGTCGTCCGGAAGGTTCGCGGCGCCACGCAACACCGGGGTCGACGCCAGTGCCGCGCCTGCGGCCGCGAACGTCGACTCGATGGATCTTCCGGTCATCCGGCGCCACCTCGCCTACAAGTGGGCATTGAGCCACTCCTCCCAGTCGTCGAGGGGGACGGGGCCGAGGCTGCTGTCGCCGATACGCGCCAGCTCGTCGTGCACCACCTGGGAAAGGAACGAGCCGGGCGTGGTGATCTCCAGCTGCGGACCGTTCACGGCGAGACGGCCGTGGAGGAAGAACCCGGCGAGGATGTAGTCGTCGGCCTGGTACACGGCCATGGCCGGGATCTCGGGATAGACCTGGACGGAGAGACGTTCCGGGAAGTCGAACTCGGCGGCCAGGCGGGCCCACAGCGCGAACGACTCACGGACCTCGCCGGCCACGCTGTAGAGGGGCTCGGTCCCGGGCCGCCGCCCGAGCGTCGACGCCCTCGTGATCGCCGCGGTGCAGTACGGGTGCAGCATCGTGACCTCGATCCGGCACCGGTCCGAGGCCAGCGCGGTCCGCAGCGGCTGGCCCAGGGCGTGCAGGTTCGGGAACCAGGTGTTGAGGAGGCGCAGTGTCGACGCCTGCTCCACGCGCTCGCCGAAGTGCGCGGTCGGGAAGCAGGTGTGCACGCGGGCGAGCCCCGCGTAGCGGTCGTCCTTCTCGGGCACCGTGCGTCGCAGCCGCCGGCTCGTTCGGGCATCGGCGATCTGGCGGTAGAGGGCGACGAAGGTGCCGGTGGGCACCTGGCAGAGCTCCTCAAGGTCGCTCAGGCGCTTGTTGACCGACAGCTCGGTCGCGCCCTGCAGGCGCTCGAGGTTGGGAGGAGCGTGGTTACCGATCCAGTTGGACAAGGTGTTCGTGCTGACACCCAGGGTGCGGGCGATCTGCTTGCGGGTCACGAGCTGGGCGGCGGCGGCCCTCTCGAGCGACTCGGTGAACGCGCCCGTCGACTCGGCCAGGGCATCGCTGTCCTCGTCACCCGCCATCGCTGCGACTGTAGGCAGCGAAGCGGCTCCCCGCGCGGGAGAAAAGACCGCGACTGGGGTCGAGTCGGGCACACAGCCCTTTCCATCGCCGGCGCCCGCACCTGATACTCGATCGCAGAGGCCCATCACCGGCCTGTTCACCGTCGAAAGGGGAGGACCGTGACGTCGTTCGGAGATCCAGCGGGTTCCGGCGTGTACGCGGGCTCGGCGCCGGCTGCCGGCGCACCTGGGCAGGACCTGTACGACCTGGCGTACCTGGCCGGCGGGCCCCACCGGGTGGCTGTCACCGGCCTCGTCGCTCTCGAGCTGGCCGGATCGGTCGACTGCGACACGGGGCCGGTACACGAGCTGGCCGCCGCCGGCGTCGTGAACCTCGCCGCCACGCTGCGGAAGAAGCCCGGCGATCTCGGGATCGCGTTCGCAGTGCGTGCCGTCTCCCCGCCGAATCCCCGGGCCCACCCGGTGGAGCACGGCGTCTACGACGTGTGCGAGGAGAGGCGTTTCGTCGCCCGCAGCGCCGACGCTGTTCTCGGTGCCGGCGCCGCGTCACCGGCTGTCGCCCATGTCAGGGAGCGGCTGGAGGCTGCGGGGCTGCTGCGCACCGCTGCCGGTCGGGCCCGCCTGAACCGCTGTGCGGCCGCAGTAACGGCCGCAGTGACCCTGCCCGCCGCCGCGTTCCTCGCGCTCACGTTCGGCGGAGCGATGTGGCTGACCGTCCTGGTGGCGATGTGCCTCCTGGGCGCGGCTTCGATCCCGGAACTCGTCCCGACCGCCACCGGTCGAGGGCGGCGGGCCCTGAGGGACGTGACCCGCCAGCGTCCGCGGCCGAAGTGCCGCGCTTTCGCCGCTCCGCTGGGCCGCGTGCCGGAGCTCCCCCTCATCGTCGCACTCCACGGCGAGCGGATCCTCTGGGCATTCGATCCGGCCCTCGCCCTCGCACTGCGCGTGGCCCACCCGGCGGAGCGGAGCGGCTGCTCCGGGTGCGGGGCCGGCTGCGCCGGCGGTGGCTGCGGCGGCGGGTGCGGCGGGTGCGGCGGCGGCGGGTGCGGCGAGTGACCGGGGCCTACCGGGCCGCCCGTTCCTCAGCGGCGGCGGTGGCGGCGTTGAGCGGCGGCGAGCGGCGGCTGGCTCCCGGGGCCATCGGGTTGGGGTGGCGCCGCGAGGTGGCCGCCTCCGTACTCTCGTGCGACGAGCTGGGCTTCGTCGAGGTCGTCGCCGAGAGCCTGAGCGGGCGCCATCGCGTCCCCGTCGCCCTCGACGCGGCACGTCGCGGCGGCCTCCACATCGTCCCCCACGGCGTCGGGCTGTCGCTCGGCGGGGCCGAACGGCCCGATCGGCGCCGCCTGGCCCACCTGGCCGGGTTGGCCGAGCGGCTCGACGCGCCCCTTGTCAGCGAGCACGTCGCCTTCGTCCGGGCGGGCGGCCTTGAAGCCGGCCACCTGCTCCCCCTGCCCCGCACCCGTGACGCCCTCGACGTCCTGGTGGCCAACGTCAAGATCGCGCAGGAAAGCCTGCCGGTCCCTCTCGCCCTCGAGAACGTGGCCGGCCTGTTCGACTGGCCGGACGCGGAGTACGACGAGGCCGACTTCCTCACCGAACTGGTCGAGCGCACCGGCGTGCTGCTGTTGCTCGACCTGGCCAACCTCTACGCGAACGGGTGCAACTTCGGGTTCGACCCGGAGGCCACGCTCGACCGCCTTCCCCTCGAGCAGGTGGCCTACGTGCACGTCGCCGGCGGTGTCGAGCACGGTGGCTTCTACCGCGACACCCACGCACATCCCGTGCCTGAGCCCGTGCTCCGCCTGGTGCAGCAGCTGGCCGCCCGCAGCCCGGTCCCGCCGCCGGTGATGATCGAACGTGACCGCGACTTTCCGGACGCCGGAGAGCTGACGACCGAGCTGACCTCCGTCGCAGCCGCCCTTCGTCCGGTCTCACCGGCGCATGATCGCTGACGACGCACGCGTGCGGCTCGCCGGCCGGCAGCGGGACCTCCTCTCCGCTCTTGCCGACGGCGCCCACGCCCCGGAAGGCTTCGGCGACCGGCAACTGGAGATCGCCCGCCTCGCCCTCATCGACAAGCGTTGGCGCAACGTGGCCGGACACCGCCCGGCGCTGGTTCGGGCGCTGGGCGTGGACGGGCGGTCGCGCTTCGCCTCCTATGCGTCGACGCACCCGCTGCCGGGCGTCGGTGTGGGTGGCGACGCCTTGCAGTTCTGGGCCGTGAAGCTCGCCGGGACGCCCATGCCCTTGGCCGCTGCGCTCGAACAGGCCGAGTTCTCAGCCCGCACAAGGGTCAGCGGTGGGTCAGTGGTCCGTCGCCGCGGTCCATTCGTCGGGCTCGTCCGCGGGATGCACGGCGGACGGGCCGTCGTGGCCCGGTTGCCGCCGTTCGGCGCGTGGGTCGTCGCTACCGGGAAGGGCGGCGGTGGTCCGCAGCGTCGTTGACGACGGAGGGCGGGCCGCCGTCAGGCCGTCCGGAGCTGCGTCTCCCTCCGGGGGGAGGAGCCCTGCTCCGGGAGCCATGTCCAGCTCGAGCACGCCGGCGGGATCACCTCGTCGATCCATCCGGTCGCCCTGGCCGTGCCCGGCCAGGAACAGCGGCGACATGTCGCGATCGCCCGCGGAACCCTTGAGCGAGACGTTGATCTCGCTCAGCTTGGCCCGCATCCTCTTCGAGATGGTGATGCGCTTGAGCCAGAACCATCCGTTCTTCGTCTTCCCGCAGATGTGCGTGAAGCCGAGGAAGTCGAACGTCTCGGGCTTCCCGACGCCTCGCGCCGCTCGTGACCATGCGGCATGCCGCCCGAACTCGATGAGGCGCGTCTTGTCGGGATGCAGCTCCAGGCCGAACGTGGCGAACCGCTCGCGTACGTCGGCGAGGAACCGCCTGGCGTCATCTTCATGCTCGAACCCGGCCACAAGGTGAGTGGCCGGGGGGCACTGCGGAACGTCCCGCTGATCTTGTCGTGCAGCTTCACCATCCGAAGCGCTCGCTCGGCGATGTTGTTGTCGAAGCGCACGCGGGTGTCGTCGAGGAGGCGAAGCACCTGGTCGTGGTCCTCGCGCAGGCGGGTGGCGAGGTTGAACGCCGCTCGCTGGTGGACGTCCCAGCCTCCCTTGTGGCGCCGGCGCGGCAGCGGACCGGGGGGCAACAGGGCGATGGCGTCGTTGAGGCAAGCCTGATAACGACGACGCAGCCCGGTGGCGGTGCTCGGCCGCACCTTCGCCCGGCCCTCGCCGGCGGCAGCCTCCGACGCCTTCTTGGCCGCCAGGAGGATCTCGGTCATCTCCGCGCACCAGGTGGCGAACGCCTCGGTCTTGCCGACCGAGGCGAGATGGCGGAGGAGGTGGGCCCCGCACTGGGCATGGCTGGCGCCCTTGAACACCTCATAGGGGGCCCAGCCGTCGTGCACCACGGTGCCGGTGTAA
>JBKJNA010000144.1:0-6790 GCA_046596195.1 Acidimicrobiales bacterium | reverse complement strand
CCGGGCATCTGGGACTACCTGCTCAGCTTCTTCGGCGGGGGCGCGCAGACCACCGGCGGCGGGGGAACGACACCCAGCACGCCTACGACGTCGGGAGGCGAGGCGCCTCCGGAGGAGAGCGGCGGAACGGCCTCGACCACACCCACCACCACCACCGGCGGCGACACCGCCACCACACCCGCCTCCACCGGCGGCGACACCGCCACCACACCCACCACCACCGGCGGCACGACCTCGGCCACGCCGACGACCACGGGCGGCACGACCTCGGCCACACCGACGACCACCACTGGCGGCTCGGCGGCTCCGACCACCAGCACCACCCCGTCGACATCGACGTTGACGGCCAGCGGCTCGTACGCGGCGTACGCCACGGCGGCGGCCACGATCCGCTCGAACTGGACGACCTACCCCGACGCCGACGCTCGGGGCAGGGCCCTCGGGAACGCCGCAATCGCCGCTCTCACCGCAGCCAACGTGCACCCTCCGACGATCACCATGGCCGATCTGCCCGCCGGCAACGGCGGCAACTTCGCCTTCACCGGTTGGACGCTGACATTGGCCCGTCTTCCGTTCGCTCCGGCCACGTTCAGCGACGCTGTCTTCAACAACGCCTACGAGGTCGTGTACCACGAGGCCCGGCACTGCGAGCAGTGGTTCCGGATGGCGCGGTTGCGGGCCGGGGCCGGCCGGACGGCATCACAGATCGTCACCGACATGTCAGGTATCGATGCCACCGCCGCCGCCCGGGCCTTCGCCAACCCGATCACCGCGGGCTCGGCCGAGGCGGCCGAAGCCACCGTGTGGTGGGACAGCGTCTACGGCACCGGGGGTGCCCACCGCGGCGCGGTCCTGACCGAGGTGATGGCTGCGCTGAACGCCTTCAACGGAGCCCAGTCCGCCGACACCGCCGCCTCGACGACCGCCACCCAGGCGACGCTGGCCGCCGCCCGAACCCGATTCACCACCGCGTACGCCGCCTATCGGGCGCTGCCCGAGGAGGCCGACGCCTTTGGCACCGAGACCGCCCTCCGCAGCGCGCTGGCCACTGCGATCGCCTCGACCTCGACCGCGAGCACGGGGACCACGCCGCCGACCACCGGTTCGGGCTCTACGCCAGCGCCGACGACCACGACGCCGCCGACGAGCACGGGCACCGGTGGCTGAGCGAATGTCGATGGCCGAGGCGCTGCACCAGTGGGGGGTGTTGCTGACCCAAGCCGACGTGACGGTCGAGGCCGTCGCCGCCGAGATCGGCGAGCCCCACGGCGGCGGCGACGGTCAGCTGCCTGTGCGACCCCATGACACGGCCTGGGCCCAGGCCGAGATCATCAGCCGGGCGGGTGAGGCGGCGCCGGCCCTGGTGCGCCTGGTACCGGCCGACCCCAGGGCGCTGCGGGTGGCCGATCTCGACGCCGAGCTAGGACCGCCAACCGGGTTCCCGGTCAAGGTCCACTTCACAGACCCCGAGAGCCGCCTCTATGCCATCGACCCCGGATCACGGGACTTCACGGCCTCGCTGATCGCCGAGCTCCAGCCCGAGGGTGGCGAGCACGTCACCACTGTGCTGCTGCGCCGGGACATCCGCCTGTAGGGCCGCCCGAAGACCTCCCTCTCGAGATCAGCGGCAGTTGCCGGGCCGGCGCCGCCACGCGACGGGGGCCCAGGCCCAGGGCCCTGCGTTGGAAGGGTGCGGGCCTCCGGATCGTCGTCATCCTCGAGGCCGTCAGCTTCCTCGTCCGCTGGTTGCTCCTGTCGGGACGCGTCCCTTGACGGCCTCGTCCCTGGTCCGCCTCCATACCTTGACGTGCCAAAAAGGTGCACCCTCGATCGGGGGCGGACTGACGAAGTGCGAGGTTCCCGACGCCCTTCTGTTGGGGGTTGACGCCTTGCGCATGCCCCCCGGCCACAGCGTGCGCCGACGTAGGTCTGCAAATCGGTGCCGGGCTACCGGGTGCCCGGAACCAGCCCCGGTCCGCAGGGTCCCCGTCGATAGGATGAAAGTCGTACGGGTAGTACCATAGGTGTATGACAGAGCGGAAGCAGCGACTGACGGTGACGGTCGACCCTGAGCTGGTCGAAGCGGCAAGCCGCGCCGTCGCCAACGGACAGGCGGACTCGGTCAGCGGCTGGGTGAGTGCGGCCCTGTCGGAGAAGGTAGACAGGGATCGAAAGCTGGGGCACCTTCGGGCGGCGATCGCCGAGTACGAGGCCCAGTTCGGTGAGATCACGGCTGAGGAGATGGTCGCCCAGGCTCGTGCTGATCGGGAGGATGCCGTGGTCGTGCGCGGAACCGGTTCGGCCAGGGGCGCCGCCCGCAGGGCGAAGGCGACGTCTGGGTGACTCTCGTCCTCGACAGCGGTGCGCTCATCGCCCTCGAGCGGGACGGGCGGCCGATGTGGACGCGCCTGAAGGCGGCGCAGATGACCGGCGACGTGCCGCTCACCCACGCTGGTGTCCTCGGTCAGGTGTGGCGCAGCAATCCACGCCAGGCGCGGCTGGCGCAGGCCTTGCAGGGGATCGACGTGCGGCCCATCGATGAACGCCTCGGCCGTGCTGCCGGTGCACTGCTCGGCAAAGCAGGCCTCCCCGACGTCATCGATGCTGCGGTCGTGCTGCTGTCGACAGACGGCGACGACATCGTCACCTCAGATCCTGGCGACTTGTCTCGTCTCGCCGCCGCATCAGGTCGCCACGTCGAACTGATCCACCCGTGACCGGGCTGATCGGGCCTCTGGCGTCCTCCGCGGCTCGGATGAGTGGCGGGGAGCATCGGCGATCAGGGGCGAGGCTCAGACTTGGCCGTAGAACCGCTCCACCTGGAGGCGCACGACCTGGCGGCGGTCGGTGACCATGGCGGCGAAGAACTCGTCGGGGTCCGGGTGGGGCTCGTGCTGCACGGCGTCGTGGAGGGCCAGCAGCTCCTGCCCGACCCCATCGCCCGGCTCGGTGGTGAGGGGTGACAGCTCGGCCGTGCCCTCGGCGACGGCCCAACGCCAGAAGTCGGCCGTGGTCACGTGCAGGCTGGCCCGGGGATCCCGGGCCAGGTTCTTGGTCTTGGCCCGGTCGGCGGTCACCGAGATGCGCAGGACCCCACCGTCGAGGTGGTAGGCGACGTTCGACATCTGCGGCCGACCGTTGCGCATCAGTGTGACCAGCACGCCCCTGTCCTGCTTGGCAACAAGGGACTGGAGGGCGGCGACGTCGGCCATCCCGCAACCGTAGGCCGCAGCTGCGGTGGGAGACACAGCTCAGGCGAAGAGGGCCACGAAAACCGGGCAGAGCACGAGGGCGGGCAGGAAGGAACCGACCCGCACGGCTTTGAGGTCGAGCAGGCGCAGGGCGATGCCCAGGATGATGATGCCGCCGGTGGCCGTCAGCTCGTCGGTCATGCGCTCGTCGAGCACCCCGGCGAGCAGGCTGGCGGCCGCCGTGATGCCGCCCTGCACCACCAGCACGCTCAGCGCCGAGAGGCCCACCCCGATACCGAGGGTCGAGGCCAGGACCAGCGCCACCGTGCCGTCGAGCGCCGACTTCACCAACAGCTGCTCGCTGCCACGGCCAAGTCCGTCACTGAGCGAGCCGAGGAGGGTGAGCGGCCCGATGCAGAACAGGAGCGAGGCGGTGACGAAGCCCTCGACGAAGCGGCGGCCCTGGGCGGCGCCGACGTCAGTCGCCTCTGGACTCCGCTCGTCGGGGCCGCTCGGGCCCTGGGCTTCCGGCTTGGCGGGGCCACGCGGGCCGAGACGCCGGTGCAGCCACGAGCCGAGGGCCTCGATCCCCTGCTCGATCCTCAGCAGCTCGCCCAGCGCCCCGCCGAGAACGATGGCGGCCAGCGGGAAGACCAGGTTGCGGGTGGCGGCGGCGTTGGCGATCCCGAGGGCGATGGTGGCCAGGCCGACGCCCTGGAGGACGGTCGTGCGCAGCCGCTCCGGCAGTCGGGGACCCGCCAGCAGCCCGATGCCCGTGCCCGCCAGCACGGTGGCCACGTTCACTGCCGTCCCGAGCCCGCGCACGCCCGGCCGACCCTACGCCGCGGTCCGGCGGGGCCTAACCTCCACCCGTGCCCACGCTCAGCTTCGAGGGGGAGACCCAGGACGAGCTCGTGCGGAAGGTGCGCCGCTGGCTGGTGTCGGTCGACGGCCGCGAAGGGCACCTCGACCTCCCCGAGGCCGTCGAGCGGGCGTCTGAGCTGACCAAGGACGCCCTCACCGTCATCGCCCAGAGCGCCCCGGCGCCCATCGCCCGGAGCGAGGTCGTGAAGGCCATGACGCGCATGGGCTACGAGGCGACCGAGTCCACCAAGAAGGCGGTGATCGCCGGCATCGACGCGCTGTCCGACGCCACTGAGGGCGACGTCGTGAAGCGGATCGAGAAGGCGCGCAACTCGGTCGTCTATGAGATGAACGCCGCCGTGGCCCGCCAGGTGCTGCGCCTGCTGACGCCGTGACGGCCACCCACGTCCACGGGCCGGGGTGCGCGGCCGAGCCGCAGCCGGTCCCCGCCACCTTCAGCTTCAGCCGGGTGGCCACGCGCCGCGGGGCGGCCGGCCTGCTCGCCTTCCTGGCCGGCATCACGGCCTGGGTGCTGGTCCGCAACCCGCTCGAGACCACGGTGTTCCCGCCCTGCCCGCTGCACCTGTCCACCGGGCTGTGGTGCCCGGGCTGCGGGGCGACCCGGGCCTCGTTCCTGCTGCTGCACGGCGACGTCGCCGGCGCCCTGCACTTCAACGCCCTGTGGGTGGTGCTCGCGCCCCTGGCGCTGTACCAGGCGGTCGCCTTCGCCGGCGAGGCCTTCGGCGTGCGCTGGCTGCGGCGCATCCCTCTCGGCCAGCCGGTCATCATCGCCGTGCTCGTGGCCCTCATCGGCTTCGGGATCGTGCGCAACCTGCCGTTCGAGTTCTTCGAGGTCCTCAACCCCCTGAGCACCTCCTAACCTCGGCCGCCCTGATGGCAGAGATTGAGATCGGCCTGGGCAAGGACGGCCGGCGGGCCTACGGGTGGGACGAGCTGGCCATCGTGCCGAGCCGGCGCACCCGCGACCCGCAGGACGTCGACGTCAGCTGGGAGATCGACGCCTACACCTTCCCGCTGCCGGTCATGGCCGCTCCGCTGGACAGCGTCAGCAGCCCAACCACATGCGTCGCCCTCGGCCGGCTCGGCGCCGTCGGCGTGCTGAACCTCGAGGGGCTGTGGACCCGCTACGACGACCCCGAGCCGATCCTCGAGGGGCTGGCTCGCGCCGCCGACGGCTGGGATGCGGCGCAGGCGCTGCGGGCCGCGTACGCCGAGCCGGTGAAGCCCGAGCTGATCGGCGAGCGCATCGCCGAGCTGCGGGCGGCCGGGGTCGTGTCCTGCGCCGCGCTCACCCCCCAGCGCACGGCCGAGTACGCCAAGGAGATCCTGAAGGCCGAGCTCGACCTGTTCGTGATCCACGGCACCGTCGTCTCGGCCGAGCACGTCAGCCGCAGCGTCGAGCCGCTCAACCTGAAGCGCTTCGTCCGCGAGCTCGAGGTTCCGGTGATCGTCGGTGGCTGCGCCTCGTACCAGGCGGCCCTCCACCTGATGCGGACCGGAGCCGCAGGCGTGCTGGTCGGGGTCGGGGCCGGTGGCGCCGACCGGGTCGGCGACGTGCTGGGCGTCGGCGTCCCGCCGGCCACCGCGGTGGCTGACGCCAGGGCCGCCCGGATGCGCCATCTCGACGAGACCGGCGTGTACGTGCACGTGATCGCCGACGGGGGCATGACCACCGGGGGCGACATCGCCAAGGCCATCGTCTGCGGCGCCGACGCCGTGGCGCTCGGCGCCCCGCTGGCCGGCGTCGCCGAGGCGCCCGGCCGGGGCTGGACGTGGTCGATGACGGCGGCCCACCCAACGCTGCCGAAGGGCAGCCGGGTGCCGGCACCGGCTCTGGGCACGCTGGAGCAGGTGCTGTCGGGTCCGGCCACCGACGCCGGCGGCCGCACCAACCTGGTGGGCGCCCTCCGCGCCGCCATGGGCCTGTGCGGCTACGAGTCCTTGAAGGACTTCCAGAAAGCCGAGCTCGTCACCACCCGCTGACCACCTCGAGTCTGCCCACTTCTGGTCCCTGCGGGAGCCAGAAGTGGGCAGACCCGGATGGGGTCAGGTCGGGGAGGTCGGGCGGGGGAGGCCGTCGGGGCCGAGCGTGAGGGCGAGGAGGCGGGTGGTGCGGGCGCCCCCGCTCCCGTAGCCGATCCGGGTGGGGTCCCAGGCGTGGAGAGCCAGGCCGGGGCGGCCGGCGTGGTCGGTGAACGGCTCCTGCCCACCGGGTCCAGCGGCCATCGGGCTGCTGGCCAGCCACGGCACCTCGACGCTCAGCTTGACGGCCGGTCCGGCGGGCCCCGCCGGACAGGCGGCCAGGCCGATGGCGTAGCGGTCGCCCTCCCAGCGGTTTCCGGAGTAGAAGAGCCAGGTGGTGCCGCCCAGCGTCATGAGCGTGGGCGACTCGACGATGCCCGCCTCCCAGGTCGCCCCCGAGCGGAGCAGCTCGACGGCGGGGCTTCCGCGGGCGAACGAACGACCGTCCGCGGCGAGGCGCCGGGCCACCAGGAGGGACACCAGCCCACGGTCGAGGTCGGTCTTCCACAGCAGCCACAGGTCGCCGGTCGCGTCACGGTGCACCGAGGGGTCGATGGCCCACGTTCCGTTCGGCAGGGCGAGCAGGGGGCGGCGACGAAGGGGCCGAGCGGCGAGGAGGCCGCAGCCACCAGAAGGCACTGCTGGGATCCGCCCTTGGCTCGGGCGGATCCCAGCAGTGCCTTCTGGTGGCC
>JBKJNA010000132.1:0-56597 GCA_046596195.1 Acidimicrobiales bacterium | reverse complement strand
GGTGTTCGCGTTCGGCGACGCCCGCTTCGCCGGCTCCACCGGTGGCATCCGCCTGAACCGGCCGGTCGTGGCCATCGCGGCGGACCGGGTCGGTGGCGGGTACTCGCTGATGGCGTCGGACGGCGGCGTGTTCGCCTTCGGCGGCGCCCGGTTCTTCGGTTCCACCGCCACCACCGCCCTCAACCGACCCGTGGTCGGGGCGGATGCCACCCCGGCCGGAGGGGGCTACTGGCTGGTCGCCGCCGACGGCGGCGTGTTCGCCTTCGGCGACGCCGCCTTCTTCGGCTCCACCGGGGCCATCCGGCTCAACCGGCCCATGGTGGGCATGGCCAGCCGCTCCAGCGCGCCCTGACCCCTCGTCGCCGTGACGTCCCCGCCGGGACCGGGGCTCGGCGTGCGGGCGTGCACCCGGGCGTAGAGCGTGCTGCGCTGGGCCAGCGGGCGCCCGAGGGGCTCGACAAGGGTCCGGAAGCCGGCCTCGTCCATGGCCTGGCCGTGGTCGGCGCCGGCCGCCCGGGAAATGTTTTCGTCCATGAGGGTGCCGCCCAGGTCGTTGGCCCCCGCCCGCAGGACCTGGCGCGCCCCGTGCACGCCCATCTTCACCCACGACACCTGGATGTTCGGGATCCAGCCGTGATAGGCGATACGCCCGACGGCGTGCATGAGGAGGGCCTCCCGGAAGGTGGGGCCCCGGCGGCTGTTGCCTTGAAGGTAGATCGGCGCCGCCATATGCACAAAGGGCAGCGGCACGAACTCGGTGAAGCCGCCGGTCTCCTTCTGCAGGTCGCGGGTGCGCACCAGGTGACGGGCCCAGTGCACCGGCCGCTCGATCGAGCCGAACATGATGGTGACGTTGGACCGCAGGCCAACCGAGTGGGCGGTTCGATGCGCATCGAGCCACTCGCCGGTGGTCACCTTGTCGGCGCACAGCACGGAGCGGATCTCGTCGTCGAGGATCTCGGCCGCCGTGCCCGGGAGGGTGCGCAGGCCGGCGTCCATCAGCCGGCGCAGGTAGTCGGCCAGCGGCTCGCCCAAGCGTCTGGCTCCCTCGGTGACCTCGAGGGCGGTGAAGCCGTGGATGTGGATGGTGGGCGACGCCTCCCGCACCGCCTCGATCACGTGCAGGTAGTAGTCGCCGTCGAAGCTGGGATGGATGCCGCCCTGGAGGCACACCTCGGTGGCGCCCCGCTCCTCGGCCTCGGTCACCCGTCGGGTGATCTCGTCGAGCCCGAGCAGGTATGGCGCGCCCCGCAGGTTGAGCGACAGGGGCCCCTTGGAGAAGGCGCAGAACCGGCACTTGAACGTGCAGACGTTGGTGTAGTTGATGTTGCGGTTGGCGACCCACGTGACCGTGTCGCCGACCGCCTGCCGGCGGAGGTCGTCCGCCACGTCGGCCACCTGGCGGACCTCGGGCCCGCGGGCGCCGAAGAGCGCAGCCAGTTCCCCGACGCCCGGTTCCTGGCCAGCGGTCACCCCTTCCAGCACCTCGGCCACCCGGCCGCTCGGCATGCGCCTGACCGGAGGGTCGGTCGGGCCGAGCACGTCGGGCGGGCTGACGTCGGCGCCCGCGTGCCACGTTGTGTCGTCACGACCGAGGCCCTCGGCGTCACTGCGATGGAGCACGGCCGTGCGGGTCGTCGGCGCCAGCCACCGCGCCGGGTCGGCCACGAACTCGGGGTAGGCGGTGAGCCGGGGGGCGAGGGTGAAGCCCCGCTCCTCGGTGACCGCCCGCAGCCGGTCGAAGGCGGGCCACGGGCGCTCGGGGTTCACGTGGTCGGGCGTGATGGGCGAGACGCCGCCCCAGTCGTCGATGCCGGCGTCGAGCAGGGGACCGAAGTCGTCGGCCAGGTTGGGCGGCGCCTGCACGTGCACCTCGGGCGGGAGCACGAGTCGGGCAACCGCCACCGACCACAGGTGCTCGTCGGACGGGCACGCCGGCGCCCGGTGCATGGCCGTGCCCGCCTTGGGCACGAAGTTCTGCACGATCACCTCCTGCACGTGACCGTGGCGACGGGCCGAGCCGGCGATGGCCTCCAGCGCCTCCAGCCGGTCCCGCCGGCTCTCGCCGATGCCGCACAGGATGCCGGTGGTAAACGGGATCGACAGCTCACCCGCCGCCTCCAGGGTGGCCAGCCGCCGCTCGGGCGTCTTGTCGGGCGCCCCGGTGTGGCAGGCCAGGTCGGCCCGGAGCGACTCGATCATCATCCCCTGCGAGGGGGCGACCTCGCGCAGCCGGGCCAGGTCCCGGCCGTCGAGAGCGCCCGCGTTGGCGTGGGGGAGGAGCCCCGTCTCGTCGCGCACGAGGGCGCACATGGCGACCAGGTAGTCCACGGTGGTGGCGTAGCCCCGCTCCCGCAGCCACTCCGCCGCCACCGGGTAGCGGTCTTCGGGCGCCTCGCCGAGGGTGAACAGGGCCTCGTGGCAGCCGGCGGCGGCGCCGGCCCGGGCGATGTCGAGCACCTGCTCGGGGGAGAGGTACGGCGAATCCAGGCGGGCCGGCGCGGTGGCGAAGGTGCAGTAGCCACAACGGTCCCGGCACAGCCGGGTGAGGGGGATGAAGACCTTGGGGGAGAAGGTCACCCGCCGGCCGTGGGCCTCGTCCCGTACCGCCGCCGCCGCCGCCGCCAGGTCGGCCAGGGAGGTGGTCAGCAGGTCCGCGCCCATGACCACAACCTAGGTGCCCGGAGCCGCCCGTCCCTCTCGAGCCGGACCGACGAGAGTGCCCGGCGCGACCAGGCAACCGGGCGACCGGCTCGGGCCATGGCGTCTTGCTAGCGTCCCCGCCGTGCCGAGCGTGCAGAAGAACCGACAGCGGGCCGTGCAGCGGGCGAAGTTGGAGCGGGCCCGCGCCGCCCAGCAGCGCGCCGCCGAGCGGCGCAAGCGCCTCATCGCCGCCGTCTCGATCGTCGCCGTCATCGGCCTCGTCGGCGTCTTTGCCTTCGTGATCGCCGGCGGCGACGACGACAAGACCGACGTCACGGCGGCCGATAGCAGCACCACCACCGCCGTGTCCGCCCCCGCCGCACCTGGCTCGGCCGCCGGCAAGCCGTGCGTGAAGACGGCCGACCCGCTGCCTGCAGGCGCCCCCGAGGTCCCGGTGAAGGAGGGGCCGGCGCCGGAGAAGCTGATCATGGAGGACATCTCCGAGGGCACCGGCGCCGTCGTGGCGCCCGAGGCCACGATCACGGTCAACTACATCGGCGTGGCCTGCAGCACGGGCAAGATCTTCGACTTCTCCTACGGCAAGGAGCCCGCCACCTTCCCCCTGTCGGGGGTGATCCCGGGGTGGACCCAGGGCATCCCGGGCATGAAGGTGGGCGGCAAGCGCCTCCTCGGCATCCCCTCGGCGCTCGCCTACGGACCGCAGGGCTCCGGGGCCACAATCGGTCCCGACGAGCCGCTGTGGTTCGTGGTGGAGGTGTTGGAGTCGAAGGCGCCCTAGCCGGGGCTCCGCAGGCAGCAGCGGAAGTTGCGACGGCGTCAGCGTCCGGAATCCGGGCCCTCACGCCGTCGGAACCTCGCGCCTGCTCCCGGACGCGACAACGCCGGCGACCGGGATGCCGGGTGTCGTCGGTTGCTCGTGGGCTACTCGGCGCTGAGCTCGGCCAGGCGCTTATCGACCCGCTCGCGCTCTTTGAGCAGCGCCTCGCGCTCGGCCTGGCCGGGGTTCTCGCCGGCGATGGCCTTGTCGACGAAGGCGACGATGGCGTCGACCGCCTGGCGCACCGGCAGGCCCTGCTCGAGGGACATGTTCTCGCCGGAGCGGTCGGCCTCGATCACGTCGGGATCGTGGGGGATGATGCCGGCCAGGGGCACGTTGTACTCGGCCGCCACCGACTCGAAGAACTCCTTGTCGTCGGGCAGACGGGCCTTGTTGCCCACGCCGTAGACGAGCGGGATGCCGAGCTCATGGGCCAGGGCGATGGTGCGCCCGGCGGTGAGGATCGACTTGCGGGAGGGCTCCATGATCATCAGGAGCACGTCGGCGTACGCCAGCGTGCCGCCCGAGCGTGACAGGTGCTCCAGCCCCGCCTCCATGTCGACCAGGGTGACGTCGGCCTCTTCCTCGATGGCTGCTCCCAGAAGGCTGCGCACGGCAGCGTGGCTGGAACAGGTTCAGCCGGCCCCCGCTTGGGTTATGGCCATGGCGTTGAGGAGGGTGACGCTCGACGGGGTGGCCACGCCGTAGTCACGCAGGAGGTCGGCCGGCGTGATGGCGCCGTTGCCGGTGCCCACCACGAGGGAGCGGGGAAGCACGGGGACGCTGTCGGCCTCGTCGGGGCTGAGGCCCAGGCTGAGGGCGAGGTTCGGGTTGGAGTCGGTGTCGACGGCCAGGACCCGCTGGCCCCGGCGGGCGTACACCTGGCACAGCAGGGCCGATGTGGTCGTCTTTCCCACGCCGCCCTTGCCCACGATGCCGATCTTCATGTCGTGCTCCCTTCGACGGACGGGTCCCGCCACGTACACGAAAGTCTACGCCCGGCGGGCGTGTTCGGGACCCTGCGGATTCAGCGGGGGGCGGCGGCGGGGTCGACCAGCCACACGACCCGGTCGGCCCGCACCCGGGCGGCCGGGAGGTCGTCGCCGTCGGCCACCCGCTGCATGGCCTCCTGCTTCTCCTCGCCCGACACGGTGAACAGGGCCAGGCGGGCCCGGGCGATGCCCGAGAGGGTGAGCGTCATGCGCCGGTAGGGGTTGCGGCCCGACGGGTCCTCGTTCATGACGACCAGGCGGCCGGGGTCGGCCTCCAGGCCCGGCGAGCCCGGGAAGAGTGAGGCGGTGTGGCCGTCGCTGCCGAGGCCCAGATGGACGACGTCGAAGCGGCCCAACTCGCCCACCCGCAGCTGATAGGGGTCGGGGCCCTCCTCGCAGCGCATCGGATGCACCGACTGGGCCCCGCCCACCTTCTCCAGGAGCGCCTGGCGACCGAGCCGCTCGTTGGAGTCGGCGTGGTCGGGCGCCACGCACCGTTCGTCGCCCCAGTAGACGTCGACCGACCACCAGTCCATGTGCTCGATCGAGTCGGCCGCCAGCCGCTCGTAGCACCGCCGGGCCGTCTCCCCTCCCGACAGGGCGAAGGAGAACTCGTCGCCCACCCGCTGCCGGAACGCCTCGGTCACGCACGCCGCGAAGCTGCCTGCCACGTCGTCGACAACGAGGAGCTCTCCGTTCACACGGCGGAGCCTACGAGGCCGGTGGTTCCCCGGACGCCTCCGCTCGTGGCGGCGGTCCGGCGAGGGCGACGGCCGCCTGGAACACCTGGCCCTGCACCCGGTCGCTGGTGGACCATCCCTGTGGGATGGCCCCACAGCGAGTTGCTTGCTGGACCGGCCTCCCGGGCCGGTCGTGTTCGCTGCGGGTGAGCACCTCGCCGAGTGCCCAGGCCAGCGGGTCCTCCGGCAACGAGAGCCTGTCCTGGCGGGCGCCGGGGGAGGCGAGGCTGCTCACCAGCCGCACGATCGGGGCCCCGCCTGCACCCTCGGCCTGCTCGGCCACGAAGGTGGCGGCCTGCCCGCCGTGCTCCGCCACCAGGCGGATGGAGGGCGTGTCCGCCGGCATGCGCCCGATGGCCGCGGCCGGGAGGCCGAGCCGGGAGGCGGCCCATCCCGCGAGCAGAGCGCTCGGCCACTGCGGTCCCTCCACCTCGATCCGCGTCACCCCGGCCAGGAACGGGCGGGCGGCGGGGATCTCGAAGGCACCGGCCAGCAGTTGGCGCCACGGGCGCAGTCGCTCCCAGCACAGGTCGAACACCACCCGCCGGGCGGCCAGACGGGCCATGGCTGCCACCGACGTCCCGTCGGCCAGGGTGTCGCCGTCGACCACCACGGTGGTACCGGCCAGGACGAGCGGATCGCGCGGGTCGGGCACGCCGCTCACGAACCACACCGCCACCGGCAGGTCGGGCAGGGTGAGGGGCTCGATGAGCGACTCCAGATGGCCGGCCAGCGGGCCCCGGACGACCAGGCGGACGTCCTCCGACCACACCGGGTGCCCCTCCGCGACCGATCCGTGCAGCAGTACCTCGGCGTCGATGCGGGAGGGGCCGGCACCCGGGGAGGCGAGGAGCACGATGTTGCGACCAGGGTGGCGCCGCCCGAGGTGGTGGACGGCGTCGCACGCCTGCTCCACCTCGTCCTCGTGGCGCGCCACCACGACGAGGTTGGTGACGCTGGCCCGGGTGGCGCCGCCCTGCTGGCGGCGGCGCAGGTCGGCCAGGGCGTCGAGCACCTGGCCGAGCCGCACATCCTCACCCCGCCAGCTGCCGAGGTCGCTGTGCGCTACGGGCTGCGCCACCGCCGCCCGTCCCGCTCGAGGAGGCGGTCCGCCTCCAGCGGCCCCCACGACCCGGCCCCGTACCGGGCCAGCGGGGTGGCGTCGTCGGACCAGACCTCCTGGATGGGCTGGACGATCCGCCACGCCTGCTCCACCTCGTCGGCCCGGATGAACAGGGTGGGGTCGCCCACCATGGCGTCGAGCAGGAGGCGCTCGTAGGCGTCGGGCGTCTCCTCCAGGAAGGCGGCGCCGTAGGAGAAGTCCATCGATACGCTGCGCACCCGGAAGGCCTGCCCGGGCACCTTGGCCCCGAAGCGCAGCGAGATGCCCTCGTCGGGCTGGATGCGCAGCACCAGGGCGTTGGGGCCGAGGCCGCGGGACTCTTTGGAGCCGAAGGGCAGATGGGGGACGTCGCGGAACTCCATGGCCACCTCGGTGACGCGCTTGGGCAGGCGCTTGCCGGTACGGACGTAGAACGGCACTCCCGCCCACCGCCAGTTGTCGATCTTCATCCGCATGGCCACGTATGTCTCGGTGCGGCTGGCCGGGCCAACGCCCTCCTCCTCCCGGTACCCGGGCACCTCCTCGCCCTCCACCCAGCCGTTGTCGTACTGGCCGCGCACCACGTCGATGGCCACGTCGTCGGGCGCTGGGATGTCGACCGCCCGCAGCGCCTTCACCTTCTCGTCCCGGATGCCCTTGGCGTCAATGGTGGCGGGCGGCTCCATGAGGGTGAGGGCCAGCACCTGGAGCACGTGGTTCTGCACGATGTCGCGCAGGGCGCCGGCCGTCTCGTAGAACCCGCCCCGGTGGCCCACGCCGAGCGACTCGGCCACGGTGATCTGCACGTGGTCGACGTAGCGCCGGTTCCAGATGGGCTCGAAGATGGCGTTGGCGAAGCGCAGAGCCAGGACGTTCTGGACCGTCTCCTTCCCCAGGTAGTGGTCGATCCGGTAGATCTGCTCCTCCCGGAACACTTCATGGATGGCCTGGTCGAGGTGCAGGGCGCTGGCCAGGTCCCGGCCGTACGGCTTCTCGATCACCAGGCGCACGAAGGAGCCCTCGTCGCAGGGCTCGCCCAGGCCGTGGCGGCCGAGGCCGGCGGTGACCCCCTCGAAGACCTCGGGCACGGTGGCCATGTAGTGGACCCGGTTGCCCGACGTGCCCACCTGCTCGTCGAGCTCGGTGAGCACCTGCCCAAGGCGCTCGAACGTCTCGTCGCCCGTGTAGCTGCCGGCGACGTAGCGGAAGTTGCCCACCACGGCCTCCCACGCTCCGCTGGCCTTGGGGACGGCTTCGCGCACGCGGGCCTGGAACTCCTCGTCGGTCATCTCGGTGCGGGCCACGCCGACGACGGCGAAGGCGGGGGACAGGCGGCCGTCGGCGGCCAGGGCCTCCAGGGCGGGGATCAGCTTGCGCTGGGTGAGGTCGCCCGAGGCGCCGTAGACGACCAGCACACAGGGCGGGGCCCGGCGATCGGAGTCCAGCCCTTCAAGGAGCGGGTTGGCGTCCGGGTCCGTCACTGGGGCCGACGGCTCACGGCTCGGGCGTGGTCACATCGCCTGGGTCGTGGTCGGAGGACTCCTTTTGGTCCTCGGCCGCCATGGCTTCGGTGAAGAACGAGTGCCCGCCGAACTGGTTGCGCAGGGCGGCGACGATGCGGGCGGCGTAGCGCTCCTCGTCCCTGGACGCGAAGCGGGCGAAGAGCGAGGCGGTGATCACCGGAGCAGGCACCGAGCGGTTCACCGCCTCCTCCACCGTCCAGCGGCCCTCGCCCGAGTCGGCCACCACGCCCTTGACCTGGGCGAACTGATCGGGGTTGGCGAGGGCCAGCTCGGTGAGCTCGAGGAGCCACGAGCGCACCACCGAGCCCTGGTTCCACAACGAGGCGATGCGGTGCAGGTCGAGGTTGAACTCGGGCGCCGCCTCGAGGAGGGCGAAACCCTCGGCGTAGGCCTGGAGCAGGCCGTACTCGATCCCGTTGTGGATCATCTTGGTGTAGTGGCCGGCACCCGACGGGCCCACGTGGGCATAGCCGTTCTCGGGGGCCAGGGCCACGAACACGGGCTCCAACCGGCGCACCGCGTCACGGTCGCCGCCCACCATGAGGCAGTACCCGTTCTTCAGCCCCCACACGCCGCCGGACACGCCGGCGTCGACGAAGGCGATGGCCTTCCCGGCCAGCTTGGCCGAACGGGCCTGGGCGTCGGTGAACCGGGAGTTGCCGCCGTCGACGATGGTGTCGCCCTCGTCCATCAGGGCGGACACGGCGTCGATGGCCGACCGGGTGATGTCGCCGGCCGGCACCATCAGCCACACGGCACGGGGAGCGGGGAGCTGGCCGATCATGTCCTCGAGGCTGGCGGCGCCGATGGCCCCCTCGTCGGCCGCCTTCGCCACCAGGGTGAGGTCACGGTCGTAGGCGACCACCTCGTGGCCGGCGTCGACCAGGCGCAGGGTCATGTTGGCGCCCATGCGCCCGAGGCCCACCATGCCGATGCGGATCAGCGCACCTCCTTGAGGTCGTCCACGGCGAAGCGCCGGACGCGCCGGCCCCGCTGCTGGAGCGACTGGAGGTCGCCCATGGCCTGGGCCTCGATGAGGGTGTTGAAGTCGTAGGGGTGGGACGGCACCGGCACCGAGGGCGCCGACGTGCGGGGCACGAGTTGCACCGCCACCAACGTGTCGGGCCCGCCCTTGTGAAGCTGGCCGGTGGAGTGCAGATAGCGGGGCCCGTACCCGGCGGTGACGGCGAGGCCGCCCAGGCCGTCGCGCAGCGATCGGCGTACCCGCTCCAGGGCGTCGCCGTGCCCGTAGGGCAGGTAGGCCAGCACGGCCACGTAGTCGCCGGGGCGGACCTGCTCCTCCAGCCAGGCGGTGACGCCGGCGGGATCGGCCGACTCGAGCTCGGGCAGCGGCAGCGAGGACAGGACCTTGGCCGTGTTGGCCTTGGCGACCGCCACGTCGGGCTCGTCGAACGGGTCGACCCCGAGGGCGTGGCCGGCCACGGCCACGGCGATCTCCCACTTGTAGAACTCGCTGCCCAACTCGAGCGGATCGGAGAGCTCAAGGGCCACCAGGTGACGGTCGTCGCCCATCTCGACCTCGGTGGTGGGCACCGGCACGCATCCGGTACCGCGCTTGCCGGTGGACTCCGCCACCAGCTGCTCCACCCACAGGCCGAAGGCGGCGAAGGGCTCGGGCACCACCACGGTGAGCTTGTCGCGACCCTCCCGGGCCGCCTGGGCGGCGGCCAGCCCCAACTCGACAGCGGCCGCGGCGTCGGTGGCCAGGGCCCGCTCGCACAGCCCGGCCACGTCGATCCCGCACACCGCCGCGGGCACCAGCCCGAAATACGACAGCACCGAGTAGCGCCCACCGATGTCCGGCGGGTTGACGAACAGCCGGTTGAAGCCGAAGTCGGAGGCCAAGTCGGCCAGGGGCGTGCCCGGGTCGGTGATGGCGGCATAGCGGCTGCCGTCGGGCACCCGCTCGCGGAAGTGGGCCAGGAGCGCCATCACCTCGAGGGTGGTGCCCGACTTGGACGAGACGAGGAAGAAGGCGTCGTCCGTGTCGACCGCGGCAATGGTCTCGGGCTCGGTGGTGTCGAGCACCACCAGCCGGTCGGAGCCGACCGCCGCCCGTAGCACCTCGGGGCCGAGGGACGAGCCGCCCATGCCGAGAAGCACGACCTTGGAGGCGTCGATGCCCGCCGCCCACGCACCGATGTCTCCAGCCTCCGCGCGCATGCGCTCGGGCACGCTGAGCCACCCCAGCCGGTTGGGCGAAACGTTGCCCTCGGGCCACAGCCCGGCGTCGCCGGCCCGTAGCCGGGCCAGCAGCCCGGCCGCCCCAGCGTCGCTCGTCACGGTCATCCGGCGTCGCCGGTGAGCGCGTTGGCCTTGTCGTCGAGGCGTTGCAGGAGCTCGTCGTAGGACTTGGCGAACGACGCCACGCCCTCGCCCTCGAGGATCATGGCCACGTCGTCCATGTCGACGCCGACGGCGGCGACCTGTTCGAGCACGATGCGCGCCTCGTCGTCGTCGACGTCGATCCTTCGGGCCGGGGTGCCGTGGTCGGCGAACGCTTCAAGGGTGGCGTCCGGCATGGTGTTCACCGTGTCGGGCCCGATCAGGCTCTCGACGTAGACGAGCTCGGGATAGGAGGGGTTCTTGGTGGACGTCGAGGCCCACAGCGGCCGCTGCGGGTAGGCGCCGCGCGCCCGTAACGCTTCCCAGCGAGGCCCGGAGAACGCTTGGAGAAAGTGCTGGTAGGCGACCTTGGCCTGGGCCACGGCCACCTTGCCCCGCAGGGCCAGGGCCTCCGGTGTGGCGATCTCGTCGAGCAGGCGGTCGACCAGGGTGTCGACCCGGCTCACGAAGAACGAGGCCACGCCCTGGATGCCGCTGAGGTCGCCCTCGACCGCCTCCAGGCCGGACAGGTACGCCTCGATGACCTCGTCGTAGCGCTCCAGGCCGAAGATGAGGGTGACGTTGATGTCGGCGCCCTCGCCGACCATGGTGCGGATGGCGGCGACGCCTTCCTTGGTGGCGGGGATCTTCACCAGCAGGTTCGGGCGGTCGATGCGGCGGTGCAGGAGCCGGGCCGCCTTGGCTGTGGCCACCGCGTCGTGGGCGATGGCGGGCGCCACCTCCAGCGACACGAAACCGTCGGTCCCGCTGCTCTGCTCGTGCACCGGGCGGAGGATCTCGAGGGCGTGCAGGACGTCGTCGATCACCAGTTCCCAGTAGGCGTCCTCCACGCTGTGGACGGCCACGAGCTGGGCGAACGACTCGTCGTAGTCGGTGCCCGCCTCGAACGCCTTGGCGAAGATGGTGGGGTTGGACGTAACGCCACGGACGCCGCGGTCCACCAGCTCCCGGAGGTGGCCGGAGGCGATCATGGTGCGGGTCAGGTTGTCGATCCAGGGGCTCTGCCCGTGGACCGCGTACAGCTCGTTGAGCCGGCTGCGCTCGGTGCTTGAGCCGCCGGCGCCCGTCATTCCTCGTCCTCCAGGGCGGCCAGGAGGGCCTTGGCGCGGGTGGCGACGTTCCCGGGTGAGTAGCCGAGCTTCTCCAACACGACCTTGCCCGGAGCCGAGGCGCCGAACCGGTTGTCGATGGACACCGAGTCGTCGGCCCAGCGGTCCCAACCGAACGAGGTGCCCGCCTCGACGGCGAGGGTGGGCACGTCGGAGGGCAGCACCGACTCCTGGTAGTCGTCGTCCTGGGCCTCGAACAGCTCCCACGAGGGCATGGACACGACGCGCGCCACCACGCCCTCGGTGGCCAGCTGCTCGGCCGCGCCCAGGCAGATGTGGACCTCGCTGCCGGTGCCCACCAGGATCAGGTCGGGATCGTCGGCCCCGGCTTCGAGGACGTAGGCGCCCCTGGCCACGTCGTCGGCCCGTTCGGCCGTGCCCTCGAGCACGGGCACGTCCTGGCGGGTGAGGAGGAGGGCGGTGGGGCCGTCGGCGTTGATGGCCACCCGCCACGCATGGGCAGTCTCGTTGGCGTCGGCCGGGCGGATGACCCGCAGCTGGGGGATGGCCCGGATGGCGGCGATCTGCTCGATGGGCTGGTGGGTGGGCCCGTCCTCACCGAGGCCGACCGAGTCGTGCGTCCACGAGTAGACGACCTTGGCCTCGCTGATGGCGGCCAGGCGGACGGCCGGGCGCATGTAGTCGCTGAAGATGAAGAAGGTGCCACCGACGGGCACCACGCCACCGTGGAGGGCGGCGCCGTTCATGATCGAGCCCATGGCGTGCTCGCGGATGCCGTAGTACAGCAGCCGCCCGCCGGGATCGGCCGACGACTGGATCCCGTGCTCCTTGAGGAAGGTGCCGGTGTTGTCGGTGAGGTCGGCGCCGCCTGCGATGAGCCCGGGCACGTCGTCGGCAATGGCGTTGACGCAGGCGCCACTGGCCTTGCGGGTGGCCATGGCCTTGCCGGCGGTGAACGTGGGCAGCTTGGCTTCCCACCCGGTGAGGCCGCGGCCGTCGAGGCACGCCTCGTAGCGCTTGCGGTCGCCGGTCCAGGCCTGGAGGCGCTGCTCCCACTCCTGGCGCATGGCCTGGCCGCGGGGGATGCACTCCTCGTACATCTTCTTCACCTCGTCGGGCACCCAGAACTTTTCCTCCGGCGGGAGGCCCAGGATCTCCTTGGTGATCCTGATCTCGTCGTCGCCCAGCGGGTTGCCGTGGGCGGCCGCCGTGTCGGTGAACTTGGGCGACGGGTAGCCGATGTGGCTGCGCAGCACGATCATCGACGGCTTGTCCTCGACGGCCATGGCCCGGCGCAGTGCAGCCTCGAGGGCGTCGGTGTCGTTGGCCGCCTCGCCGATGTCGTCGACGTGCCAGCCGTAGGCGTCGAACCGCTTGGGCACGTTGTCGCTGTACGACAGCTCGGTGGGCCCGTCGATCGTGATGTGGTTGTCGTCGTAGACGTAGACCAGGCGGCCCAGCCCGAGGTGGCCGGCCAGCGAGCCCGCCTCGTGGCTCACGCCCTCCTCGAGGTCGCCGTCGCTGCAGAAGACGAACGTGTGGTGGTTGCAGATGTCGGGTGAGAACTGGGCCCGCAGGTAGCGCTCGGCCACGCCCATGCCCACGGCGTTGGCGAAGCCCTGGCCCAGGGGACCGGTGGTGACCTCCACGCCCTTGGTGTGGTGGACCTCGGGGTGGCCCGGGGTCTTGCTTCCCCACTGGCGGAAGCTCTTCAGGTCATCGAGGCTGAGGTCCGGGTAGCCGGTGAGGTAGAGCATGGAGTACAGCAGCACCGAGGCGTGGCCGACGCTCAGCACGAAGCGGTCACGGTCCGGCCAGTTGGGCTCGCTCGGGTCGTGGCGCATCACCTTGGTCCACAACACGTGGGCCAGTGGCGCCAGCGCCATCGCCGTGCCGGGGTGGCCCGAGTTGGCCGCCTGCGGCATGTCCATTGCCAGGCCGCGGATGACGTTGATGCCCAGCTGCTCCAGATCCGTCTCGCTCATGCGCCTACCCTACTGAGCGACTCGCTGCGGGGGTAGCTGAGAAGGCCGTTCGGCGTCCCGGAACAGGGCGATCGAGGCGGTGAAGCTGTGGAGGAAATTGCGGCCGCCCACGGGCCCGAACTCGCCGGCGGCGAAGAACCCGGCGGCCGGGGCGCCGACCCGCTCGTCGAGCACCAGGGCGTCGTGATCGGGCGCACCGAAGAGGTGGGACCCGCGACCGTTGCAGGTGAACACGAGGGCGCCGCCCGCTTCGCGGCCCGCGAGCAGTTGACGGAGGTCCTCGTCGGCGGTGGCCGCGTCCCGCACGTGGAACTGGACGGTGGCGCCCACGGGGACGAACTCGTCCACCACGATGGCCCCGTCGGACTGGTCGGCGCCGAGCACGTTGCGCACGAGGAAGTCGCCCCGCTCGTAGTCGAGCTTGTGCTCGTCGATCACCTGACCGAGGTGCAGGCCGTGGTCGATGAGGTCGATGTCGGCCTCGGACATGCCGTCGGCGCTCATCTGCACCAGCCGCTCGAGGGCGGGGGTGCCGGCCAGCTCGAAGACGTGGTTCCGCTCCGCCCGGGTGACGATGTAGGGCCGGCCGATGGGGCGACAGCCCTGGGACACCACCGTCTCGACCTCGACACCCGGTCCGAGCAGGACGCCCACTGCGCCCGCGGTGTGGACCCTGCGGTCGAGCACGAGGCGGTTGCCCCCCGGCCCGACGGCAGCCGAGGCATTGCCGCCGATCACCCCGAGCCCGGGGTGGCGCCCGGCCAGGTCGGCGTACAGGGCGTCGACGGGGAACGAGAACGGGTCGGCCAGCAGGACGAAGGCGCCCGGCTCGAAGTCGAGGTCGGTGGGCCACCCCTCGACGACCACACCGTCGAGGGTGCGGGCGGCCGTGAGGCGCACGGCCCGGGTGGGCCCGAAGCGGCCGGCCCACAGGCTCACGGCCGGCGCCCGCTCGACCTCCCTGGCCGTGCCCAGCACGCTGACGGCGGCGCACCCGAGGAGGGTGCCCGGCCGCAGGATGTCGTCGAGGGCGGAGGCCGCATCTTCCAGTGCACCGGCGTGGTGCGGCGTGACGAACAACACGGCCAGGTCCGGCCCCGGCCCCAGTTGCTCGAGCACCTCACCGGCCACCTCCGCCACTGCGGTGGCGGGCACCGGGTGCTCGGAGAGGGCGGCGGTGAACGGCACCGGCGTGGTTCAGGCGGCGGGAGCGGGGATGAGGGTGAGGGGCACCACGATCACCGGGCCCTGCCCGACCCGGCAGTGCGCCTCGATGGTGCCGAGGGCCTCGAAGGTGAGCTCACCCCGCACGAGGCGGTAGGTGAACTTGCCCGGCTCGACCGTGAAGGGCGACGCGTTGCGGGCCACCTCGTCGCCTGCCTCGTTGCGGAACACGACCTCGAGCACGCCGTTGCCGGGCTCGTCGGGCCGGCAGCGGATGAGCACGATGAGGTGGGGCGCAACTGTGACCGGGGGCTCGCTCGGGGCCGCCATGGAGAACATGACGCCGGTGAGGTCGATGCGCGTCGGCCCGCCAGGACCGGCCTGACGAAGGTTGAGGCTCTCGCAGAAGAGGGCTGAGACGATGTCCACGCCGCCAAGCTACCGGCTCGCCCGCGCGCCCAAGGCCGCCGCCGCGAGACCCCAGGGCGTAACCTACGGGCGGCCGGCGTTGCTGCGCACAGCGTTGATCGACACAGCGCCGCCGGGCACCCTGTCCTTGCGCTCCTCCGGGGAATCACAGATCGAGCAGGTGAGCAGCGGTTTGACCGGTCACGAAGCGCAAGCCCAGGCATCCGGGGTGCTCTCCGAGGTCCCCTCGACGCGCCAGGCCATCCTCCAGGAGGGAAGGCGCCTGTTCGCCCAGCACGGGTACGCCGGCACGTCGCTCAACGACATCGCCGCCGCCGTGGGCATCCGTCGCCCCAGCCTCCTCCACCACTTCCCGTCCAAGGAGTCCCTGTACCGGCAGGTGTTCGAGTTCGCCCTGGCCGACTGGTTCGCGCGGGTGCACGAGGCCATCGAGCGGCCCACGGACGGCTGGGCCCAGGTCGACCACGTCCTCACGGCCGGTTTCCGCTTCTTCGCCGAGAACCCGGACTTCGTGCGCATGGTGCGCCGGGAGGCGCTCGACGGGGGCGACCACCTCGGGCTCGACCTCGGCGAGGCGCTGAAGCCGCTGTTCCTGCGGGCGGTGGGGTTCTTCGAGAAGGAGATGGCTGCGGGGCACTTCCGCCGCCACGACCCCGAACAGCTGCTGCTCACCGGGTACGGAGCGCTGCTCAGCTACTTCGGCGACCTCCCGTTCCTCGAGTCCCTGCTCGACCGCGACCCGCTGGCGGGGGCGTCCCTGGAGCGCCGCCTGGAGCACATCCGGAGCTTCTTCCGGGCCGCCCTCGAGCCCAGCCCGTCGGAGGTCTAGTAGCTGCGTGACCCTCCGCCGGGGGCTCGTGGTGCGGCAGGTGAAGCACCGGTCGGCGATTCGGCAGGCGCGGGCCTGATCGCCCGCGCCCGCCTCTCACGGCTCCCGGATCGGGGCGGGCAAGGCGAACGTCTGGGGTTGGACTGACCGGCCGAAGCCGGCGATGGACCGGCCCTTGCCGAGGACGGCCTCGACCGCCGACTCCTTGCGCGTGCCCAGGCCGAGGCCCATGGTCGTCGGCCGATCGCTGCTCCCGCCGAGTTCCACCGCGATCGCGGCGGCCACCCGGGGGGTGGCGAAGGACGTGCCGCTCCACGTCGCCCAGCCGTCGAAGCGTCGCGCCGGCGCAGGGCTCCGGCTGTCGCCGTCGAGGGCGTCGCCATGGTCGTTTTGGTGGATCGTTGGCTCCAACTGACCGTCCCAGACGAGGAACGAGCTCAGGACGTCCTCGCCGACGGCGCTCGCCGTCACCCAACTGCCGAAGTTGCTGAAGGAGGCGCCCTTCTCACCGCTCTTGTCGAGCGCAGCCACCGAGACGACGTTGTCGAAGGCGGCCGGCCACACCTCGCCTGGCTGCCCGTCGTTTCCTGCCGGCGCCACGATGACCAGGTCGGGGCTCCGTCGTGCCAGCTCGATGAGGCTGTTGGCGGTGGCCAGCAGCGCCCGCGCTTCGGAGTCGTCGATGTGGGGGTCGACACGGGTACCGAGGGAGAGGTTGAGCACGTCGACGCCGGCCAGTTCGAGCATCTTTTGGCCCAGCTCGAAGTCGTCGATGAGCGCGCCGCCGCGAAGCACCCGGCGTGCGACCACCGTCGCACCTGGCGCATGCTGCCGGATGATCCCCGCGATGAAGGTCCCGTGCCCGGCGTAGTGCCGCAGGCGGCGGGTGCCGGTGTCAAGCACCTCGACCTCGGACGGCGCGCCCTCGGGGTCGGCCTCGAGGTCGTCGTCGGTGCACAGCACGTGGCCGGCTAGCCACGGGTGCTGGACCCACACGCCCGAGTCGATGACGCCCACGGTCACCCCCCTGCCGAGGCGCTCGTCTGGAAGGTCGCTCATAGCATGGGCCGGCTCCGGGGCGTCGGTGGGGCGGATGTTCATGTGCGACGCGTCCTGGAGCACGTGGTTCGGAGAGACGGGCAGGCCGGCGGCCCGCAGTTCGCGCACGATCTCCGGGACCGCACCAGACGCCTCGTCGCCCGCCAGGGTGAGCCGCACGACACCGAGGCCCCGCTGCGCCCGGGCGACGCCCCGCGCCGTCCGGATCGATGTCAGCCTGGCGACGACGGCGTCGACCGCCTGTTCGTCCACGAGTAGCTCGCCGGGCCGGTAGAGGTACCCACCGCCGTCTGCCACCCTGGCGTCGTCCTGGTGCGACCCTCGTCCACGTCCCCGCTCAGCCATGCCAGCTCCCCTTGATGGTGTGTGACCACACAGAGCCGCCGTTTCACCCATAGATGCACACGCGGCACCGATTTCCCTAGATTTCTCCTGCGTGGGCGCGACGGACGGGGTGCTGGGCGTGCAGAGCGTCGCGACTGTCCGACCGGCGGGCGAGCAGGCGTCCGAGGCTGTCGACCTGTTGGTGGTGGACATCGCCCGGGCGCAGGCGTGCGCGGCCCGAGCATTGCGGTGCGCCGTAGAGGAGGGGGACCATCGGGCCGAGGCAGTGGCGGCACGGGTGCTGGGCCAGGCCGCCCGCCACCACGACGACCTCCCCGCCGCGGCTGTGCACCTCCGTCGGTCGCTGCTCGTCGCGGAGGAGCACGGCCTCGTCGCCGAGGAAGCGGAGGCCCGACTCCAGCTGGTGCCGACACTTGCGCTCCTGGGCGATACATCCGCCGCGCTGGTTGAGGCGGCTGCCGTCGCGCCCCGTCTCCGGGGCCACAGCCTCGCCCGGCTCCGGCTCCAGGAGGCCAACGTCCTGGTCTTCGAAGGGCGCGTGGACGACGCACTGGTCAAGTACCGAGCGGCGCTGCCAGGGCTGCGCCGAGTCGGGGACGAGCGCAACGAGGCCGACCTACGCAACAACCGGGCGATGGCGTTCGCCAGCCGGGGGACCCTGGCTCCGGCCGAGGTGGACCTCCGGCGGGCCCTCCGGATCTACGAGCGGCTGGAGGGGGAGGAGCGCATGGCCGCCAACGTCCGTCAGAACCTTGGCTTCGTGAGCGCCCGTCGAGGTGACCTGCCGGCGGCGCTCGAATGGTTCGACAAGGCGGACGAGTACTTCCAGGCCCAAGGCCTGGTCGACGCCCTGGGTCTGCGCGACCGGTGCGAAGCACTGCTGCCGGCGCGCCTGGTGGCCGAGGCCCGTCAGGCGGCGGAGGCGGCGGTGGCCCAGCTGGCGAAGGAGGGAAGGGCCAGCTACCTCGCCGAAGCCCGGCTGATCCTGGCCCAGGCGATTTTGCTGGAGGGCGATGCCGTCGCCGCCCAGGCCATCGCCGACGAGGCTGCCCTGGCCTTCTTCGAGCAGGGCCGCCACAGCTGGCTGGCCCTTGCCCGGCTGGTGTCGGTCCGGGCGTCGTGGGAATCTGGAAAGCGCTCGCCTCGGCTTCTCACCGCCGCCCAAGAGGCAGCCGGCGCCCTGGAGGCGACGGGTTGGGCCGTGCATGCGCTCGAAGCGCGACTCATCGCCGGGCAGGTCGCCATCGGCCTGGGGCGGACGGCCGCAGCGCGGCACGAGTTGGGGCTGGCAGCCCGCGCCCGGCGGGTGGGCCCGGTCGAGCTGCGGGCGCGGGCCTGGCATGCAGAGGCACTGCTGCGCCTGGCGGACGGCAACCGGCGGGGTGCCGAGCACGCGCTCAGGGCGGGGGTGCAGACGCTCGACCGGCAGCGGGCCACACTCGGCGCAACCGAGCTGCGGGTCTACGCCGCCGCCCACGCGGGCGCGCTCGCCGGCATGGGCCTCCGGCTGGCCCTCGACGACCGTCGACCCGACCGGGTGCTGGCCTGGGCCGAGCGGTGGAGGGCGGGCTGCCTCCAGCTACGGCCGGTGCGACCGTCCGACGACGGTCCGCTGTGCCGCGAGCTGGCCGAGCTGCGCCGCATCGTCGCCGAGGTCGACGCCGCCGCGCTGTCGGGCGGCGACACCAGGCCCCTTCTCGCCCGGCAAGTCGCCGTAGAGAAGGCGGTACAGCGGCGGGCGCGGCGCACCCCGGCCGTGGGGTCCTTCTCCATCCCACCGATCCCGTCCATGGTGCAGCTCCGGTCGGCGCTCGGCGACCGCGTCCTCGTCGAGATGGTCGAGGCCGACGGGGTCCTCCATGCGGTCACGCTCGCCGACGGCCGGGCCCGGCTCCACCGGCTGGACACGCTGGACGACATTCGCTCGGAGTTGCATTCCCTCCTGTTCGCGCTTCGCCGGCTGGCCTTTGCCCAGAGCGGCAAAGCGTCGCTGGAGGCCTTCACAGCCGCTGCCCGGTTCGCCGCGCAGCGTCTGGATTCCATGCTGCTCGGCCCGGTGCAGGCGGACATCACCGACCGCCCGCTCGTCCTGGTGCCCACCGCCGAGCTCCACGCCCTGCCCTGGTCGATCCTGCCGTCGTGCTTCGGGCGCCCCGTCACCGTGTCGCCCTCAGGTGCGCTCTGGTACCGGGCGGTGACGGCGGCGGGCCCCGGCTCCGAGGTGTCCGCTCGATCGAGCGTCGTGCTGGTGGCCGGACCGGGTCTTCCTCACGCGACCGCCGAGGTCAACGCCCTGGCCCGCTCCTACCCGCAGGCAGTGCGGTTATCGGGCCGTCGGGCCACGGTGGCGGCTGTGAGCGCCGCGCTCGAGGGAGCGGATCTCGCCCACATCGCCGCCCACGGTCAGTTCCGTGGCGACAACCCGCTCTTCTCAAGCCTCCGCCTGATGGACGGCCCACTCACCGTCCACGACCTCGAGCGGCTCGAGCAGGCGCCGCGGGTCCTGATCCTCTCCGCCTGCAACTCCGCCCTCTCCGAGGTGCACCCAGGCGACGAGGTGATGGGCTTAGCCGCCGCCGTGTTCGCGTTGGGCACGCAGACGCTCGTTGCGTCGGCGATACCCGTGCCCGACAGCGCCACCCGCCGCCTGATGCTGGGCCTGCACAGACGATTGCAGGCCGGCGCAGGACCCGCCGAGGCCCTCGCCGAGGTGCAGCTGGCGAGCCCTCGCGACAACCCCGCCGACTTGGCCGCGTCGGCGGGCTTCGTCTGCTTCGGCTCCGGCTGGTGAGACAGCGCGGTTTGGGTTCCGGCGGGGAAGTCGCCATCGTCTCGCCGCCATGCCCCGCTGGCAGGCGGGTATCCGGTAATCCCGTCCGGTGCGTGGTCGGCAGGCTCGTCACGCCGACTCTGTACCCCCTGCCCGGCGTGGCGACACGGCCGGCGGGGTAGGGGGAGGGCGACGAGAACGAGGAGGGTCAACATGGCCGAGGCGATTGGTGGCGTGGTGAAGGTGATCGAACTGGTGGGCAGCTCGCCCACGTCGTTCGACGACGCGGTGCGGACGGCGGTGCGAACCGCTGCCGTCAGCCTGCGCAACATCAAGGGCTTGGAAGTGATCTCCCAGAGCGCCAGCATCGAGGGCGGCGAGATCGTCAACTTCAAGGCGACCTGCAAGATCGCCTTCGTCGTCGACACCAACGCCGGGGAGTAACCCGCGCCCGCCCCTTGCAAGCAGGCCGACGACCACGTGTGGGGCCGTCCGGCTGGCTAACGTCGATCCGCCGTGCCCCGCTGGCTGCTCCCCGTGCTCCTGGCCGTTGTCTGCGCGGCGTCGTCCACCGCGGCCGTCCGCGTCCCGGCGACGGGCGGCGACGACGGTGCCGAGGGCTCTGCCCTACGGGCGCCGGTGCTGTCCGCCCGGCGGGCCCCTGCCTTCCTCTCACGGACGGTGGCCGACACCCGGCTCCGGGCGCAGCTCGACGCCGCCCTGGCCGAGCCCGCCCTGGGTGCGGCGCGGGACCGCTCGTGCCTGGTCGTCCGCCAGGGCCTCCGGCCCGTGCTGCAGCGCCGGCCTGACGAGCGCCTCATCCCGGCCTCCAACCTGAAGATCCTCACCGCCTCGGCCGTGCTCGCCCGGCTGGGCCCCGACGAGCGCCTGGTGACCGAGGTACGGGCCGGCTCCGCCCCCGCAGGCGGGGTGGTCGAGGGCCCTCTGTTCCTCGTGGGCGGGGGCGACCCGCTGCTCGGCACGGCCGACTACGCCGCCTCGTTCGAGAACCAACCGCAGGTCCGGACGTCGCTCGAGGGGCTGGCCGACGCAGTCCTGGCGGCGGGCGTGACGCTCGTTCGCGGGGGCGTGGTGGGCGATGAGACCAGGTACGACACCCAGCGCTACATCCCGACGTGGAAGCCCGGCTACATCACCGACTTCGAGTCGGGCCCCGCCAGCGCCCTGGTGGTCAACGACGGGTTCGCCCAGTTCACCCCCCGCCACGTCGCCGCCCCCGAGCCGGATGCGCACGCGGCCGGCGTGCTCACCGTCCTCCTCCAGGCCCGGGGTGTCACCGTGGAGGGGGCGGCCGGCGAGGGAAGGGCGCCGGACGGGTCCGCCGTGGTGGCCAAGGTCGATTCGCCGCCGATGGGCGAAGTGGTGCGCCAGATGCTGCGGGAGAGCGACAACCTCACCGCCGAGTTGCTGGTGAAGGAGCTGGGCCGTCGCTTCGCCGGCGACGGCAGCACCACCGCCGGCCTGGGGGTGATGCGGGAGACGCTGACCGCCGCCGGCTTCCCGGTCGATCAGCTCACCAGTGTGGACGGCTCGGGCCTCGACCGCTCCGACCGGGCCACGTGCGGCCTGCTCATGGCCGCCATCGACAGCTCGGGCCCTACGGGGGCGGTGGCGGCCGGGTTCCCCGTGGCGGCCAGGGACGGCACGCTGGCCAAACGCTTTCTCGGGGACAACCCGGCCGCCGGCCGCCTGCGGGCCAAGACCGGGTCGCTCGATGGCGTCGTCGGCCTCAGTGGCTACGTGGACGCGCCGGCCGGCGCCAACCCACTCGCCTTCTCGCTCCTGGTGAACGACCTGCCCCGCGACGCCCTCGGCCGCGCCCTCCAGGAGCAGGTGGGCGCCATCCTCGCCCGGTACCCCGAGGCACCTGCGGCCGAGGCGCTGGCACCATGAACGGCCCGCTGGGCACCGTTCCGGTCTGCGAACCGGTGCGAACGTCACAACGCTTCGCCGACAAGAACCGGATGCGATGACCGGCGCCGACGGTGTCGCCGTACCCATGCCGATGTTCCCGCTCGGCTCCGTCCTGTTCCCCCACATCCTCCTGCCGCTGCACGTGTTCGAGGAGCGCTACCGGGTCATGGTCGCCGACTGCCTGCGTCAGAGCCAGGAGTTCGGGGTCGTGCTCATCGAACGGGGGATGGAGGTGGGCGGGGGCGACGTGCGCTTCGACGCCGGCACCGTCGCCCGTATCCGGGAGGCGGCCGAGCTGGGGGACGGGCAGTGGGCCATACTCGCCGTGGGCACCCGCCGCCTCCGGGTCGTGTCTTGGCTGCCGGACGACCCGTATCCCCTCGCTCTGGTGGAGGATCTTCCCGACGACGCCCTGCCGCCCGACGCCCTCGACCTGCTCGGCGCGGCCGAGGCAGCCGTCCGCCGGGCGCTCGCGCTGGCCGGGGAGCTGGACGAGGCGCCGGTGCCGTCGACCTTCGAGCTGGCGCCCGACCCCGACGTGGCCATGTGGCAGCTGGCCGCCTCGGCTCCGCTCGGGCCGGTGGACCAGCAGCGCGTGCTCGAGGTGGACGACCCGGTCCGGCGCCTGGAGCTGCTCGCCGTCCTCGCCACGGAGGCGGCCGAGGTCCTCAGGTACCGGTTGGCCGGCGCATGACGGCGAACCGGCGACCGTCGTGGCGCGGCGTGGCGCCCGCCCGTACGGTTCCCGGCATGGCTCCTTCGCTCGTGCGCAGGTTGGCGTTCACCGCCGTGGCTCTCACCGGCCTCGTGTCGTGCTCGGGAGACGGCGGCGGCGGCGGGTCGGTGTCCCTGGCCACCGTCGGCACGTGGAAGGCCATGACGCCGGCGCCGCTGTCGACCAGGGTCTTCCCGGCCAGTGCCTGGACCGGCACGGAACTGTTCGTCTGGGGCGGGCGGGCGTGCACGCCCGGAAAGTGCGACGACGAGTCGGTCGAGCCCTTCACCGACGGCGCCACCTATGACCCCGCCGCCGACACCTGGAAGGCGCTCCCCGCCGCCCCGTTGGCGGGCAGGGCGGGGGCGGCGGCCCTCTGGACGGGCACCGAGGTCCTGGTCTGGGGAGGGAGCGGGTCCAACAAGTCGACCCGCACCGACGGGGCCGCCTTCAACCCTTCGACCGCCGCCTGGCGTCCGCTCGCTGCTTCGCCGTTCGCCACCAGCACCATGAGCCGGGTCTGGACGGGCAAGGAGATGCTGGCGTTCGGGAGCGCAGCGGCAACCCCGGAGCGCGTCGACGGCGCCGCCTACGACCCGGCGGCCGACGCCTGGCGCCCAATCAAGTCGCCTCCCCTGTCGGCCCGGACGTTCGTGTCCGGCGGATGGACCGGCACCGAGGCCGTGTTCTGGGGCGGCCTGGCGTCGGACCAGACCTACCTGGCCGACGGCGCCCTCTACAACCCGGCCACAGACTCGTGGCGGCCCATGGCCAAGTCGCCGCTGTCCGCCCGAGGCACCAGGGCGCTGTGGACGGGCAAGGAGGTGCTGTTCTGGGGCGGCGAAGGGCAGGGCGACGGCGGAGAGCCGGCGGCGTTCGCCGACGGCGCCGCCTTCGATCCCGGAACGGACACGTGGCGCAAGCTTCCGGCGGCCCCGATCACCGCCCGACGCGGCGCGGTTATCGGGTGGACCGGCAAGGAGATGGTCGTGTGGGGTGGCGCGCCGGCCTCCGGGCCCGTGTTCTTGGGCAACGGCGCCGCCTACGACCCTGCCACGAAGGTGTGGCGGCGCATCGCCCGCACCGATCCGCGCTTCGTCCCGGCTGCCCACTGGACGGGGAAGGACCTCCTCGTCTGGGGAGGCCTGCAGACCAATGCGGACGCCTCCAACGCCGACCCGTCGGTGAGCGGCGCCCGGTTCAGCCTTTGATCAGCCGGTTCAGCCTTTGATCATCACGGAGCGTGTGCTTGCGCCCCGGGTGTGCGGGGGATAAGCACTCCGCAAATGGCCACCACCACTGCGCCGCGCCGCGCCAGCGACAAGAGCCTTCCGACGCTGGCCACCGAGCTGTGGCAGCTGGTCCTCGGCTACCTGAAGCAGGAGACGGTCGAGCCCCTCAAGGGGATGCTGCACTTCCTGGCCTGGGGCGTCGCCGGCTCGCTCCTGTTGAGCGTCGGCCTCTCCCTGTGGCTCCTCGGCCTCCTGCGCGCCCTGCAGACCGAAACCGGCAGCCACCTCGCCGGCAACCTCTCGTTCCTCCCGTACGTCCTCACCATGATCGCCGCCGTGGTCGTCGCCGGGTTGGCGGCACGGGCCATCGGGAGCCAGAAGCGCAAGGCCGCCCGCAAGTCGACGACGGCCTGATGGCGACCGACGTCGACGGTCCCGTCACCCGCAACACCATCGAGGCCAAGCTGCGGGAGATCCGTGGCGAGGTCGACAGCACGGCCGAGTCGGCGAAGCCCTACCTCCTGATCGCCGGTGCGGTGGCGGCCGTGGCCGTCGTCGGGATGGCGTACCTCCTGGGCCGGCGCAAGGGGAAGAAGAGGACGACCCTCGTCGAGATCCGGCGGGTGTGAGAGCGGTGAAGCGACTCCTCCTGGGCCGGGCCCTGCAGAAGGGCCTCCTCGGAGGCAGCCGCTTCTGGACGATCGTCGGTACCATCGGTCTGGCCATGAAGGTGCTGCGCAAGATCACGAGGGACGAGCCCGAGGTGGCGTTCTCCGAGGAGCTCCGGCCGGGCCAGACGTTGCTGATCAGTCATGACCGCCAGGCCAAGGTGGTGAAGCGCCGGCGGTGAGGGTCCTGCTGCGCAACCCTCGGCGCGAGCTCGAGGTCCCCGGCCCCGTGGCCGTGCACGCGTTGCTCGAGCGCCTGGCCATCAACCGGGAGTCGGTGCTGGTGATCCGATCCGACACCCTGGTCACAGGCGACGCCGTCCTGGCGGATGACGACGTGGTGGAGATCCGCCAGGTGATCTCAGGGGGTGCGGCATGAAGTGCCGCCGGTGCAAGGGCCCGGCTGTCATCGAGGTGCGCCGCCACAACGCCGGGTTCTGCGGCGACTGCTTCGTCCACCACTGCCGGGAGCAGGTGCGCCGGGCCATCGACGACCACCGGATGATGGCGGCGGGGGAGCGGGTCCTGGTGGCCGTGTCCGGCGGCAAGGACTCCCTCGCCCTGTGGGACATCCTGATCGAGCTCGGCTATGCGGTGGACGGGCTGTACCTCGGCCTCGGCATCGGCGACTACAGCACCTCGTCGGGCGACCACACCCGGGCCTTCGCCGCCCACCGCGGTGCCCACCTGATCGAGATCGACCTCCCGACCGACCTCGGCTTCGACATCCCGAACGGGTCGCGGGCGGCCAAGCGCGTGCCCTGCTCTGCGTGCGGGCTGTCGAAGCGCCACCTGTTCAACCAGGCGGCGGTGGATGGCGGCTACGACGTGGTGGCCACCGGGCACAACCTCGACGACGAGGCGGCCGTCCTGTTCGGCAACGTCCTGCGCTGGAACACCGAGTACCTGGGCCGCCAGCTGCCCGTCCTGGCGGCCGGCCAGGGGTTCGTGCGGAAGGTGAAGCCGCTGATACGGCTGGGGGAGCGGGAGATGGCGGCGTACTGCATCCTGCGGGGAATCGACTACATCGTCGAGGAGTGCCCGATGGCCGAGGGCAACCGGCACCTGGCCTACAAGGAGGCGCTCAACGACATCGAGGAGCGCTCGCCCGGCGCCAAGGCGGCCTTCTACTTCGAATTCCTCGACAAGGCCTCCCACCTGTTCCAGGCCACGGCGAACGCGACCAGGGCCGAGCTGCGGCCCTGCTCCTCGTGCGGCTCGGCCACGCCGGGCGACACGTGCGCCTTCTGCAAGCTGCGGGCGCGGGCTGGCGCCGCATCGACGTGAGAGGGCCGCTGACGCCAGGAGAGCGGGCCCTGCTGATGGACAGGAAGAACCGTCGGTACCTCGTCACCCTCACCCCGGGGGCCCAGTTCCACACCCACACCGGCTACGTGCCGCACGATGACCTGATCGGCCGGCCCGAGGGCGTGGTGGTGCGCTCCACCACCAACGCCTGGTACCAGGCCGTTCGCCCGACCCTCGCCGACTTCATCCTGAAGATGCCACGAGGTGCACAGGTCATCTATCCGAAGGACCTCGGCCCCATCCTCCTGCTGGCCGACATCTTCCCTGGCGCCCGGGTGTTCGAGTCGGGCCTCGGGTCGGGCGCGCTCTCGATGACCCTGCTGCGCGCCGGCGCCGTCGTCACCGGCTACGAGCTGCGCCCCGACTTCGCGGCCAAGGCGATGGCCAACGTCGGGTCCTTCCTCGGCGACGAGGCGCTCGAGCGCTACGCCGTCGAGGAGCGGGACGTGTACGAGGGCATCGACGGCACCGGCTTCGACCGGGTCGTCCTCGACCTTCCCGAGCCGTGGCGTGTCGTGAAGCACGCCGAGGCGGCGCTGTCGCCGGGCGGCATCCTGGTGGCGTACACGCCGAGCATCCTCCAGGCATCGCAGGTGCGGGAGGCGCTCGACGAGAGCGGCTTCGCCTTCGCCGAGACCCAGGAGGTGCTCGTGCGCACCTGGCACATCGAGGGCCAGGCAGTGCGGCCGGACCACCGCATGGTGGCCCACACCGCCTTTCTGACCTCGGCCAGGTTGGTCGGAACTCAGTAGCCTCGCCTCCGCCGTGAACATCCTCGACCTCGTCATCGCCCTGGCTGCAGCGGCGGCAGCAGCCGGCGGGTGGCGGCTCGGGTTCCTTGCCCGAGTCGTGTCGTGGATCGGGCTGACCCTCGGCCTGGTCCTGGCCGCCCGATTCCTGCCCGCCGCCGTCCGCGCCTTCGACGGTCCCGACCCGACGAGCAAACTCATGATCGCCGGCGTGGTGCTGCTGGGCGGCGCCTTCGTCGGCCAGGGCGCCGGCCTGCTCCTCGGGTCGTCGCTGCGCCGGTTCGTGCCGATCGGCCCCGTCCGCATCGTCGACAGCGCGGTCGGCTCGGTGGTTGGCACTCTCGGCATCCTCGTCGCCCTGTGGCTGCTCCTGCCCGCCATCGCCGACGTGCCGGGCTCGGTGTCGAGGGAGGCCCGCACCTCGGCCGTCGCCCGCTTCCTCGACTCCCGCCTGCCCCCGCCGCCGGACACCCTCAAGGCCCTGCGCCGGGTCGTGGGGGAGACCAACTTCCCCAAGGTGTTCGAGGCGCTGCGGCCGGCACCGGTGACAGGCCCGCCCCCGGCCAGCACCGGCATCAACCCGGCGATCCTCGACCGGGTGGCCGCTTCCACCGTGAAGATCTCCGGGGTCGCCTGCTCGCGCACCCAGGAGGGGAGCGGCTTCTCCGCCGCCCCCGACACGGTGGTCACCAACGCCCACGTGGTTGCCGGCCACCGTCCCGGGCGCACGTCGGTGGAGCGGCCGGACGGCAGGACCTTCTCGGCGACCGTCGTCGTGTTCGACCCCGAGCGCGACCTGGCCGTGCTCCGCGTGCCCGGCCTCGGTCAGGCACCCTTGGCTGTCGGCAAAGGGGGGGTGGGCGAACGGGGCGCGGTGATGGGCCACCCCGGCGGCCAGGAGCAGTTGCGCATCGCCCCCGCTGCCATCCGCCAGCAGGTCGACGCCGTCGGCCGCGACCTCTACGACGACCGTACCACCCGCCGCGACGTCTTCATCCTAGCCGCCGCCCTCCGCCCCGGCGACTCCGGAGCCGCTCTCGTCAACCAGGCCGGCGAGGTGATGGGAGTCGCCTTCGCCATAGCCCCCGACCAACCGGGCACCGCCTACGCCGTGACCTTCAAGGAGCTCAAGGCAGCACTCGCTGCCCCAAGGGGAAACGCCGCCAGCCCAGGCCCCTGCTTGACCTCCGGCTGACGCCTCCGGTCTTCGCGCTCGGAACCGGAGGTTCCTCGGCGAGCTGATGGACTTCGGGAGCCCGGCGGAGCCGGGCACCCGAAGGCTGACCACTCATTGGGCCGGGCTTGCGCCCGGCCCTGGCGCCCAGCCAGAGGGAACCCCCTTCGGCGGTGGGTGATGGCCGGTCGCCGGTGGCGCTCAGCTGGGAGACCGCCTCCGGCGTTGTGCGACAGCCGGTCGCCGGATCGCGTCGGTGCTTCCGCCAGGGGCGCCTGGCCACACTCGCCGCCGCCAGGCGGCCACCCTGGATGGGCGCCACCGCCGGGGCGTCAGCCCCGGCGCATCAGGGTGTCAGCCTTCGGGTGGCCGGCTCCGCCGGCCTCCCGAAGCCCGCCAAGCTCGCCGAAGGAAGCTCCGCTTCCGAGGCGAAACCGCTACTCGGTCTCAATAAAGATGCATTCGCCGGGGCACTCCTCGGCGGACTCGATGGTCTCGTCCTCCATGCCGGCGGGGACGGCGGCCATGCCGGACCGGCCGCCGGGGTTGAAGACCTTGGTCCCCTCCTTTACGTAGGCGAGCCCATCGTCGAGGAGCGTGAAGACGGCGGGGGCGATCTCCTCGCACAGGCCGTCGCCCGTGCAGAGGTCCTGGTCGATCCAGACCTTCATTCCCATGTCGTCCAGCCCTCCCTCGGGCACGTGCTGCTCCGGATTCCGAGCATAGCGAGTTTCCCCGGGATTGACAGGGAAAACCCGCCCCGGATTCACCGTCGCAGAAGCGGCAGACGTGTATGGTCGCCAGCGAGGAGGTGGTTCCGACGGACTCCGAGGAGCAGGGCAGGATCAGCGCCGACGAGCTGGAGGCGGCTGAGCTGGACGAGCAGGTGAAGGTGCTGGAGGAGGAGATCGTCACCCTCCGCCGCCGGCTGCACGACGCCCCCAAGCGCGTGCGCACGCTCGAGGAGAAGCTGCTGGAGACGAAGGGCCAGCTGGCCCAGGCCGTCTCGCAGAACGAGAAGCTCACCTACACCCTTCGCGAGGCCCGCGAGCACATCGCCGCCCTGCGCGAAGAGGTCGACAAGCTCACCCAGCCGCCGTCGGCCTACGGCACCTATCTGGGTACCAACGACGACGGCACGGTCGACGTCTTCTCCGGTGGCCGCAAGATGCGGGTCGCCCTGCATCCCGAGATCGACACCGACGAGCTCAAGCGCGGCCAGGAGGTCGTCCTCAACGAGTCGCTCAACGTGGTGCTGGCCCGAAGCCAGGAGATCGCCGGCGAGGTCGTCACCCTCAAGGAACTGCTCGACGGCGGCAAGCGGGCCCTCATCCAGGGCCGGGCCGACGAGGAGCGGGTCGTCGAGCTCACCGAGGAGCTGGAGGGCAAGTACCTGCGGGCGGGCGACACCGTCCTCATGGACAGCCGTACGGGCATGCTGCTCGAACGCCTGCCCCGCCCCGAGGTCGAGGAGCTGATCCTCGAAGAGGTGCCCGACATCTCCTACGCCGACGTGGGCGGCCTCGACGAGCAGATCGAAGCCATCACCGACGCCGTCGAGCTGCCGTTCGTCCACCGGGACCTGTTCGTGGAGTACAAGCTGCCGGCCCCAAAGGGCATCCTGCTCTACGGCCCCCCCGGATGCGGCAAGACGCTCATCGCCAAGGCGGTGGCCAACTCCTTGGCCAAGAAGGTGGGTGAGGTCACCGGCGACAAGAACGCCAGGAGCTACTTCCTCAACATCAAGGGTCCCGAGCTGCTCAACAAGTACGTGGGCGAGACCGAGCGCCAGATCCGCCTGGTGTTCCAGCGGGCCCGGGAGAAGTCCGAGGAGGGCATGCCCGTCATCGTGTTCTTCGACGAGATGGACTCGTTGTTCCGCACCCGCGGCACGGGCATCTCGTCGGACATGGAGTCCACCATCGTCCCCCAGCTCCTGGCCGAGATCGACGGCGTGGAGACCCTGAAGAACGTCATCGTGATCGGCGCCTCCAACCGGGAGGACCTGATCGACCCTGCCATCCTGCGCCCCGGTCGCCTCGACGTGAAAATCAAGATCGAGCGGCCCAACGAGGCGGCGGCCACCCAGATCTTCGCTCGCTACTTCACGTCCGACCTGCCGCTCGACCAGGCCGAGGTCGACAAGCTGGGCGGGGGCGACGCCGACAAGGCGGTGCGGGTGATGATCGAGCGTACCGTCGAGGAGATGTACCGCCAGGACGACGACAACCGGTTCATCGAGGTCACCTACCAGAACGGTGACAAGGAAGTCATGTACTTCAAGGACTTCTCCTCGGGGGCCATGATCGAGAACATCGTGCGCCGGGCCAAGAAGCTGGCCATCAAGCGGCGCATCGCCGGCGAGGAGCGGGGGATCCGCATGTCCGACCTGTCGGCGTCGATCCGCCAGGAGTACAAGGAGCACGAGGACCTCCCCAACTCCACCAACCCCGACGACTGGGCCAAGATCTCCGGCAAGAAGGGCGAGCGCATCGTCTTCCTCCGGGTGCTCATGTCCGAGGGCAAGGGCGAGCCCACCGGCGGCCGCGCCATCGAGCGGGTGGGCACGGGGCAGTACCTGTAGGTCTTCGGTTCGGAACCGGAGGTTCCTTCACCGAGTTTGACGGGACTGCGGTCGCCGGCGGAGCCGGCGACCGCAGCGCTGTCTTCTTCTTGCCGCCAGCCAGGGTGGCAGCCTTCGGCGGCGTCGGCGGCCGGCGGCGGCTCCCGCCTGCTCGCCGCTACTCCAGGCAGATTCCCCGGTCGACGGTGGCCTGGTTGCCGACGTAGGCGCTGTTGACGATGGCCCTGTCGGTGATGGTGAGGCGCACCACGTAGCCGCAGGGGGCGATCATCGGGTCGCCGAAGTCGAGCGTGAACGGCGTGCCTGCGAAGGGCGTCTCGGTCGACGAGGCGATGCCGACGGTGAGCGGGATCGGCGGGATGGGGCCGCCTGGGCCGCCCAGCACCGAGATGGACCAGTGCAGGAAGTGCAGGTCCCGTGCCACGAACGTCCCGTTCACGGGACCGTGGGGCACCTTGCACTGGCTGGCGGTGAACAGCTCGAGGTCACCGGCGTTGACGGTGTCGGTCACCAGGGCCACGTCCTTCACCGTGTTGTCCATCCGGACTCGGGCGCTGTCGACGACGTTGAAGTCCACTTCCAGCTCGAGGGTGAAGTCCCACCTGTCGTCGCCTCCTGACGCCAGGTGGCCGAGCACGCCGGTGATGTTGCCCACCCACGTCGGCCAGGTCACCCACCCGTCGATGGGGTTCGGGGCGACGACGACGGCGGAGCCCCTGAGGTGACGGCGGTGAACGGCGCCGTGAGCAGCTGGGTGCCGCCCCCGTCGACGTTGGTCGCCCGGACCCGGTACTGGTGGCCGGCCAGCGCCGGGTCGAGCGGCCCGTGGAGCACCACCAGGCCGGCGAAGGGGCAGTCGTCCGGCAGCGGGCTGACCGAGGTGCCGAGCACCGCCCCCGGGACGGTGAGGCCGTTCGTCAGGTCGACGTCGTTGGCGGCCACACCGCCCACGATGGTGAAGCGGGCGGTGCTGTCGTAGACGACGCCGGGCTCGATCTGCACGTGGCGGTCGATGCGGTTTCCCCACACGGGGACGGCGTCGGGGTCGGTGGTCGACGGCGGCGCGTTCCACGACAGCACGGCCCGGACCCGGCGCAGCACCGGCTTCTCGCATCCCTGGCGCAGGGCGCCGAGGTCCACCGGCAGCACGGCCGAGTAGCACAGGCCGCCGCCGACGTCCTTGTAGTTGTGCACCTTGACGTAGTCGTGCACCTTGACCTTGACCGTTCCGAGGTAGCTGAGGGAGCAGTCGTCCTCCCAATCGGCCCAGAAGGCGACGTACTCGGTGCTGCCCGCGCTGCACGGCGGTCCGGAGTAGCCACTCGACAACTTGACCTCGAACGACGCCACCAGGGACCCGCCGAGGAGGGCCTTGTCGAGGCCGAGGCACTCCAACTCCTCGTAGGTGTTGCCCGACGTGTCCTCCACCGCCTCGACGTTGCCCCACGGCGGCGACCAGTCGGGCTCCCCGGCGGGGGGCTCGAGGTTCCACGAGAGGATGGCCCGCACCAGCGGCAGCACGGGCTGCCCGCACCACTTGCGCCGAGGGGAGTGGTCGACACCGCACACGTAGCTCAGCGGGTGGGTCGGGTGTCTCCGTCCTTCGGGTCGACGGCCTCGAAGCCGAGACCGGGGAACGACCCGAAGTAGTTGGGATTGCTCGCCAGCAGGAGCCGGAACTGCTGGCGGGCGCGCTCGGGTGCCTCGGCGGTGATCTCGTTGCCCTTGTCGTCCATTGCCGTCCTCCGTGTCCTCGGGGCACAAGGCCGTGCCCGTCCGCCGGGACGAGTGCCCGGAGGGGCGGCCTGATACGGCTTCGTCGGGTTCGCTCGCTCTGCGGCGCTCGCCGGCCTCGTGGCACGGCCTCCGGCGTCGGCCGTTGTAGGGTCGCTTTGTGGCCATCGCCAAGGTTGTGGGCATGGAGACGGAGTACGGGATCGTCCACCGCGGCGCGGGCGAGTCGAACCCGATCGCCGCGTCTTCGGTGCTCATCAACGCCTACGTGAGCGACCTCGCCCGCAGGGTGGCGTGGGACTTCGAGGACGAGTCGCCCGGGAACGACGCGCGGGGGTTCGCGCGGGAGGGCACGGTGGCGCCGGAGGTGGAGACCCACCTGGTGAACGCGGTGCTCACCAACGGGGCCCGGTACTACGTCGACCACGCCCATCCCGAGTTCTCCACGCCCGAGTGTGCCGACGCCATGGAGTGCGTCCGGTTCGACAAGGCGGGCGAGCTGATCCTGAAGCGTTCGATGGAGGCGGCGGCGAGGATGCTGCCGCCCGGCCAGTCGATCGTGGTCTACAAGAACAACTCGGACCGCAAGGGCAATTCCTACGGGACCCACGAGAACTACCTGGTCGACCGTCAGGCCCCGTTCGGCCGCATTGTCCAGCACGTGATGCCCCATTTCGTCACCCGCCAGCTCTACTGCGGGGCGGGCAAGGTGGGCACCGAGGCATCGTCCACCGGCGGGCTGGAGGTGCCGTTCCAGCTCACCCAGCGGGCCGACTTCTTCGAGGAGGAGGTCGGCCTCGAGACCACCCTGAAGCGGCCCATCGTCAACACGCGCGACGAGCCCCATGCCGATGCGTCGAAGTACCGGCGCCTCCACGTCATCGTGGGCGACGCCAACCTGTCGGAGGTCGCAAACCTGCTGAAAGTGGGGGTCACATCGATCGTGCTGTGCATGATCGAGGACGACTGGTTCGGCGACCGGGACTTCACCCTTGCCACCCCGGTCCGGTCGCTGCGGCGCATCTCGTACGACCTGAGCCTGCGCGAGCCGGTGGAGATGGCCGACGGCCGGCGCATGACGGCGCTGGAGATCCAGTGGGAGTACTTCGACCTGGCCCGCAAGTACGCCGACGACCGCGGTCTCGAGTGCATCGGCGCCGACGTGGCGGCGGAGGTCATGCGCCGCTGGGAGGCCGTGCTCACCGGCCTCGAGAGCGACCCCATGGAGCTGGCCGACCAGCTCGACTGGGTGGCCAAGTACCGCCTCGTCAACGGGTACCGCGAGCGCCATGGCCTGTCGTGGGCCGACCACAAGCTGGCCGCCATGGACCTGCAGTACCACACCCTCGAAGCGGGCCGCTCGCTGTTCGACAAGGTGGGCATGGAACGGCTCATCCCGGAGGCGTCGGTGGTCGAGGCGGTCACGGAACCGCCCCGCGACACCAGGGCCTACTTCCGGGGCAAGTGCCTCCAGCGGTGGGGATCCTCCATCGCGGCGGCAAACTGGGATTCACTGGTCTTCGACCTGGGCGGCGACCCGCTGCGCAGGGTTCCGATGATGGAGCCGCTCAAAGGAACGGCTTCGATGGTCGATACGTTGTTGGATGGATGTAACAGCCCCGCCGAGCTGCTCGAGCGGTTGGGCTCCTGAGGAGGCAGTCGACGTCATGGCAGAGCGAGAGCAGAAGAAGAAGCAGTCGTCCACCCGGCAGGCCGAGGAGGTCGATGAGGCCGCGCCGGCAGATTCCAAGCAGGGCGACAAGATCAAGGCCGAGCTGGACGAGCTTTTGGACGAAATCGACGAGGTGCTCGAGGAGAACGCGGAGGACTTCGTCCGGTCATACATCCAGAAGGGCGGTCAGTAATAGGTACAACCCGCAGGTCAACGGCATCTTTCACTTTATATACGAACGTCTGTTCGTATATAATGAGGAGTATGAAGATCTGCCGGAAATGCGGAGAGAGCAAGCCGCTCGATGAGTTCTATCGGATGGCCGGGATGCGGGACGGCCACCGGAACGAGTGCAAGCGGTGCAGTCTCAACGCCAATGCGGCCCGACACCGAGCCAACCCGGAGCCGGCACGGGAACGAACCAGGCAGTGGGCCCGGGACAACCCGGAGCGGGTCGCAGCCCGGGAGGTCGCATATCGGGAGTCGGGCCGGAAGGCCGTCTCGAACCGTCGGAGCCACCTGAAGCGCAAGTACGGCATCACGCCGGAGGAGTACGACGAGCTCCTGGCGGAGCAGGGCGGCGGGTGCGGCATCTGCGGACGATTGCCGCGCGACGACATCTCCCTCCACGTCGACCACGACCACGCCACCGGCGCCATCCGGGGCCTGCTGTGCTTCCGCTGCAACAACGCCCTGGGCGACTTCGAGGACGACTACGAACGGCTGACTGCGGCTGTCCGGTACCTCCGGCCGGCGGCCATGGACGAGGCCATCGACGAGCTCGTTCGAGCCAGACAGACCGATCTCGTGGCATCGGCGGGCGCAGGCACCAACTAGCCTCCGGCGGGCCATGAACCTGCCCCTCTTCCCTCCGACGGACGACCCGGGCCCGAGCTTCTCGAACCTGCTGCACAGGCTGCGGGGCGGGCCCTCCCAGTTCCCGGTCGACGACCCGGCGACGATCACCCACGGCACCACCATCGTGGCCCTCCGTTACGCAGAGGGGGTGGTGATGGCGGGCGACCGGCGGGCAACAGCGGGGTCCACCATCGCCCACCGCAACATGGAGAAGGTGTACCCGGCCGACCGTCACTCCGGGGTCGCCATCGCCGGCGCGGCGGGGCCGGCCATGGAGATGGTCAAGCTGTTCCAGCTCCAGCTTGAGCACTACGAGAAGGTGGAGGGCGCCGCCCTCAGCCTGGAGGGCAAGGCCAACCAGCTGTCGGGCATGATCCGCGCCAACATGCCCATGGCCTTTCAGGGCCTGATCGTGGTGCCGATCTTCGCCGGGTACGACCTGCGTCGCCACCGCGGCCGCATCTTCACCTACGACGTCACCGGTGGTCGCTACGAGGAAGGCGACTACCACGCCGACGGCTCCGGCGGCCGGGACGCCCGCACGACGATCAAGCTGGGTTGGAAGGAGGGCCTCGACCTCGACGCCGCCGTCGAGCTGGCCATCCAGAGCCTGTACGAGGCGGCCGAGGAGGACAGCGCCACCGGCGGTCCCGACCCGGTGCGCGGGATCTACCCCGTCATCGCCACCATCGCCGAGGACGGGTTTACCCGGGTCCCCGAGTCCGAGGTGGCGGAGCGCTTCGGCGCCCTCATCGACCGCCGAACCAACCGGGGGATGCATCCGTGACGACAACCCTCACCGCCGCCAACGCTGGGACGGAGGCACCCCGATGAGCATGCCCTTCTACGTCGCCCCCGAGCAGATGATGAAGGACAAGGCGGACTACGCCCGCAAAGGCATCGCCCGAGGCCGATCGCTGATGGGGGTCACCTACGCCGACGGCATCCTGCTGGCCGCCGAGAACCCGTCCCGCACGCTGCACAAGGTCAGCGAGATCTACGACCGCATCGCCTTCGCCGGCGTGGGCAAGTTCAACGAGTTCGACCAGCTGCGCGTGGGCGGGGTCCGTCACGCCGACGTGAAGGGCTACGAGTACAGCCGGGAGGACGTCGACGCCCGCTCCCTGGCCAACGCCTACGCCCAGTGGCTGGGCCAGGTGTTCACCCGCGAGATCAAGCCCATGGAGGTCGAGATCCTGGTGGCCGAGGTCGGCCCCCAGTCCGGTGGGGGGGCGGACCAGCTCTACCACATCGACTTCAGCGGGACGATCTACGACGAGGACCATTTCGCCGTGCTGGGTGGCGAGGCCGACGCCATCCACGACCGCATGGAGGCGGCCTTCACCGAGGGCTGGTCGCTGGCCGACGCCCTGAAGGCGGCCATCGCCGCGCTGGCCGGCCCCGAGCGCACCCTGCAGCCCTCCGACCTCGAGGTCGCCGTGCTGGAGCGGCCCCGGGAGCGACGGGCCTTCCACCGCATCGTGGACAGCGAACTGGCGGCGCTGCTCGGGCTGGGCGACACCCCCTCCGCCACGGACGATGCGCCTGCGCCCGCCGCTGAGGACGCGCCGGCAAGCGGCGGCGACGAGCCCGACGCGTAACCTCCTCCACGAGGGTCGGATGCGAGGTTTTCGCCAGAGCGACCGCCACCTCGGGTACAGCCAGAGCCCGACCCTGTCGGCGCTCGTGGGGGGTGGTTGATCCCGGACCGTCACCCTTCGGAGGGACAGGGGTGTCAGCGGGAGTTGGCGCCGCAGCTCAGTGGCGGAGAAGTTCCACTCGGACGTCCAGTCGATCTATTTCGGCCCAACTCCGGTCAGCAGTGACGGCGGGCACCTCAAGTCGTTGTGCCAGCGCGAGGCACGCCCGGTCAGCCAGCGACAGGCCTTGTCCGCGGTCAGCGGCCAGAGTTCCGCGGCGCGTTCCGCATCGGACTCGGTGAAGTCCATCACCACGAGGCCGACCTGGCGGCACGCCGGCCCCAGGTCGTCCACGGTGACCCCGCCCGTGCGGCTTTTTGTACGACTTCTGACCAGTTCGCGGCCGACATCGCCGACTCCTCGCCGACGAGTTCGGGGAGGCGGCTCCCGCCCGGCTCGTCCTGCACGAACGCCAGCAGGGCGGAAGCATCGACGACGGTGCCGCCCATGGGCTCAGGCCTTGGAGTCTGCACGCAGCGCTTCGTCCCGTCGCTCGGCGAGCAGGTCGTCGACAAGGTGCAGGTCGTGAGGAACGCCGGCGAACAAGGCCTTCAGCCGGGCCCAAGCCGCCTCGCGCGTCTCCAACATGAGCCGGCCCGCTTCTGTCGTGGCCACCAGGACCGTGCCCGCCTCGATGCCCAACTCCTTGCGCATGGGGTCGCCATGCCAACGAGGCAGCCGTGGAGTGGCCCCCGTCGCCGTGGCGACTGCTCCGCGCAGTGTTCGCGACATGGAAGGAACGGGCGCCCCAACTCGATGCCGGAACGGTCGGTGCCGTCCTGGCCGACCTGGCCGGGTTGCCGTCCTATCACCTGCCCGGGCGGTGGTCCGAGGCCCACACGAGGCACTACCTGCCCGATCGCACCAGTGGGCCGCCGGCGTGGAACTCCACGGCCAAGCGCTTCGACCTGATCCGCACCGACAAGGCCCTCGACGCCTTCGTGGTCATCGCCCGGGACGACGAGGTCGTGCTGCGCTGGCCGGTGGAGCTGAGCCCGGCCGGGCGGGACGCACTCGGGATCCTGGTCAACCTGCTGCCCTACGTCGGGCGGGCCGAGTCGATCTGCGAGGGCCGGCTCCTAGGCGGCAAGGAGGAGCCAACCGCTGGTGTCTGGTGCGAGCCGATGGGATCGAGCGAGGCCGCCGTGCTCGACCGGCCCCCCGTCCGCGTCCTTGTTCCCCGTACGCCCCTCGACCTCGGAGCACTCGTGATGGGTACCGACGAGGTCCGCGGGCAAGGCCTCCTGGAGCCGCCCGGTGCCTACTGTGCGGCCTACCGCCTCCCCGAACAGGCAGCGGTCATCGCTCGGGCGCGTCCTCGTCGCGAGGCAGGGTCCAAGGACAAGCCTACGGCCGTGTGCTGGGCCTACGACTCCAACGCCCGGCCCTCGATGCGCGCCGCCGTGGCCCTCGGCCACGTGCTCCGCTCCGCGTGCAACAGCAAGTACCGCAAGTTCAACGGCGGCCAGCGTTCGGTGGTCCTTGAGGGCAAGGACGCCGGGCGCAGACTCGAGAACGATCACTCCCACGCCCATTACCTGGCGCTCGACCGGGATCACGACGGCCTGATCGATCATCTGGTCGCGTGGGTCCCCGCGGGGCTGAGCAAGGAGGAGTTGGAAGCCCTCGCGCGGGGGGACCGGCTCTGGACCTCTGAGTTCGTGGCGGACTTCCGGCCCGGGCGGCTGGCTGTCGAAGGATTCGGTGCCATCGCGGATGTGGCGCCGGAGCTGGCCAGGAAGGCGCCGGTCTGGACGAGCGCCACACCCTTCGCGCCACCACGCCATGCTCACCGCAACCAGAGCTGGGCAGCCCACGTCGACGAGGAGGTGCGGCGTGAGCTCCGAGATCGGCACATGCCAGCCCCGATGGCCATTGAGCAGGTGGTGGGCCCCTGGCTGGCCTTCCGGCGCCACCGGCCCAACAAGGAGCGTCTCGAGGATGCTCGCCGCGCCGTCGGGCTCCGACTCACCTTCGCCGAGCCCCTGGCGGGGCCCCTTGCCCTGGGCGCCCTCAGCCACTTCGGTCTCGGCCTCTTCCTGCCCGAAGCCTGACCATGGACGCCCGGCCCGACCATGTGCCCGACCTTGTGCCCAACCTTCTCTTGGGGTCAGCAGCGAAGATGCAGGTGAGGCTGCATTTTGAGTGTGATGGACGCTCGTCACTGGCCCAGTGCTCGGGTCGGTGTCACCAGCCGCAAAGTAGAGGTCCCCCCAGCGGCGAGAAGGCTGGTGGTCTCAATCGCGGTGACACCCGGCGTGAGCCAGCCATCGCTGTGGTGGCGGTGGGTCTCGGTCACGGCTGGATGTCCCAGGCGACTACCCGTCCGTCGCCGAGCACCTCGAACAGCCTTCCCGGCACGGGGTGCTGAAGGAAGTCGGCAATGGCTTGCTCCCACAGGGCGACGCGTCGGGCGATCGGGATGGCCTGGGGGACCCGGGAGATCATGACGGTGGCGACGGTGTTCGATGTCAGCTCGGCGAACTCGGTGTCCTGGGTGAGAAAGAGCAGGTCGGACTCGGTGGCCAGCCGTTGGCGGATGGCGTCGTCCGACAAGCCCCGCAGACCAAGGGCGATGATGTGCTCGGCCTCGTAGCCGGCTTCCCGGAGGCGCCGGTAGAGCTGGATGGGGAAGTTCTCGTCGAGGAGGATCCTCATGTCAGCGCCGGGTCAGGAGACCTCTCGAACCGCCGGCGGCAGGTGGGCGGCGACGTGAGCCGCGTACCGCACGGCCGCCAGGACCTGATCACGGGCCAGGCCGTAGGCCTCCTGGACGGCCTCGACGCTGTCTCCGGCACCGATAGCGCCGACAACGGTGGCGATGTCGATGCGGGTCCCGGCGATGCACGGCTTCCCGAACCGGACACTGGGGTCCATCGTGATGCCTGGGTAGATCTGCGTGGCGATCAGCCTCCTCGGCTCGATCGGCGCCCTCGCGTCGATCGACTCTGCTTCAACTCCGACCGATCTGGAAAATGCCGGTTGTGTTCCTGGTTCTGGCAATACCCTGGGTTTCTGCCGGTTCGGCACTGGGATCGCCTGCCCACAGGCTACTCCCCCCAGGTCGTGCGATGCCGACTCTAACTATTGTCGGCACTTCCTCGCTAGCCTTGGTCCACGGTCCGACCGCCGATCAGGACGAGCAGAGGGGACCCCATGCAGCGGGAGTGGAAGCCCGACGAGCTGATCGCAGGCTGGACCCTGGTCGAGGAGGACTGGCGGCTGTTGGCCAACAAGACGGGCGCGACGCGCCTGGGCTTCTCCCTCATCCTCAAGTACTTCGAGATCGAGGGCCGCTTCCCCCGCTTCGGCGCCGAGGTGCCGAGGGCCGCCGTCGACTACGTCGCCGCCCAGGTGAAGGTGGCCCCCGAGGCATTCGGCACCTACCAATGGTCGGGGCGGACCATCGAGTATCACCGGGCGCAGATCCGCAAGGCGCTCGGGTTCCGAGAGACCACGGTCGGCGACGAGGACAAGCTCGCCGCCTGGCTGGCCGAGCAGGTCTGCCCGGTGGAGCTCACCGAGGACCGGCTGCGGGAGGCATTGGTGGCCCGGTGCCGGGCCGAGCGGATTGAGCCTCCCGCCCCGAGCCGGATCGAACGGGTGGTGGGGACGGCGGGCACAGCGTTCGACCAGCGGTTCACCACTGAGGTCGCGTCCGGTCTGAGCGGGCCGGTCATAGCCGGGCTCGAGGCGTTCGTCGCCGAGGCTGACGAGGCCGGGTTCCTGGCCGAGCTCAAGGCCGATCCGGCCAAGCCCGGGATCGAGACCCTGTTGGTCGAGATCGACAAGCTGGCCCGGGTAAAGGCCATTGGCCTGCCCGCCGAGCTGTTCACGGGGTTCTCGGAGAAGCTGGTCGACGCCTGGCGGGCCCGGGCGGCAAGGCTGTACTCGTCCGACCTGCGGGCGTCGCCGGCGCCCGTGCGCCTCACCCTGCTGGCGGCGCTGTGCTGGGCCCGCCAGACCGAGATCATCGACGGCCTTGTCGACCTGCTCATCATCCTGGTCCACAAGGTCGACGCCACCGCCGAGCGCAAGGTCGGGGGCGAGCTGCTCGACGACCTCCGCCGGGTGCGGGGCAAGGAGGGCATCCTCTTCGCCGTGGCCGAGGCCGCCCTGGACCACCCCGACGACACGGTCCGGGCCGCCCTGTACCCGGTGGTGAGCGAAGCCACCCTCAAGGACCTGGTAGCCGAGGCCAGGGCCAACGACACCGTGTTCCGCCAGCGGGTGCGCACCGTGCTGCGCTCGTCGTACTCCGCCCACTACCGCCGCATGCTGCCAAAGCTGCTGGCCGCCCTGGAGTTCCGGTGCAATAACACCGCCTACCGGCCGGTCATGGACGCCCTCGTTCTCCTCCGTCGCTACGCGCAGCGCCCGAACCGGGAACGCTTCTACGCCGAGGGCGAGAAGGTGCCCCTCGACGGCGTCGTGCCGAGAAAGTGGAAGGAAGCGGTGGTCGACGAGGCCGGGCGGGTGGAGCGGATCCCTTACGAGCTGTGCGTCCTGCGGTCGCTTCGGGAGGCGATCCGGCGCCGGGAGGTCTACGTGGCCGGGGCCAACCGCTGGCGCAACCCCGAGGACGACCTGCCGGCGGACTTCGAGGCCAACCGCGACGTGCACTACGCCGCCATCCGCCAGCCACTCGACCCCACCGCTTTCGTCGACGACCTGCGCTCACGGATGAGCGCCGCCCTCTCCCGTCTGGACGAGGGCATCGGTGCTGGCACCACCGGCGGAGTGAGGATCACGACCCGCCGTGGCGAGCCGTGGATCACCGTCCCGCCGCGCAAGGCGCTGCCGGAGCCGGCCAACTTGGTGGCGATGAAGGGCGAGGTGGCGCAGCGTTGGGGCGTGCTCGACCTCTTGGACGTCCTCAAGGAAGCCGACTTCGACGCCGGCTTCACCGAGGAGTTCACCTCGGTCGCCTCCCGGGAGATCACCGAGCGGGCGCTCATGCGCCGGTGGCTGCTGCTCGTCCTGTTCGCCCTCGGCACCAACGTCGGCATCCGCCACGTCGTCGGCGGCGACGGTGGCGAGACCGAGGCCATGCTGCGCCGGGTGCGCCGGCTCTTCGTCAACCGGGACAACCTGCGTCGGGCCATCACCAAACTGGTCAACGCCACTTTCGCAGTTCGCGACGAGGGGTGGTGGGGCCAGGGCACCGCCAGTGCGTCGGACTCCAAGAAGTTCGGGTCGTGGTCGTCGAACTTCATGACGGAGTACCACGTCCGCTACGGGGGGGCGGGGGTGATGATCTACTGGCACGTCGAGCGCAAATCGGTGTGCATCTACTCCCAGCTCAAGAGCTGCTCAGCCTCCGAGGTGGCGGCCACGCTGGAGGGCCTGCTCCGCCACTTCACCTCGGCCGAGGTGGACACCAACTACGTCGACACCCACGGTGCCTCGGTGGTCGGCTTCGCCTTCTGCCACCTCCTCGGCTTCAAGCTCATGCCCCGGCTCAAGAACATCGGCTCGGCCCGCCTCTCCGGGCCGGGTGGCAGCGAGGAGCCCCGGGACCGGATCGCCCCGGTCATCTCCGGCCGGCCCATCGACTGGGACCTGATCGCCCGCCAGTACGACCAGCTCGTCAAGTACGCCACCGCCCTCCGCCTGGGCACGGCCGAGGCCGAGCAGGTGCTGCGCCGCTTCACCCGGGGCGGGCCCAAGCACCCCACCTACGCGGCGCTGGAGGAGCTGGGCCGGGCGGTGCGGACCATCTTCCTCTGCGACTACCTGGCTTCCCCGGAGCTGCGCCAGGAGGTGCACGGCGGCCTCCAGGTGGTGGAGAACTGGAACAGCGCCAACGGCGTGGTGTTCTACGGCAAGGAGGGCGACCTGACTGGGCCGGACAGGGAGCACCAGGAGGTGTCCATGTTGGCGCTGCACCTCCTGCAGGCGGCGCTGGTCCACGTCAACACCCTGCTCGTGCAGCGAGTGCTCTCCGAACAGGCCTGGTCAGAGCGGCTCACCGATGAAGATCGCCGAGGCCTCACGGCGCTGTTCTGGTCCAACATCCGCCCCTACGGGTCCTTCGACCTCGACATGGACCGTCGTCTCGACTTTGACCTCGCGGCCGCCGGAGCAGCATCGTGAGCGACCCGGTCGCCCTTCCCACAACGACCCGGACCCCCCCGAAGCGCAAGGCCCGCCAGCTCGCCAAGCACCTCCGGGGTGAGCACCCCGACTACGCCTACTTGAAGGCGGTGTTCCGGCACCTGCGCGTCGAGCTCGAAGTCGAGGTTCAAAGGGAGGCCAAACGGCTCCCCTATGTGCCCACCGAGGCCGAGATCCGCCGGTACTACGACGTGGTCTGGACCGCTCGGCGGGGCCAGGACATCGTTCTCATCAAGACCCTGCTGTTCACCGGCGTCAGGGTGTCTGAGCTGGTGCGCATCCGCATCGACGAGGTCGACCTGGACGCCTGCCGCATGCGCATCACCCAGGGAAAGGGGGCCAAGGACCGCGTCGTGCCCTTCCCGGGCTCGTTCAAGGAGACGCTCTCGCTTCACATGGACGCACAACGGGCCAAGGGGGCGGGGTTTCTCTTCGAGTCGAGCTGGAAGAAGGCCTACTCCACGCGGGGGGTGCGAGCGCTCCTGGCCCGCTATGCAAGCCTGGCCGGGCTGGAGCACAACATGCCCCCGCACCGGCTGCGGCACTTCCTCTTCACCTGGCTGAAGACCCAGGGCATCGACGACGCCCTGATCCAGCCCTACTCGGGGCACGCCTCCCGCACCAGCTTGGAGATTTACTCCCGCATCGCCCTCGCCGACGCGCAGGAGAGCTACGACAAAGTCATCGACCGCTTCCCGGTGTGAGCTGCTCCTCTACGTTTGCGGCTAGTGACACGGGCCCGAGCACTTGGGCCGTGTCAGGTGCCCGGGGCCGAGCACCTGGTGGGCGAAGCCTTCGAAGCACAGCTCGTCGCACAGGTAGTCCACGAAGATGGGCGACTCGCCGCCGCTGCCGCACCACGCGGTGCCGTGCACCGCACCGTGCTGAACGGGCCGAAGCGCCCGGCGATGTCAACGAAGGCCAGATCGGGAAGTGCACCCGGGCCCGGCTTCTTCGGACCTTGGCCTGGCGACACAGTTAGGGGATACCTTCTACTGCGTTGCTGCTTCGCTTCACCTCCGCAAGCTCGCGGGCGGCCGTGGCGGTTGCGAGCAGACAGGGAGCTAGTAGTTCGCGGGCAGCGGCCTGCACACCTGGCCGCTTGGGGTGATCCGGCAACCAGGACGACAGTCCGCCGATGGACAGCTCCGTCCGTCCTCCCAGCAGCGAGTTGATCTCAACGGAAGGATCGTGGCGGCCCAGGTTGTGGCCCAGGCGCCGGAGGTGTCCTTCGCTGAGAACCTGATAGGGGAAGCCGTCGAGCACGATCTCGTCGGCCAGCTTCTGAATCTCCTCCGGCAGCGGTCCTGACTCGAATCTGCCCCCCTCGTTGAAATCGCGCGGCGGCTGGTGGCCGGCAAGGTACGCAACGCGCAGACCCTCCTGCGCCGCAATGCGAGACAGCGGCCCGAGGAAGTGCTGTCGGCCTTGAAGACGGCCGGCGAGCACGCCGAGCAGGCGGCGACGTTCGCCACCCTGCTCGGCATGGAGGGAGCAGCCGCCCGCAGCTACTTCTCCGCCTTCCCGTCGATGTTGAGAGCTGATCTGTCCCTCCCCGGTGCCCGTTCACCTTCGAGGGACGCAACCGCAGGCCGCCGCAGGACGCAGTGAACTGCCTCCTCTCCTACGTCTACGCCCTCCTCGTCAAGGACCTGACGGCTGCTTGCTACGCGGTGGGCTTCGATCCCTACCTGGGCTTCTACCACCGCCCCGGCTTCGGGCGACCTGCACTGGCCCTGGATCTGGCCGAGGAGTTCCGCCCGTTGGTGGCCGACTCGACCGTATCAACAACGCAGGATCGTCACCTCGTAGGCGTCGAACGCGCTGTCGCGGGTGACGAGGGTGAGGTCTTCCGCCTGGGCCTGGGCCACCAGCATGCGATCGAACGGGTCGCGGTGGTGCGGGGGCAGCCCTCCGGCCCGTTCGGCGTGCTCCCAGGAGATCGGCAGCGGCTCGAACCCGCCGTCGGCCAGGTGGTCGATGATCGTGCCGTCCACCTCAAGCTTGCCGACGCCACGTTTGATCGCCACCTCCCACAGGCTGACTGCGCTGACCAGGACCAGCTCGTCAGGGTCGGCGATGCGAGCCCGGGCCGTCGGCGTCAGGTCGGTGTCGGCCAGCCACCACAGCACCGCGTGGGTGTCGAGCAGCAGGGTCATGCTTCGCCGTCGAAGCTCTCGATCAGCCATGCGGGGGTCTCGTCGAAATCGTCGGCGAGCGTGATCCGCCCCTGCATCGAGCCGGGGACCCGGGGACCCCGCTCGGCGCGGTAGGGGACGAGACGGACCATGGGCCGTCCGGCCTTGCCGATGATGATCTCCTCACCCGCAGCGGCCCGGTCCACCAGACGTGAGAGGTGGGTCTTGGCCTGATGCATGTTCACGAGCATGGACTAAGGCTAGTCTACTCACCCGTTGGTACGCCGTGGTGACTCAGATAGTTGCCCGCCGACCGGGTTCCGTCCGGCGACCACGAGTTCGTACGCGCCAAGTCTTCCAGCAAGCACTCGAACATCAGCGCAAAGCCCATCACGCGGTCGACCATGGGGACCGCATCGACGGGGGCGACGGTACCGTGGGGGACACACCCGGCTCGCCAGGGGGCACCGACAGCATGGATCGCCGCATCTTCGGACTCGAGAACGAGTACGGCGTCACCTGCACCCTGCGCGGCCAGCGCCGTCTCAGCCCCGACGAGGTGGCCCGCTACCTGTTCCGGCGGGTGGTGAGCTGGGGCCGCAGCAGCAACGTCTTCCTGGAGAACGGCGCCCGCCTCTACCTCGACGTGGGCAGCCACCCCGAGTACGCCACGCCCGAGTGCGACTCCATCTACGACCTCGTCGTGCATGACAAGGCCGGGGAGCGCATCCTCGAGCACCTGCTCCTCAGCGCCGAGCAGCGGCTGCGGGAGGAGGGCATCCGGGGCGTCATCTACCTGTTCAAGAACAACACCGACTCGGCCGGCAACTCCTACGGGTGCCACGAGAACTACCTCACCAGCCGCCGGGACGATTTCGGTCACTACGCCGACGTCCTCATCCCGTTCTTCGTCTCCCGCCAGATCTACGCCGGCGCCGGCAAGGTGTTGCAGACGGCACGCGGCGCGGTGTACTGCATGGCGCAGCGGTCCGAGCACATCTGGGAGGGCGTGAGCAGCGCCACCACCCGCAGCCGCCCGATCATCAACACCCGTGACGAGCCCCATGCCGACGCCGAGCGTTTCCGGCGCCTCCACGTGATCGTGGGCGACTCCAACATGAGCGAGTACGCCACCTTCCTCAAGGTGGGCGCCACCAGCATCATGCTGCGGATGCTCGAGGACCCCAACGTGGTGCTGCGGGAGATGACCCTCGAGAACCCGATCCGGGCCATCCGCGAGATCAGCCACGACCCCACCTGCAAGCGCCGGGTGCGCCTCGCCAACGGCCGCGAGGTCACCGCCATCGACATCCAGATGGAGTACCTGACCCGGGCCCAGAAGTTCCACGCCCAACGCGGGCTCAGCCCGCTGGAGGAGCAGGCCCTCCACATGTGGGAGCACTGCCTCGAAGGGCTGGAGAAGGACCCGATGTCGCTCGACCGGGAGTGCGACTGGGTCATCAAGTACAAGCTCCTCGAGGGCTACCAGGCCCGCCACGGCGTGCCGCTCACCCACCCCAAGATCGCCCTGATGGACCTCCAGTACCACGACGTGTCCCAGGAGCGCGGCCTGTTCTACAAGATGCAGCAAAGGGGGATGGTCGAGCGGATCTGCACCGACGAGGCCATCAACACGGCGGTCGACGAGCCGCCCCAGACCACGCGGGCCAAGCTGCGGGGCGAGTTCATCAAGCGGGCCAAGGAGCGGCGGAGGGACTTCACCGTGGACTGGGTGCACCTGAAGCTGAACGACCAGGCGCAGCGGACGGTGTTGTGCAAAGACCCGTTCAAGTCGCAGGACGAGCGCGTCGAAAAGCTCATCGCCTCGTTGTAAGGGTGCTCTGGCGCGTGCACCCTTCCTGATGCCACGCTTTTCGACGCACGTCGTCTCCGGCCTGCTCTCCCAGAGGGAGGGGCTGCAGCGGGTCTCATTGGAGTCCGGTCGCCGCGCCTATGTGCTCACCTCGCTCGTGGGTCCTGTCACCGTGGGGGACTCGGTCATCGTGAACACGACCGCTGTCGATCTGGGCCTCGGTACCGGGGGGTGGGATGTCGTGCACTGGAACCTCTCCCGTGCCTCGTTTGACGCACCTGGGCCTGGGCATGTGATGAAGGTCCGGTACACGTCGTTGCAGGCCGACACCGGGGTGGCGGAGGAGGTAGCCGGGTATCTGCCCCCGGCTTCGCTGGCCGGTGTCCCGGTGGTGGTGTGCCCACTGCACAGTCAGCTGGCGGCGGTTGCCTGTGCATTCGCTTCGGCCGCTCCCGGGCAGCGGTTGGTGTACGTGATGACAGACACCGCCGCGTTGCCGCTCGTACTGTCGGACCTGGTGGCGGACCTGCGGGATCGGGGTCTTCTTGCGGCTTCGGTCTCTTCGGGGCAGGCGTTCGGCGGTGATCACGAAGCGGTGAACACAGTGTCCGGCCTGGACGTGGCGGTCGCCGTCGCCGGCGCCGATGCGGTCGTGGTGGCCCCTGGTCCTGGCACCGTCGGCACCGGAACCGAGCGCGGTCACGGGGCGCTCGAGGGCGCCGGGTTGATCGATCTGGCTGCTCGGCGGGGCGCCTCGGTGGTCGTGGCGCTGCGGTGGTCGGACGAGGATCCCCGGCCTCGGCACCGGGGGTTGAGCCATCACTCGGTGGCCGTGCTCGGCATGATCCGCGAGCGGGCGTTCGTGCCGGTGCCTCGCGGCGAGCCGCATCCCGACGGTGCCAGGGCGCACGAGGTGGTGGAGATCGACGTCCCCGACGTGGTGGCGCTGCTGGCGGCGGCCGGCGTCACCGTCACAAGCATGGGCCGGATGCCGGCCGATGACCCCCGGTTCCATGCGTACACGGCCGCCGCAGGGATGCTGGCGGCGGCTCTAACGTCGCCGTCGTGAACCGGCTGGAGCGGCTGCTCAACCTCGTCGCCGCCCTGCTCGACGCCGGCCGCCCCCTGTCGCGGGCGGAGATCCAGCGCCGGGTGCCCGGCTACGGCGAGGGAAAGTCAGCCCGGCGGGCCTTCGAGCGGGACAAGGACGCGCTGCGGGCGATGGGCATCCCGGTGGTGCTGGAGCCGCTCGACCGCCAGCACCCCGAGCTGGGCGAGGGCTACCGCATCCCGCCCGAGCAGTACCGGCTTCCCGACCCCCACCTGGCACCGGACGAGCTGGCCGCCCTCCACCTCGCCGCGTCCACCGTGCGCCTCGGCGCAGGCGGAGCACACGGCCCGGGCGACGCAGGCACCGCCATCTGGAAGCTCGGTGGGGCGACCGGGCAGGCCGATGCCGGCGCACCCATCGCCGCCTTGCCGGGGAGCGAGCACCTGCCGGTCCTGTTCGGTGCCCTTGGCGATCAGCGGACGGTGCGCTTCGGGTACCGGGGCGCCGAGCGGGTGGTCGACCCCCACGGCCTGCGTTACACCGGCGGGCACTGGTACGTAATCGGCCACGACCACGATCGGGGCGAGGTCCGGAACTTCCGCCTCGACCGCATGGATGCTGCGCCCGTCCCCGGCCCGGCGTCGAGCTTCGAGCGGCCCACCGGCACGCCGCCCCCCGCCCCTGCGCCCTGGCGGATGGGCGACGAGGACGAGGTCGAGGCCCTGCTGCTGGTCGACGCCGACCAGGCGGCATGGGCCGAGGCCCGGGCCGGTGACGGGGCGGTGCGGGAGCGCCGGCCGGACGGGTCCGTGGTGCTGGTGCTGGCGGTCACCAACCGGGCTGCGTTGCGGACCTTCGTCCTCGGTTTCCTCGATCACGCCGAGGTCCTCGGGCCGGACGAGCTGCGCTCGGAGATGCTGGCCTGGCTCGACGCCCTGGCGACGGCGTGAGCCCGGTCACTCCGGCCGACCAGCGTCTCGGCCGCCTGCTGGCCATGGTGCCTTGGGTTGCCGGCCAGGACGGCCCCACCATCGAAGACGTCTGCTCCCGGTTCGGGTGCACCGAGGAGGAGGTGGTGGCCGACCTCGGCCTGCTGTTCCTGTGCGGCGTCCACCCCTTCACCCCTGACACCCTGATCGAGGCGGCGGTGGAGGACGGGCGGGTGTGGATCCGCTTCGCCGACTGGTTCACCCGGCCCCTCCGCCTCACCCCGGCCGAGGGACTGGCGCTGGTGGCGGCCGGCGCCACCCTGCTCGCCGTACCGGGCACCGACCCGGAGGGACCGCTGGCCCGGGGCCTGGCCAAGGTGGCCGCCGTCCTCGGGGTGGATCCCGACGACGCCGTCGGCGTGGAGTTGGGGGCAGCGCCGCCCGAGGTGCTGGCCGCCCTGCAGCGGGCGTCCGTCGACCACCACCAGGTGGAGATCGACTATTACTCGTTCGGCCGCGACGCCTGGGCCCGCCGGGTCATCGACCCCCACCAGGTCTTCAACGCCGCCGGCCAGTGGTACGTGGCCGGCTGGTGCCACCTGGCCGGCGCCGACCGGGTGTTCCGGGTCGACCGCACCCGCTCGGCCGGCGTGCTGGGGACCTCGTTCGAGCCCCGGCCCGTCGCCGCCCAGCCGCCCACGTTCTCGCCCCGATCCGACGACCCCGTGGTGGTTCTCGACCTCGGGCCCGAGGCCCGGTGGGTGGCCGAGGAGTACCCGGTGGAGTCGGCGGAGGAGCTGGCCGACGGTGGGCGGCGCGTCGGGCTGCGGGTGAGCGAGCGGGCCTGGCTGGAACGACTGTTGCTGCGCCTCGGGCCCAGCGCCCGGGTGGTCGAGGGTGATCCGGCCGTCGGCGCCGCTGCTGCGGTGCGTGTGGCAGCCCGGTACCGGGCGAACGGGGGACGGAAGTAGGGTGAGTTGCACCGTGATCTCCCCGGGTGAAGCTCGTCACGGACGTCCGCCTACCCGGTCGAGCAGGGCACGGGCCCGCGGTCGCCGAAGCGACAAGGTGACGGCCGAGCGGCTCGGCTCCGCTGCCGCCGTCGCTCCCGTCCCGACCGGTCCGATGTACGCCGACGGCCCCGATGGGTTCGTTCCCCGTGTCCCCGTGCCGGCGCCCGCCCCGACGGACGCCGACTGGTGGGGCCCGGCCCCGTCCCGGGCGCCCGATCCGGCGCCCGCCGCAGGGCCGTCCTACGAGCTGGCCGGAGCCGTGATGACGTCAGCCGAAGGCGGCGGCACCGCCACCGCCACCCTCGAACGGCCGGCCGACGAGACGCCCCCCGGCAGGACCCGCAGCCCGCTGCGCAACACCGTCGAGTGGGTCGTCATCATCGGCGCCGCCCTGTTGGCCGCCATCGGCATCAAGACCTACCTGATACAGGCGTTCTACATCCCGTCGGCGTCCATGGAGCACACGCTCAACATCCAGGACCGGGTCCTGGTGAACAAGCTGAGCTACCGGTTGCACGAGGTCAACCGGGGCGACATCGTGGTGTTCGAGCGGCCGCCGAACGACGTGGGCCAGATCCGCGACCTCATCAAGCGGGTGGTCGGCCTGCCCGGGGAGACGGTCGAGGCCCATGACGGCGCCGTCTACGTGGACGGACGGCCACTGCGCGAGCCGTACCTGGAAGCGGGCGTCACCACCACCGAGTTCCCCCCCAAGCGCATCCCCGAGGGTTTCATCTGGGTTATGGGCGACAACCGCGGCAACTCGAGCGACAGCCGGGTCTTCGGCGCCGTCCAGCAGTCGAGCATCATCGGCCGGGCCTTCGTCCGCGTGTGGCCGCTCACCGCGTTGGGGCTCCTCTAGAGCCCTGGGCACCGGGGGTCGGCTCGTGGCCGGCTCTGGCGATGGCCTCCTGCATGCGGTCGGTGTGGTCGCTGAAAACGGCGTCGATGCCCATCCCCAGGACCTCGTCGAGGACGTGGGGATGCTGGCAGTCCCATGCCATGGTGAGGACCTCGAAGCGGTGGAAGAGGGTCACGAAGCCGGTGGTCCAGTCGGTGTGGTGCAGGTTCACGGCGTCGACGCCGGCATCGGCGAGGGCGGCGGCCCGGCGTTCCACGCCCTCCTTCATGAAGCGCCGGCGGGTTGAGTCCACCAGCCGGGCGGTGGGCGTCAGCTCCCGCCACCCGGCCACGGTCTCCCACTGCGGGTGGCACATCCACAGCCGCCCCTCGGCGCCGGCGTCCCGGGCCGCCTCCACCACCGAAGCGGCGGCGGCGGCGTCCTTGATGTCGAGGGAGAGCTCGAAGTCAGTGCCACAGGCGGCGTAGAACTCGGGGAGGGTGAGGACGTGACCGGGCAGATCGGTCCGGTCCATGTCGGCGAACCGGCGCTTGCGCAGGCCGGCCCGCACCACGCCGTCGTGGTCGAGCACACCCAGGCCGTCCTTGGTGAGCCACACGTCGCTCTCCAGGCCGGTGGCGCCCAGGCGGAGCGCCAGGCGGAATGCATCGAGGGTGTTCTCGGTGGCGTGGGCCCGGGCACCCCGGTGGGCGAAGCCGATCGGGGGCCGGCGGACTGGCTCCATCTCCCCAAGGTAGGAGAGGCGCTAGGCGACCGGGGCCTCCACGACCGCGGCCGGAACGGTGAAGATGAAGCGGCTCCCAACGCCCAGCCGGCTCTCGCACCAGATTCGGCCCCCCATCGCCTCGATGATCCGCCGGCAGATGTACAGGCCGATGCCGAGGCCGCCGTGGGACCGGGTCGAGGAACTGTCGAGCTGGTGGAACCGGGAGAAGAGGTGGGTGATGTCTCCCGAGAAGATGCCCGGGCCCGAGTCCTCCACCGCCACCTGCACGATGCCCTCACCCTCCGACAGGCGTACCACGACCTCGCCCTTGGAGTGCTCCAGGGCGTTGTCCAGAAGATGACGGACGACCTGGCCGAGCCGGTCCTCGTCCACCTCGGCCCGGACAGCGTCGTCCGGCACCACGACGGTGACCCGCTCGCCCGCCTGGCCCCGCAGCAGGTCGCACACGTCCACCGGCCGGACGTCGATGTGGTTCGGGCGCTGTTCGATGGCGGACACGAAGAGCAGGTCCTCGATGAGCCGCTCGAGGCGGGTCGCGTTGGTGTCGACGGCGGTGAGGGCCTGGAGGCGCCGCTCCGGCGTGAGCGCCTCGCCCCGGCGCAGCAGGGTCTTGAGGTACCCCTTCATCACGGTGATGGGGGTGCGCAGCTCGTGGCCGATGACGGCCACGAAGTCGGCCTTGAGGGCGTCGGTCTGGCGCGTCGTGGTCACGTCGTCGAGCACGAGGACCCTCCCGGTCACACGACCGTCGGCGCCCCGGACCCGCCGCACGGTGGCCCGGTAGACGCGCGCCTCACCCGAGCCCACCACGACCTCGGCCGTGCCCTCCCGCCCGGAGGTCAGCATCCGCTCGATGTCGGCGTGGCCCAGGCGCCCGACGACGGGCTGGCCCCGCTCGAAGCCCCCGGCCAGGTGGAAGGCCTGGGCGGCGGCCCCGTTGACCTCCACCAGGCTGCCGTTGTCGTCGACCATCACGACCGGCTGCCCGACCGAGTGGGCCACCGACGCCAGCCGGTGTTCCTGGTCGCTGATGGCCCGATGGAGCAGGGCGGCTAGGAGGCACACGGCGACGTGGCCGGCGAAGCGCTCCAGCACAGCCCGGCCGGCAGGGCCCGGGGCCTCGGGGAGGAGGAGGACGAGGCGGCCGAGCAACCGCCCGCCGGCGGCGAGGGGCAGGCCCACGGCCACGTGGTCGAGAGGGGAGAGGCAGGCCACCACCGGGTCGTCGGGCCCGTCCACCCGCACGTCGTTCCCGGTGATGAGGGCGCGGAAGCCCGGCTGCCTCGACGCCCGGGCCATGCGCTCGGCGTCGATGCCCCGGAACTGCGAGACCCGCACCGGGCCGTCACCCGACAGGGCGCAGAGGCTGCAATCCACCCCGAAGAGGTCGCGGGCGGCGTTCAGGATACGGGCCGACATGGCAGAGGCGTCCAGATCGCGGGCGACGACGGCAAGCGACGTGAGGAGCTCGGGCAGGGCCTCCGGCACCGCCGCCGTATGCCGCTTCATCACGGCGGCGGCGGCGGCGGCGAAGAGCGGGAGGGCGGCGCTGTCGAGCCGGTCGGCCGGGCCCGTCACGACCAGGGCGCCGATCACCGCCTGGCCCGCCCGGAGGGGCTCGGCGGCAGTCATCAACCCGCTGTCGGGATCGCTCCGGCGGACCGAGCGGGCGCCGGTGACGGCCGCTGTGCCCGTTTCGAGGGCGTTTGCGCTCAGGTGCCCGGTCACTGCCAACGGTGTCGACGTCTTTCCGCCAAGGCGGAGGATGCAGCCCTCGTCGGCGCGCGAGGCGGCCAGCGCCCCGGCGACCGCGTCGCGCAGCAGCACGTCCGGCTCGGTGCCGGCCGCCAGCCCGCTCAGCACGGACTGCAAAAGGGCATGCGACCGATCCACTGTGCGCGTATCGACGGCCGCCGGTCAGCCCTTGAATGCATCGAAGGGGTGCCGATGATGGCCCCGACAGGACTAGTCCGGCCTCTGCCGGGGAACAGGCAACGCAACGCTCAAGTCGCACCGGACCGAGCCGATGGAGTTCCAAGCCGATGAGACAGCGACGCAAGCGGAGGGAGGAGGCGATGGCGATGATCCGGGCCAGTTGCCCGACATGTGGTGATGTCGAGCTCACGACGCGCGACGTCCGGGTGCTCTTGTGCTCCACCACCTACGAGAGTTCCTATGCATTCCAGTGCCCGTCGTGCCGGGTGGCCGTGGCCAAGCCGGCCGAGGCCCGTGTGGTCGACGTGCTGCTGGCGTCGGGGATCTCCCTGTCGGTCTGGCACATGCCGGCCGAGCTCGACGAAGCCAAGACCGGGCAGCCGATCTCCTACGACGACCTGCTGGAGTTCCACTTCCAGCTGGGCAGCGGCGCCGATCTCGACACCCTCCTGGCCGCCGGCACCGCCCGGTGGCTGGAGAACGCCGGTCCCCAGGACGTAGCGTGAACCCCATGGCACTCGTCCTGCTGCCGCTCGTGCTCACCGTCATCACCGCGGTGGCGGTCTGGCGGGCGTACGCGCAGGTGGCCGATGAGGTGGACCAGCTCCGCACGGTGCTGGCCCGGGCGAACACGCTGCGCCCGGTGGTGACCGAGATCTCCACCGGCCTCCGGCAGCTCAGCGCGGGCACCGCCCGCCTGGGCCGCTAGCCGACTTCGCGCCGTAACGACTTACACTCGTCACGTGGGGAGCATCGGTCCGGCCGAGATCTTCGTCGTGTTGATCGTGGCGCTCGTCGTCCTCGGCCCCAATCGCCTGCCGGACGCCGCCCGCTCGGTGGGCAAGGCCATGGCCGAGTTGCGGCGGATGACGTCCGGGGTCCAGGCCGAGATGCGCGACGCGTTCTCGGAGGCGCCACCGACCTACCCGTCGCAGTCATCTGCCCCCGCTGGCGGGACCGAGTCTGCACACACGCCGCCCTCGTCGCCGGAGCATGCCGAGATCACGGTGATCCGGGAGCCCGACCCGCCGAAGTCGGCCTGAGCCCGGTCAAGAGCACGGCGAGGCATCACCATCGCGAGCCTGGTGAAGAGACGACGCGAGCCGGCGCGCTCGCCCGACCGGATGTCGCTTGTCGACCATCTGTCGGAGCTCCGGCGCCGGCTGGTGATCTCGGCCGTCGCCATCGGCATCGGCGCCATCATCGCCTTCGTCTTCTACGACCAGATCCTCGCCTTCCTCATCAAGCCGTACTGCGACACGCTGCCGGCGGGGCGCAAGTGCACGCTGTTCATCACCGACCCGCTCGAGGGGTTCGCCACCCGCCTGAAGGTGGCCACGTGGGCCGGCTTCCTGCTGTCGACGCCGATCGTGCTCTTCCAGTTCTGGCGGTTCATCACGCCCGGGCTGAACCCCAACGAGAAGCGCTACGCAATCCCGTTCGTGGGCTCGTCGGTGATCCTGTTCTGCCTGGGCGCGGTGCTGGCCCGGCTCACCTTCCCCAAGGCGCTCGAGTTCCTGTTGGCGGTGGGCGGCGACGACCTGGAGGCCATCCTCAGTCCGTCCAAGTACCTGCGGCTCGTCATCCTCGTGGCCCTCGCCTTCGGGGTGGCCTTCCTGTTCCCCGTGCTCCTGGTCTTCCTGCAGCTGGCCAACGTGCTCAGCAGCCGCAAGCTCTCATCGTGGCGCCGCCAGGCCCTGGTGGCCATCTTCGTCATCGCGGCGGTGATCACGCCCAGCCAGGACCCCTACTCGCTGTTCGCCATGGCCGGGCCGATGTACATCTTCTACGAGGCGTCGATCGTCATCGGGAAGGTCCTGAAGAAGTAGGTACGGGGAGGTGAGCGGGGTGCGGGCGCGCTTCCTCGCCGGCCTCGGGTTCCCGGCAGACGACTTCCAGCTGCTCGCCATCGACGCCCTCGACGCAGGCCGGTCGGTGCTGGTGGCCGCCCCGACGGGCTCGGGCAAGACGGTGGTGGCCGAGTACGCCATCGCCAAGGCCCTGGCCGAGGGGCGGAAGGCCTTCTACACCACGCCCCTCAAGGCGCTGTCGAACCAGAAGTACGGCGACCTGGTCCGGCTGCACGGCCCCGAGCGGGTCGGCCTGCTCACCGGCGACAACGTGATCAACGGTGACGCGCCGGTGGTGGTGATGACCACCGAGGTACTCCGCAACATGATCTACGCCGGCTCGCCCGCCCTCGATGGGCTCCGCTACGTGGTGCTCGACGAGGTCCACTACCTCCAGAATCCCTACCGGGGGGCGGTCTGGGAGGAGGTGATCGTGCACACGCCGCCGGAGGTCGACCTGGTGTGCCTGTCGGCCACGGTGTCCAACGCCGAGGAGTTCGCCGACTGGGTCGAGACGGTGCGGGGCGCCACCACGGCCGTCATCGAGGAGCGCCGGCCGGTCGAGCTCGACCACCTGTACCTGGTGGGGGACCGCTTCTCGGAGCGGCTCCACCTGCTGGCGACCTTCGTGGACGGCAACCCGAACCCGGAGGCGGCCATCCTCGACAACACCACCGCGCGCCAGCGCGATGCGCGGGGCCGCCCCCGCAAGGGCCGCCACTACGCGCCTCGGCGGGCCGAGACGGTGGAGCGCCTGTTCGACGAGGACATGCTGCCGGCGATCGTGTTCATCTTCAGCCGGGCCGCCTGCGACGACGCCGTGCGCCAGTGCATCGACGACGGCCTGCACCTCACCACGCAGGAGGAGCGAGCCCAGATCCGGGCCATCGCCGAGGCCAAGGTCGCTTCGCTGTCGGAGGGTGACCTCGCGGTCCTCGGGTACAAGGCATGGGTCGGTGGCCTGGAGAACGGGTTCGCCGCCCACCACGCCGGCTTGGTGCCGCCGTTCAAGGAGGCGGTGGAGGCGTGCTTCTCGGCCGCCCTGGTGAAGGTGGTGTTCGCCACCGAGACGCTCTCGCTCGGCATCAACATGCCGGCCCGCTCGGTCGTCATCGAGAAGCTCACCAAGTTCACGGGCGAGCGCCACGAGCCGCTCACGCCGGGGGAGTACACCCAGTTCACGGGCCGTGCCGGTCGGCGGGGGATCGACGACGTGGGCTACGCCGTCGTGCTCTGGTCGCCCTTCGTGCCGTTCGACCAGGTGGCAGGTCTGGCCTCCACCCGCACCTATGCTCTCTCCTCGTCGTTCCGCCCCACGTACAACATGGCCGCCAACCTGGTGCGGCGGTACCCGGCCGACGTCGCCCACCACCTGTTGAACCTGAGCTTCGCCCAGTACCGGGCCGATGCCGACGTGGTGCGCCTGGAGGCGCAGCTGGAGCGCAACAGCAACGCCCTGGCCGAGGCGAGGGAGCGGGCCACGTGCCACCTGGGCGACGTGGCCGGGTACCGCAGCCTGGAGCGCGCAATCGCGCCGTCGTCGGACGCCGATGTGGCCGAGGCGCTCGGCAAGCTGCGACCGGGCGACGTGCTGGTGGTGCCGGGGGGGAAGTCGGGCGGGAGGGTGGCCGTGCTGGCCACCGCCCAGCGCCGGGGGGCAGACGTGCGGGTGATCGCCCTCACGCCGGACCGGCGCAAGGTGACCCTGTCGCCCCGTGACTTCCGCTCGCCGCCCCGTCCCCGGGCCAGGGTGACACTTCCCGTGCCGTACGCCCCCGCCAACCGAACCTTCCAGCGTTCAGTGGCCCAGGCGCTCAGCAAGGCCCGCTTGTCGGGCGGCGAGGAGCACGGCTCGCCCAGGGACAGGCCGGCCGGCCGGCGCCACCCGGTGGCTTCCTGCCCCGATGCCCGGGCCCCCCTGCGGGCGGCGGAGAGGGCAGAACGGCTGGAGGCGGAATCGGCGTGGGTGGAGCGCCA
>JBKJNA010000231.1:0-6623 GCA_046596195.1 Acidimicrobiales bacterium | reverse complement strand
GGCCTGGGAGCGGCCGCGACTGCCCTGTTGACGTACCAGATGGCCAAGTACAACCGAGCGACGCGGCGGCAACTCGACCTGAGCGAGGCGTCCAGTCCCGGCACCGCCGAGTTCTCCCGCCTGGTCACGGCCATGACCGGGGCGTCCGTCCATCGTGGCAATCGGGTCGAGATCATGCGCAATGGCGCCACCCTTGACGCCATGGTCGACGCCATCTCGTCGGCCCTCTGCACGATCGACCTGTCCTCCTACATCTATTGGCCGGGGCCGACGGCCGACCGCTTCAGTGAGGCGCTCATCGAGCGCGCCCGGTGCGGCGTGGATGTCAACGTGATCCTCGACGCCTACGGCTCGGCCAAGCTGGACGCCGACCACGTGGAGCGCCTGAAGCGGGAAGGTGTGCACGTCGCCATCTTCCGGCCCGTGCGCTGGTACAACCTCAAAAAGCTCAACAACCGGATGCATCGTCGCATCCTCGTGGTGGACGGCACGATCGGCTTCGCCGGAGGCGTGGGGATCGCCGAGGTGTGGACGGGCGACGCCGAGGACCCCGAGCATTGGAGGGAGACCCACCTTCGCGTCCAGGGCCCATCTGTGGTGGACCTCGGCGGCGCCTTCGCCGAAACCTGGACCGAGGCCACCGGTGGCCTGCTCGCCGGGGCGCACATCCCCCACATCGCCGAGCTCGACGACGGCGTCGCCGTCCAGGTGACGAGGAGCACCCCGACCGGCGGGGCCACCGCCGCCACCCAGCTCTTCTACGCAGCCATCGCCGGCGCCCAGACACGGCTGTGGCTCACGACCGCCTACTTTGCCCCTGACCGGACCTTTGAGGAGCTGCTGTGTGCTGCGGCCGGGCGAGGTGTCGATGTCCGGATCCTGGTTAATGGGCGGGAGGTCGACAAGGAGGTCGTTCGGCAGGCGGGCCGGCGCTCCTACACCAAGCTGTTGGAGGCCGGGGCTCGGATCTTCGAGTACGACAGGACCATGCTGCACGCCAAGGTTCTCCTGGTTGACGACAGCTGGGCCAACGTGGGGTCGGGGAACTTCGACAGCCGCTCCCTCGACCTCGATCTCGAGATCAACGTGGCCATCGTCGACGCCGGGCTGACCGGGGTGTTGGCCAAGCACTTCCTCGAGGATCTGCAAGTCTCTACCGAGATCGACCTCGCGATGTGGAGGCAACGACCGTGGCGGCAGCGTGCGCTCGAGTACACCACCGAATTCGTCCGACAGTCACTGTGAAGTGGCCGATGTGCCCTCCTCGAACGTCCACCGCTTCGGGTAGCGGCCACCGTGCGGATAGGTCGCCGGAAGCGCATCCGGCGCGTCGCCGCTATGCCGTTCAATGTCGTCTTCGGCGCCCGCCCTCGGCGTTCGGGGCCACCAGAGCGGACCCTTCCCGCTGGGGAAGCATCTGATTCGCCACGAAACTCGTCCTGGTTCGTTCCGGCTGTACCCAGGAGTGGTCACTTCCGGGGGGAAAATTGGGGGAATGGGGATCACACCAGGGTCCGACCCGGGCAAGGCTGAACCACAAAACCCCTGGTCAACACCTGTTTCTGCGCTGGCTCCGGGGCTGGGACTCGAACCCAGAACCCTCTGATTAACAGATGGGTCCGGAGCGTCTACCGAGACCACCGCAGGTCGCTGACCTGCGCTTACGTCGGGGCACCTGTCCATTCCGTCCATCTGGGTCCCTGGTGTATCACAGGGATACGCGCCTGGATACGCGCCCGGTCACCTTGCGGCCGGCCAGTCCGAACACCGATCAAATGGAGCGCATCGCACCGACGTCGGGGTGCCTCTGTCGCTCAGTTTGGGTGACGGTTTGTTCGAGCTGCGGTTCATGCTCGGGCCCACGGCGAGGGGCGCTCCAGAAGCTGGTGGACGAGCAGGCTCGCTAGCCAGCGTTCGTACCGATCCGACTTCCAGCCGCGGTCGACGACCAGAAGCCGGTAGAGCTCCGGTGACATGAGCGCGTGGATGAGGTCGGCGGCATCCCGTTCCCGAACTCCCGGAGCCAGCGCGCTGGCCCGGGCGAGCGAACGGGCGATGGCCCGCTGCCCCCGCGCCCGCTGGTGCGTGAGCTGGTCCAGCAGCGCAGCGGCCCCTGGATCTGTCCCCGCCGCGCTGACGAGGATGCGGTACAGCGGGGCGACCCGCTCGTTCACTTCTGCGATCACCCGCACGAAGCCGACCAGCTCATCCCGTGGGTCAGCCCCCGTGAGAAGCGACCGCACCTGCGGTCGATCGGCCATGGGCACGTCCTCGTCGTCGCCGACGATGGAGATGTCGAGCAGCGCCTTCAAAATCCCGTGCTTCGATGAGAACAGCCGGTACACGGTGGCCGGCGGGACGTCGGCCTCGGCGCTGATCGCCTCCATCGTTGTCGCGCCGTACCCGCGCTCGAGGAAGAGACGCTGGGCAGCATCGACGACTGCGGCACGGGCCAGGCGCGTCCGAGCCTGGTTCCGGTTGGGCCCAGCTGACGTCACAGGTATGAGACTACCGCTCTCGAAATGGGAGTGATACTCTCAACGTGTTGGAGGCACTCAAATCGGAGGACCCAGGTGAAGAGGATGACCTGCAGGCAACTCGGTGGAATGTGCGACCTCGCCCACCACGGCGGCGACGCCAACGAGATCATCAAGGCGCAGGACCGCCACCTTCGGGAGGCGGTCGCCGCCGGCGACGCGGACCACGAGCCGGAACTGAAGGACATGAAGGGCCGCTGGAAGCGCCCCGTATCCGGGCTGAAGTGGTACCGGCAGGTGCAGCGCGACTTCGCCGCCCTGCCCTCCGACATCCGTGCCCGCTGACGTGGCTGACCGCACCGACGACTGGCGGCAGGCGACCCTCCAGCGGGTGCGAGAGCTGATCCGCGAGGCGGACCCCGATGTTATGGAGGAGGCGAAGTGGGTGAAGCCTACGAACCCGGCGGGCGTTCCGACCTGGATGCACGACGGCATCGTCTGCACCGGCGAGATCTACAAGGACAAGGACAAGGTCAAGCTCACCTTCATGCGGGGGGCATCACTCGAGGATCCGGACGGGCTCTTCAACGCGAGCCTGGACGCCGGCACCCGGCGCGCGATCGACATCTTCGAGAGCGCGGAGCTCGACGCCGAGGCGTTCAAGGCGCTCGTTCGCCAGGCGGTCGAGCGCAACACTGCGGGCCGATGAGCCGCGACGAGGCGACGCCGGGCGAGCCCAAGCTGCCGTTCGGGGAAATGACCGCGAGCGGCCTGAAGGTCTCGAAACCCGACGTGCCACGAACCGCCGTCGGCTGATCTCTCAGCCGTCCATGAACTGGTAGTCGGGCTGGTGGTCAGCTCGTTGGCGGGGGTCGTTGGCGGGGTCGTTGGCGGCGACGGTTGCGTCGCGCCGCCCAGCAAGGCGGAGGTGGTCGGCGCCGGCTACGGCTGCCGTCCCGTGAAGGCGATGAGCTTGGTCTGCTCATCCGCGTTGGTCGGGACCTCGACCTTGGGGCCGTACTGGCCGCTTGATCGCAGCATCTCGTCCAAGGGCTCCATGCCGACGAGCATGTCGTGCACGACATCCGCGTCGAGCGTCTCGTCGAGGCCCGTGGCCCTCGCGATGTCCCAGGTGTGCACGACGACGTCACCCATGAAGAACATCGCGATGGCATCGTCGAGTCGGTGGGTGCCGGCCATGGGGTGGGTGATCGTCGTGGCCAAGGCGGTCGGGTCGTCGAGCAAGGCTTGGATGCCGTCGTTCAGGGCAGCCCATGCTCCCGCGGGATCGTCATCCACCGACGGACCTACGGGCAGGGGTGGACCACCAGCCGCCGACAGGAAGGCCGGGACCCATTCGACGAGGTGGCGCACCACGTCGCGCGCCACCCAGCCCTCACAAGGCGAGGGGTTCTCCCACGCCTCTGTGGCAACCTCGTTTGCACGAGCGCTGAAGCGAGCCGCCACCCGGCGGTAGCGCTCGGCGATCTCGCTTCCCGCCCCTCCGTGCGAGACGAGGTCTTCGAGGCGGTTGTACGAGACCTGCATGCCGCCCTCCATACCGGAGGCCAGCACCATGTCGCGCTCCTCGTTGGTCGTGTGCTGGGCGAGGAGCGTCATCGTCGTGACGCCGTCGACCTCGTCGAGGTTCATGGTGTTCACCGGGTAGGCGTCGGGCGGCGGAAGCTCGGGGACGCCTTCGTACATCTCGGTGAAGACAAGGCGGTGTGGGCGAGTGATCTCTCGGTACTCGCCGCGGAAGCCGACCTCGACATCACCATGGCGGATCACGTAGCGCCACTTGCCGCCGACGCGCAGATCGATGTCGCAGACGACCCACGCATCTGCTGCGAATCCCCACCAACGCCTGACGAGCTCTGGCGTGGTGGTCGCCTTGAACACGAGCTCGGCGGGTGCGTCGAAGGCACGGGTGATGAGGTACGAGGTGTCCGACGGCAAGGTGATGACGGCCGAGCCGTGCCGCTTGGCGGTGGTGATGATGTTCTCGGTCATGGCGCTTCCTCTGTGGTTTGGAGCTCGGCGAGGACGTCGTCGAGCCGATCGAGACGGGCGTTCCAGGTGTGCTCGAAGGACCGCACCCAGTCGTGTACGGGTTTCAGTGCCGGCCCGTTGACCCGGTACCAGCGGCGACGGCCGTCGACGCGGACCGATACCAGATCGACCGCGCGGAGAACACCGAGGTGCTTGGACACCTGCGGTTGGGTGAAACCGAGCCGGTCGCCAAGGTCTCCGACAGTTGCCTCACCATTGCCAAGGGCGTCGAGGAGTTGACGTCGGCCCGCCTCGGCGACGGCGTTGAACGCGTCCGTCGTCGTCGCTGAGCGGGCCATAGGGGACTATCATATCCTGATATCAGAATATGTTAGCAAGTCGTCGATTTCGAATGGAGTCAAGCCTGAGTGCTCCCGCCTCGTATGGCCCTTGACACCGGAGAGCTGGGGGGGTAACTTACAACCTAATGGTTGTAAGAGCTCTGGAGCGCGAGAAGCAGACCGACCGGTTGTTCTTCGCGCTCAGTGATGCAACGCGGCGCGACATCGTCACGCAGACACTCGACCGTGAGCGCTCGGTCAGCGAGCTCGGCCGGCTCTATCCGATCAGCCTCACCGCGGTGCAGAAACACGTCGAGGTGTTGGTCGATGCCCGCCTTGTCTCGAAGCACCGCAGCGGACGCGAACAACTCGTGCGAGGCGAGATCGAACGGCTGCGTCGAGCTCACCAACTTCTCGACGAACTCGAAGCGTCGTGGCGAGCCCGTCTCGAACGCTTCGAAGACGTCCTCAACGAAACCACCGGAAAGGAACGCGAATGACTGTTTGGAGCGTCGACAAGAACGCCGAAGCCAATACGATGGTGATCACCGCTGAGTTCACGGCGCCCATCGCCAACGTGTGGCACCGGGCAGCACGATCTCGTACTTCATGTCCGGCCCCGATGGTGGCAACAGGTTCGACGGGACCTGGAACGTGGTCGAGGTCGACGCCCCGACCCGCCTCGTGGTCGAAGACGCCATCGTCGACGACGACGGAACGCCGAGCGACGGCAACTCCATGACCCGCATGGAGATCGACATCGAAGCGGCGGGCGGCAAGACCCGCATGATCCTCACCACGCACTTCGACTCGCTCGAAGGGATGGAGCAAGCGATCGCGACGGGCGTCGAGGAAGGCATGAAGGCCTGCATGTCCCAGATCGACGCCCTTCTGGCCGACGTCGCCGCCTAGGTCTTCAGCTAATGGCGTCGCCCGCTACGCGGCACGTCTCTGCGGAGTCAACCGCCCCCGACGGACCATGAAGACCATCCCAAAACGGCGTACTCACAGATCGAGAGGATCGAGGAATGTCTCAACTGCTGCGAGTGCAGAACTTCTGCGTGTCGATGGACGGCTTCGGCGCTGGCGAAGGCCAGAGCCTCGAGGCGCCCTTCGGACACGCCGACCGCCGAGGCGGAGGCGTCGCCCGCCTCCCAGCCGACCTGGCCTCGTGGGCGTTCGCCACCGCGAGCTGGCCGAACCGAACCGAGCCCGGCGGATCCCGAGGGCTGGACGACTACTTCACTCGCGACTTCACGCGGAACATCGGTGCCGAGATCATGGGCCGCAACAAGTTCGGGCCGCAGCGTGGCCCGTGGGAGAACCTCGACTGGGAGGGGTGGTGGGGAGACACCCCTCCCTTCCACACCCCCGTGTTCGTCCTCACCCACCATCACCGACCGAGCTTCACACTGGCCGACACCACCTTCCACTTTGTCGCCGCGACGCCAGCGGAGGCGTCGCGGCAAGCCAAGGACGCCGCTGAGGGCAAGGACGTACGGGTTGGGGGCGGCGTCGCCACTGTTCGGCAGTTCCTCGAGGCGGATCTCATCGACACCCTGCATGTCGCCGTCGCGCCGGTCGAGATCGGCCGAGGGGAGCGACTCTGGACCTCCCACGAGGACCTGCTCGACCGGTTCCACCTCGAGTCCGTGCCCAGCCCCAGCGGCGTTACGCACCTACTCTTCTGGCGGCGGTAAGCACGGCGGAAGACGAGCTCCACTCCGTGATCGGCCGGAACAGGGCGCGCCCAGACCGACCGGCCGACGCCGAAGCTCACCGGTAGCGGCGGGGCCATGCCCAGCTGATGCCG
>JBKJNA010000226.1:0-3613 GCA_046596195.1 Acidimicrobiales bacterium | reverse complement strand
TGCCGGCCCCGCCGCCATCCCTCACGCTCGCACTGGCCCACGCACCCCGAGTCGGAGCCCGCCTGGCCACCGACATCGGCACCGCACTCGACGCCCAGACCGTCACCCTGCCCGCCGAGACGGCTAAGGGCCGGGTCATCGCAGATCTCGCCCGAGAGCTCGAGCGGCTCCACCAGCGACGCGACGACCTCGCCACCGAGATCGAGGCGGTCTTCAGCGCCCACCCTTTCGGCCCCCTCCTCGCCAGCATCCCCGGGATCGGCGCGAGGACCGGGGCGACGATCCTCGCTGAAGTCGGCGACGGCAGCAGCTTCGCCAACGGCTCCAAGCTCGCCGCCTACGCCGGCCTCGCCCCCGTGACACGCCAATCGGGGACCAGCCTGGACAGCGAGACGAAGAGCCGGCGCGGGAACCACCGGCTCAAGAACGCCCTCTTCCTCTCCGCCTTCTGCTCGCTCCGCAGCCCCGACAGCCGCGCCTACTACGACCGGAAGCGAACCGAAGGCAAACGCCACAACGCAGCCGTCATGTGCCTCGCCCGCCGCCGCTGCGACGTCATCCTCGCCATCATCAGCACCCGCACCGCCTACCAGACCCGCCTCCCCGCCACCCTCGAACCGGCAAGAAAAGCCGCCTGAAGGGGTTGACAACGAGACAGGAACACCCCCCGGAGCCTGACGTGATCAGCACCTCTGGCCCCCGGGCCGACCCGGGGGCAACGTTCTAAGCAAGGGCGCCGTCAGCGGCGAGGTGCTGTCGCAGAGCGGTCCGCGGTCCCCGACACCACCCATCCGGCGCAGTCACCCCTCGGCGGCGCCCCGGGCACCGATCGGGCCACCGCTGTCGTCTACTGCGAGGGCAGCTTCGGTCAGCCTGACGGGAAGACGGCCAACGGCCTCGTCCGCCACTCCGAGCGGTACCAGATCGTGGCGGTGATCGACAGCGACCGGTCCGGGCTGGACGCCGGCCAGGTGCTGGGCGGCGAGCCCATGTCCATCCCGATCTGCGCCGACCTGGCCGCCGCCATCGCCGCCGCCGGCCAGGTGCCCGACGTGTTCATCTTCGGGGTGGCGCCATCGAGCGGCATGCTGTCCACCGCTGAGCGGCAGATCGTGCTCGGGGCCATCGACCAGGGCATGGACGTCGTCAACGGCCTCCACGAGTTCCTCAACGACGACCCGGAATTCGCCGCCGCCAGCACCCGGCGGGGCGTGACGATCCTCGACGTACGCCGGCCACGGGACAAGAAGGACCTCCGCATGTTCAGCGGGCGGATCAGCGAGGTGACCTGCCCCCGGATCGCCGTGCTCGGCACCGACGGGGCCATCGGGAAGCGGACGACCGCCATCATTCTCACCGCCGCCCTCAACCGACCTCGGCATCAAAGCGGTCCTCGTCAGCACCGGCCAGACCGGCCTCATCCAGGGCGCCCGCTACGGCGTGGCCCTCGACGCCATCCCCTGCCAGTTCTGCTCGGGCGAGATGGAGGCCGCCGTCGTCGCCGCCTTCGAGGGGGAGGACCCCGACGTCATCGTCATCGAGGGCCAAGGGGCCCTCAGCCACCCGGCCTACCTGACGTCGAGCTACGTCCTCCGCGGCAGCCTCCCCCAGGCCGTCATCCTCCAGCACGCACCGGCCCGCCAGTTCCTCGGCGACTTCCCGTCCCTCCCCATGCCGACGCCGATCAGCGAGATCAACCTGATCGAGACCTTCGCCGACACCAGGGTGATCGGCCTGGCCATCAACCACGAAAACATGGCTCTCCTGACTCTCCTGTGGCTGCCTGAAGCGTTTCGTTTGGCTAGGCGGCAGCTTGGCGTTCGTGGGGGAGCCGCAGGTTGATGGGGCCGGCGGCGAGCATCACGAGCGCGAGAGCGGCATCGGCGGAGTGGAACCCGTAGGCCCGCCGGATTATCAGCCGTACTTTCGTGTTCAGCCCTTCAACGCGGCCGTTGCTGATCCCGTGCTCGATGGCGTTGAGGATCAGGTCTCGCCGCAGCCGGACCGTCTTGGCCGCCTTGATGAACGGAGCCAGCCGTGACCGCTGGGCACGGTTGCACCACCGCTCCAGGAGGACGTCGGCCTCGTCGCGGCTGAGGCCGCTACCGATGATCGACCGGAACTGCTCCTTCATCTCATACGCCCGCCACATCCCGCCTCCGTTCCGCCGGAACCGGCGCAGCTGAGCCTGCTGGGCGTCGTTCAGGTCCTCCGGGTTCTTCAGCAGCGCCCACCGGGCCCCCTTGAACGCCTTGGCGAACCGGTCAGTCGGCAGGCGGCGCAGCTGCTGCCACAAGTCGCGTCGGACGTCGTCCAACGCGTCGGTGACGAGCTTGACCACGTGGAACGGGTCCGCGCACACGACGGCCTGAGGAGCATGCCCGGGGGCGGTCACCGACTTGAGGAACGCCGGGCCCAGGTCCATCGAAACGGCCTCGATCTGGGCGGAACGCTCCTCGCCGAGCTCGGTGAAGAACTTGTCGAGGGTGGTCGAGTCGCGGCCCTGGGCGCCCCAGATGACCTGGCCCCGATCGTGGTCGACGACCAACGTCAAATACTTGTGATGGCGCCGCCAGCTGATCTCGTCGACCCCGACCCGGAACAGGCCATCCAGGCGGCCCGCGTCGAGCTCGGACGCCACGACCCGAGCGATCGAGCGGCCCACCGTCCTCCACGACACCCGGCACAGCGACGCGATCGACGTCTTGTCCATCCTGGTCGCCAACCACGCCAACAGGTCATCGAGGTCCCGGGTCAGGTGCGCCCCCGGCCGGGCGAACGGGACACCTTCCACCACCACCCCATGGGTAGGACACCGCAGGCGACGCAGCGAGGCCCGCAGCTCAACCCGCCACACGCCCAGATCAAGATGCCTCCACCGCGAAGGGACCGGACGGGTGTCACGGCGAACCGACGTCTTGAACCGGCAATGCGGACAGACAAGGCGGCGTCGGCGCAACGCCACGGTGACAACGATCAGGGCGGGCAGGAACTCGACGCCGGTGACGTTCACCCCATCGAGACGAAGGAGACGCTTGAATGCTGTCGTGACGCGCATGGGCTGTGGGCCTTTCAGGAACGAGGCGTAGACACCCCCGATCCTTGGCCTCAGCCCGTGCGCGTCGCGCGGACCCCTCCCAACCGCCCGATCAGCCCGCCACCACTGGGCTCGCCAGCCTCAACCCACGCACATCAGGGTCAGGAGAGCCTGAAGTTGCGGTCGACGGGCGCGGCGTCTACGCCGTCTATGGTTTGGTCGATGATGTGGCTGCCTTGGCTGTAGGTGACGCGGTCGGTGGCGAGTGCGGTCGTGCCCTTCGCCCAACGGAGGTCGGTGGTTCGCCCCTGGGGGTCCGGCTTGATGGTCCCGGTCGTTCCGTTGCCACCGCCGGCCGGGTAGTTCACCGACGTAAGTCGGGCGTTCGCGTCGTAACTGGGGTCGGCGACGATTTGGCCCTCGAGCATGACGTCGTCGATGAGGTTGCGGGTGTCGTAGGTGGTGCGGCGGGCTCCATCGGAACGGGTCAACCAGTGGATCGAGGGCGGAGGCACACAGGGGACGTCGCTTACGAGGTTTACAAGATCGACCAAGAGACCCTCTTCGGTGACTTCC
>JBKJNA010000221.1:0-10882 GCA_046596195.1 Acidimicrobiales bacterium | reverse complement strand
AGCGCCCGCAGGTTCTGAACGTCCTCCCGGAGGTCGTGGAACCGCCGCACCATGGCGTCGGCGTTGGCGCCGATCCCCTTCTCCATCAGGCCGCAGTCGCCTTGGTGGCCGTTCGGGAAGCCGGTGAGCGTGACGTGGTCGGGAGCCCGTGGCTCGTCGAGGAGCAGTGCCGCCCGGTCGACCTGCGCCGTCAGGTCGTCGAGCCAGTCCTCGATCCTCCGCAGCTCGGTCGGGACGGTGGTGGCCATGCACACCTCGTTCATGGTCCGGTCGACGGCGGAGCGGGACCGGGCCATCTCGACGCCGGCCAGCTGGAGTTCGCGGCGGAGCCACCGCAACCCGTCTGGATCACCGCCCTGAAAGGTCATGCGACATGGAATAGCACGAAAAGGCCATGCAGGCAACCGTCGAGCGGGCGACAGGATATCGGGGTGCCCGTCGGCCCAGGCAGCCGGCAGGGCGACGACGCGAGGGCGGTCCAGCCGCCCCGATCGGCTCGTAGCGCCGGTTCATCCGGCAGGGGAGTCCGGTTTCCGAACGCTCACGCCGGATGAACGTCCACCAGGGAATCAGAACTGGACGGCGCTGAGCTCGGGCACCGTGCCGGTGGACCGTGCGACGGCCTGGCGCCAGCGGTCACGGTCGGGCTTGCGGCGGGGCTCGACGGTGCAGCGGGGCGCCCACAGCGAGGCGGTCTCGTCCTCGTCGCCCCACACCCCGACGGCCATCCCCGCCAGGTAGGCGGCGCCCAGCGTCGTCGCCTCGGTGACCGGCGACACCTCGACGGGGCGCTGGCAGGCGTCGGCCAGCGCCTGCACGAAGGTGGCGTTGGCGGTCATGCCGCCGTCGACCCGCAGCGAGGGGATCGTGACGCCACCGTCCGCCTCGGCCGCCTCCAGCAGGTCGGCGCCCCGGTGGGCCACGCCCTCCAGCACGGCCCGCACCACCTGCGCCCGACCGCTGCCGCGGGTGAGGCCCACCAGCGTGCCCCGCGCCCCGAAGTCCCAGTGGGGCGTGCCCAGGCCGACGAGGGCGGGCACGAACCACACGTCGCCCGAGTTGGGCACCGAGGCGGCCACCGCGTCGGACTCCTCGGTCGTGGCCAGCATGCCCATGTCGTCGCACAGCCACTCCACCGCCGCGCCCGCCGACAGCATCACCGCCTCGATGCCCCAGGTGTCGACCCCGCCCCGCCGCCACGCCACGATCGGGAAGCACCCCGCGTCCCCCCGCACCGGGAACGACGGGCGATCGGCGCCGGTGCACAGGTCGAGCATCCCGCCGGTGCCGAACGTGGCCTTGGCCAGGCCCGGGCGGGTGCAGCCCTGGCCGACCAGCGACGCCTGCTGGTCACCGGCGAGGCCGGCGATGGGCGGCGCGCAGTCGAGGGCCAGCGCGGGGCCGAGGATGCCGGACGAGTCGACGATGCGGGGGAGCACCGAGGGCGGGATGTTGAGCACCTCGAGCACGTTCGCGTCCCATCCGGAGCAGTCGGGCAGGACGAGCCCGGTGACGCCGGCGTTCGTGGCGTCGATCACGTGCAGGGCGCCGTCCGACAGTGTCCACGCCAGCCACGTGTCGACCGTGCCGAAGCACAGGTCGCGCTCGCGCCCCGGGTCGGCGATGTCGAGCAGGACGGCGAGTTTGGTGGCCGAGGCGTTGGGGGCGAGGCGCACGCCGTCGGCCCGGAGCATGAGGCACATGGCGGCGGTGCGCAGGTCCTGCCAGCCGATGCCGGGGCCGACCGGCTCGCCGGTGGCGCGGTCCCACACGATGGTCGACGCCCGCTGGTTGGCGATGCCCACCGCGTGCACCTGGCCGCCCTCGGCCATCGAGCGGCGGGCGACGTCGAGGGCGGCGTCGGCCAGCGCCCGGGCGTCGAGTTCCACGAAGCCGTCCATCGGCCTCGACGGCACCACGGTGCGCCGGTGCACGGCGTCGACAGTCCCGTCGGGGCGCACCACGGCGGCCCGCACGCTGCTCGTGCCGGCGTCGATGACCAGGACGCTCATCGGTGTCTCCCCTGCTGTCAGCCGGCGCCGGCGGGCGGGTCGCCGTGCGTGTCGACGCCGATCCTGCTCGATGCGGCCGCCTCCCGTCGCATGGCGATGTAGCCGCCGATGACGGCGAGCGACACGGTGATCTGCAGGAGGAGGAGCAGCGTCACCACCAGCGGCGTGGTGATGCCGTCGCCCGTGATGAGGCGACGCCCCAGGGCGACAGCGGCCATCACCGCGAACGCGGCGGTGGCGGCCGCGGCGGCGTGTTTGAGGGGCGCGTCCAGCCGGCGCCTGGCCGCACGGTGCCCGCCCAGCGCGCACCCGAGCAGCAGGGCGAGGAGCGGTACGAACCACAGGTTCGACTCCTGGCCGGCGAGGTCGGTGTCCCTGAGCAGGCGCACCACGATGGTGGGCGGCATGGTGACGGCGACGGTGAGGACGGCGCCGTCCGCCACCGCCCGCCAGTCCATGCTCGCGCTCACCGGTGCACCATCCCTTCGTGATGTCGCACCGGCGACTTGCTCATGGACCGTCCTCCCGGGCCGCTCACGGCCACGCCAACTCCCCCCATGGCGACGGGAGGCCGAGCTTGCCCGGGTTCATGATCCCGTTCGGGTCGAGGGCGGCCTTGAGCGCCACCAGCGTGTCGTACGCGCCGCCCAACTCCTCGCGGAGGAAGCGGGCCCGGTTGATCCCCACCCCGTGGTGGTGGCTGATGGTGCCTCCCGCCTGCGCAACGGCGGCGGTGACGGCGTCCCATGCCTCCACGTAGTAGGCGTCGTCCTCGCCGGCCCCATCGCGCCGGCCGCCGAAGGTGAGGTAGATACAGGCGCCGTCGCGGTAGGCGTGGGACTGGTGGGCCGACGCGGCGATTGTGCCCGGAACGGCTGCGAGGGCGTTCACCGCGGCACGGTACAAGGCGGGGAGGGCGGACCACCGGGCCGCCACCTCGCACGTGTCGCCCACGATGCCGGCCGCCACCAGGGCGACCAGGGTGGACACGTCGTCGCGGTGGGCGATCCACCGGTCGACGAGGGCGTCGTCGAGCCGCTCGGCGCCGGCGCACTCCTCGCCCACCAGATGCGCGACGGCGTCGGCCAAGTGGGGCTCGGCCTCGTCGAGCACGATCAGCACGGCCCGGTCGTCCACCGCGAACGAACGGCTCGACTCGACCGTGTCGTAGAGACGGAGGACGGCCGGCGTGGCGCCCCGGCGCATGATGCGCCGGCAGGCGTCGAGCCCGTCCTCGAAGGTCGCGAAGCCGAAGGCGGCCCGGCGTTGGGCGGGCGGCACGGGGGCGGCCCGCAGCGTGGCTTCGGTGATGACCCCGAGGGTCCCCTCGCTGCCCACGAACAGCTGACCGAGGTCGGGACCGGTGGCCGACCGGGGGGCGCGCCCGCCGGTGCGGATAAGACGCCCGTCGGCGAGTGCGACCTCCAGCCCCACGACCATGTCCTCGACCTTGCCATAGCGGGTCGAGTACTGGCCGGCGGACCGGCATGCCAGCCATCCGCCCACTGTGGAGATGACGAGGGACTGCGGTCGGTGGCCGATGGTGAGGCTGTGCTCCGTGCGCAGCGCCGCCTCGAAGACGGCCCCGTTCGTGCCCGCCCGCACGGACACGATGAGCGATGCGTCGTCGACCTCGACCAGCCCCGACAAGCCGCACAGGTCGAGGGAGACGCCGCCGAACACGGGCACACTTCCGCCGCACACACCACTGCGGCCGGCGGCCGGCGTGACCGGCACCCCTGCCTCCGAGCACACGGCCAGGACGGCGGCGACCTGCACGGCGTCCACGGGCGACACCACCACGGCCGGCAGCGCCGGCACCTCGCCGCCCGCCGCCCAGCGCATGGCCAGCGGCCACCAGTCGGTGCTGTGCCCGCTCCTGGCCTCGTCGCCGCCGTCGACCGGGCAGATGGCCGCCAGCCGCTCGCGTACGGCGTCGCCCACCTCGACCCTCGGCCCGCCCAGGTGCTCGCGCATCGGCACCGAGGTCACTGCGGCGCCGGCGGTCGGGCGGTCGTGGGGGCCAGACCGGCGGCCTCCCGCTCCTTGGTGGCCGCCGTCACGTACGACGAGGCCTCCTCGCCGGCGCGGGTGGGCGACCACCCGAGTTCGGGCGCCAGCAGCCGGGCCACGTCGGCGGCGGCGGCGATCGACGCGTCGCGTGCGAGGAGCAATGTGCGGGTGCGCCGGCTGAGCACGTCGTCGAGGGTATGGGCCATCTCCGTCCTCGCTGCATGGACGGCCTCGGCCCGCAGGTAGGGGAGGCCGGCCACCAGGGGTCGGCCCAGGTCGGGGTCACCCTCCACCAGAGCGGCCACGGTGACCGCCTCACTGCCGTAGCGGGAGGCCAGGTGGGCGGCGACGGTGTCCTCGTCGTCACCCGGCGCGCCGCCTCCGCCGGCCGTGCGCCGGCGCCCGAGGAGCCGGTCCGCGCTCGAAGGGCCGGCGCCCCCGTCCGACGCCCGGCGCCGCCCGAGGGGCAGGCCGGTGGTCGCCACGCCGCCCCCGCCCGCCGCCCCGTGCAACCGGAGCATGGCGGTCCGGCTGCCCCCGGCGCCGTGGCCGAGGATCTCCACCACCCGGTCGACGGCGTCGGCCGCCATCTTGCGGTAGGTCGTGAGCTTGCCGCCGGTGACGGTGACCACGTTGGCGTCTGCGGTCACCCGGTGCCGGCGGGACAGGTCGGACGTGCGCTTGGAGCGGACCTCGTCGAGCAGCGGCCGCAGGCCGGCCCACGATCCCACCACGTCGGCCGCCCGGAGGGGTTCGCCCAGCGCCGCGCTGGCCGCCCCAAGGAGGTAGGCCACGTCGTCCGGCGTGCACTGCGGGTCGTCGAGGGGACCGGTGTGCTCGGTGTCGGTGGTGCCCAGGTAGACCCGGTCGCCCCATGGCACCACGAAGATCGACCGGGAGTCGCCCGGCACCGGGAGCACGCCGGCCGTCGTCACCGGGAGGCGGGAGCGCTCGACGGTGATGTGGATGCCCTTGGCCGGGCGCAGCGTGGGGCGCCGGCCCGGGTCGTGCAGGGCGTCGACCCGGTCGGCCCACACGCCGGTGGCGTTGACCACCACGCCCGCGCGCACCTCGCGCCCGTCGTCCAGAACGGCGCCTGCGACCGCACCCCCGGTGCCCGGGCGCGTGAGCAGCCCCGCCACCGGCGCGTAGTTGGCCGCCACCGCGCCGTGGTCGAGGACGGCGCTGCGCACGACGGCCAGGGTGAGGCGGGCGTCGTCGGCGAAGGCGTCGTGGTACTCGAAACCGGCGGCCACCCGGTCGGGGCGCAGCGCGGGCAGGGCGGTCAGCACCTCCGACGTCGAGAGCCGGCGATGGCGGTGGCCGATGCGCAGGCCGCCGCTGAGGTCGTAGGCCCACAGCGCGGTGGAGTACCCCCGGGCCAGCGCCTCGTTCGCCACCCCGCCCGCGCCGAGCAGGGGGATCACGAAGGCCATGGGCGACACCAGGTGGGGCGCGTTGGCCAGCAGGCGTCGGCGCTCGGTCAGGTTCTCCCGCACCAGCCGGAACTCCCGCTGCTGCAGGTACCGCAGGCCCCCGTGCACCAGCTTCGACGACTTGGATGACGTGCCCGAGGCGAAGTCCCGCCGTTCCACCAGGGCCGTCCGCAGGCCACGCGAGGCAGCGTCGAGAGCCACCCCGGCACCCGTGATGCCCCCGCCGATCACCAGGACGTCGAACTGCTCCGTCGCCATCCGGTCGAGGGCCGCCGCCCGGGTGAACGGCCCGCTCACGTGGTCAGCTCTCGGCGCTCATGTCCGCGTACGACGTGCGGAAGCCGTCCCGCAACAACACCGGCACCTGCCGGCGCGAGCGCAGGACGTAGACGGCGGCCATCACGAGGTAGGCGATGCCGGTGAGGATGCGTACCTCGTCGTGGATCGACTCGGGCCCGACGGCGCCGGCCACGAACTGCACCATGAACAGGCCGAACAGCAGGCCCGCCTCCTTCACCGACATCGACAGGTTCACCAGGATGGCGACGGCGAATGCGGACTGGGCGGCGGTGAGGAACAGCTCCTCCCGCTGGTTGCCGACGATGGGCAGGCCGTGCGTGCCGCCCGACGCGATGGCGAATGCGATGGGCAGGGTTCCCACGAGCAGGGTCCACTGGTTGACCTTCGACGACACAAGCGTGCCGAGGGCGGCGTCGGTGTTCAGGCGGTACGCGTAGAGGCACGCCACCAGCAGTTCGGGCGCTTCGGAAGCGAGCGGGGCCAGCCACTGCACGAGGAGGAACTCGCTCACCCCGAGCGACTCTCCCGACGCCACCAGCGCCTCGGCGAAGTGTTCGGCGCACAGGAGGATGACCGCGGCGGCGAAGAGGAACAGACCTACAACCGTGAGCCGCCTACCCCGCACGCTGAAGCAGCCGATCCACCGTGCGGGGCCGACCAGGTGGGGCTCGGAGGCCGGCGCCCGCGAGATCCGGATCGTGTACAGCACGAAGATGGTGATGAGCACGCCGGCGTCGAGGAGGGTGATGGACCGCTTCAGCGGCAGCGTGAGCGAGTACATGGTGGCCACCACGAGGAAGGCCAGCTCGACCGAATGGGAGCGGTCGAGGCGGATCTCCCGGCCCTTCTCGGGGTTGCCCCGCTTCTTCCACTGCCGGTAGGCGATGAAGCCGACCACGCTCCAGCCGACGCCGATGAGGAGACGGTTCGCTCCTGTCATGTTGGCCAGGGCGAGGCCGCACGGTGACTCGCCGCCGCCGGGCGCCAGACACTCGCGCCCCGTCTGCTCGAACGCGTTGCCACCCTTGATGGCGAACACCAGGTCGACGGCGTACTCGGGCAGCACGGCGATGAAGGCCAGCAGGGCGATGGCCAGGCCGGCCGAGATGTCGAGCTGGGCGACCTCGGCCGCCCACGACAGCAGGAAGGCGGCGCCCACGATGGCAAGCCCGAACAGGAGCGCGAGCATGGGATCGGACAGATGGCCGTCGCCGATCCGCAGGGCGATGCCGGGGATGGTCACCCCGACGGCGAGTCCGAGGGCGAGACGCTGACGGCCAGGCCTGAGATCCTTCTGCAGGTCCTCGTCGGTGGTCGTCATCCCGGGCATTCTACGGGGACGTCCGCTTCGTCCGGTCGCGTCGTCCCGTAGGGTCGCGGGGATGGCGAAGCTCGAGGGCTCCCGCACCGAAGGCAACCTGCGCACGGTGAAGAGGGCCGAGCGCAGTCACGCCGGCCGCCTCACGGCCGGCCTCGACAGCCTTTCGTAGTGCTCCCGCCTCCGCGCCCGGGAAGCGGTTGCGCGGTCTCGCGGCGCCGGTTCCTGCAGTGGGCAGGGCAGGCCGGGCTGGCGGCGGCGGCGGCGGCCGGGGCGCCGGCACTTCTCAGTGCGTGCGCCTACGGGAACGACGGCCCGCCGGGGAGCGCAGGCCCGGGCAGCGGCGGGCCGGCGGGCTCGTCCGACACGTTGCGGGTGGGCGTGGTGGCCCCGTTCTCGGGGGTGGGTGCCTTCCTCGGCGACATCGTCGACCGCTCGCTCGACGCCGCCGTCCGACAGATCAACAGCACGGGCGGGGTGGGCGGGCGCAAGGTCGAGCTGGTCGAGCGCGACACCGGCATCGACCCGTCCGCCGGCCCCCGGGTCTACGCCGACCTGGTGAGCAAGGGCGTGATCGGCATCCTGTGGTGCGGCGCCGTCGGCTTCAGCCAGGCCCTGCCCCAGGTGAAACGCGACCAGATGCCGGTGGTGGCCGTCTTCAACGACCCGTTCTCCTCGGGCCACCTCTACCCGGAGGGCGACCGGGCGGGCCGGTCGGTGTTCCAGATCCTGCTGCCGGACCGCTACGCCAAGTCGGTGCTGGCCGCCTATGCCGCGTCGGATCGGGGCTACACCACGGCCGCCTACATGTACGACGCGTTGCTCGACCCGGGCGCCACCGCCCGGTCCCGCTTCGAGGCGTCCTTCTCGAAGGCCGGCATCGATATCACCGGCGTGGAGACGTTCTCCCTGGTGGACTCCGACTACGGCCCCCAACTGCAGCGCCTGCGGGAGGGCCGGCCGCAGGTGCTCTACGTGGACGGGCTCAACACCAACACGGCCGGCGTGGTGTCGCAGCTCCACGACCTGGACGCCGCCTACGTCGACACGCCCACGGCCAAGGCGCCGCCCGCCGGGGGCTGGCACCCCCAAGTTTTCGGCTCGCCGCCCGGCAGCGGCGACCGCAGCTGGGTGGAGTTGGCCGGTGACAAGGCGCGCGTCGGCACGGTCACCGCCTGGCACGTGGGCGGGCTGGTCTACCTGCCATCGTTCGCCATCGGCGGGTGGATGCGGAAGTTCCTCGGCCGGGAGCCGACCGGCGGCGAGGAATCGGCGCCCGACGGCCTGGCCGCGCTCCTGGCCGGCGTGCGCAAGGCCGGTTCCACCGACCGGGCCAAGGTCACCCGCGGTATGGAGGAGGCCGGACCGATGACGTTCGCCTCGCTCGAGTTCGGCTTCACCCGCGACCGCCACCTGGCCCGCACGTCCGACGAGGTGGCCATCGTCACCATGGAGCGGGGCGCCTCGGGCCCCGCCCCCACCGACCCGCCCTACCGGCTGGGCCTCGAATGGTCGCCCGGCCAAGCCTTCGCCGGCACCCCCGCCGGCCCGACCCAGCTCGTCCGGCCCACCCTCGAGGCCAACCGTCGGGCCCACCCCGCCCTGGTCGACCAGATCCTCGCCGAGGGCTACGGCACCCAGTGCACCAGGCGGGACGGCGCCCTGGCGCCGGACTGCCGGCTCCACTGAAGTGACGATGCCCTGCCTCTCCGCTTCTCCGGTCATTCGAACTCGCAGAGCGCGTTCATGTGACCGGAGAACCGCCGGCGGTGCACGGTGACCGACCTCGTCCAGGTCCTGGTGTCGACGGCCACGGTGGGGTCGGCGCTGGCGCTGGTGGCGCTGGGGTACAGCCTGGTGTTCTCGGCCACCGGCATCGTGAACTTCGCCCAGGGCCCGCTGCTGGTGGTGGGCGGCTACGGGGCCTACGCGCTGAGCCGGGCCGGCGTACCGATCGCGGTGGCCCTGGTGCTGGCGGTGTCGGGGACGGCTCTGGCCGGCGCGGCGGTGGAGGTGATCGCCCTGCGCCCGCTGCGGCGCGTCGACACGGCCACCGACGTGGGCTGGGTGCTCACCACGTTCGCCGCCGGCCTGGTGGCGGTGGACCTCGTGCGCATCGGCGTCGACTCCTCGCCCCACGCCCTCCCGCCGCTGGTGGGCTCCGTCCTCGGCCGCCACGTGTGGAGCGTGGCGGGGGTAGCGGTGACGCCGACCGACATCGTGATCGTGGTGACGACGCTGGCCCTGGTGGTCGGGGTCGATGTCACGCTGCGGGCCACAGCGTTCGGGCGGGCGTTGCGGGCGGTGGCCGACGACCGGGAGGCGGCGGCCCTCGTCGGTGTCGACACGGGCAGGGTCGTGACCGCCGCCTTCGCTTTGGCCGGCGCCCTCGCCGCGGTGGCCGCTGTCCTGCTGGCGCCCAAGGTGTTCGTGCGCCTGGAGAACGGGTTGCTGCTCGGCCTCCAGGCGTTCGTGGCCGCGGTGCTGGGCGGGCTCGGGTCGGCGCGGGGCGCGCTCGTCGGCGGGTATGCGGTGGCGGCCGTGTCGGCCGTGGCCCGGACGGTCTCGCCCTCGGGCAGCCGCTACGAGTTCGTGGCCGTGTTCGCCCTGTTCCTGGTGACGCTGGCCGTCCGCCCCACCGGGCTGCTCGGCCGCCGCGTCGTGGAGAAGGTCTAGGTCGTGGTCGATCGGGCCCAGGCCCTCGCAGTCCGCTTGTGGCCGATCGCCGCCCTGGTGGGCTTCATGCTGTGGCTGGGGCCGTCCCAGGCCGGCAACCGCAAGTGGCTCGACCTCGGGGTGGAGGCGATGATCCTGGCCACCGCCGCGACCGGCCTCAACGTGGCGTTGGGGTCGACCGGCCTGCTGTCGCTGGGTCACGCCGGCTTCTTCGTGGCCGGCGGCTATGCGGGCGCCGTCTTCGGCCCGTACCTGCTGGGTGACGGATCCATCGCGCCCGACTTCTTCGTGCGCAACGCGCCGTGGTTCGGGCCCGTGTTCGCCGTCGTCGTGGGCGCCGGCCTGGGGACGGTGCTGGCCCTGGCGTGCTGCCACCGGCGGGGCTTCCACCTCACCGTCGTCACGCTCGCCTTCGGCCTCCTCATACCCGCCGTGGTGGTGCTGGCGGCCGACCAGCTGGGCGGCCTGGGCGGCCGCACGGTCGAGCGCATCCCCGACACCCGCAATGCCTTCCTGGCCCGGGGGCACACGCTGGCCGGGGTGTACTACACGTCCGCCGTGTTCCTCCTGGTCGCCCTCTGGCTGGCCCGGAACCTGGCCCGGAGCCGGTCGGGGAGGGCGCTCACCGCCGTACGGGACGCCGAGGTGGCGGCCCGCACCAGCGGCATCGACCCGTACCGCTATCGGGTGGCGGCGTTCGCCATGTCGGCCGCAGTGGTGGCGGTGGCGGGCTGGCTGTCGGCCCTGCGCACCCTGTCGGTCAGCTCGGGCAGCGCCCTCGACGTGCAGGCCGAGTCCTTCCGGTACGTGATCACCGTGACCGTCGGGGGCGTGGGCACGCTGGCCGGCCCGGTCGTAGGGGCCCTCCTCCTCACCTTCGGACTCGGCCTCGACGTGTTCCAGGAGCACCTCCGCGACAAGCTCGGCCTCGTGTTCGGCTGCCTCGCCCTGGCCGTGGTCGCCCTTGCTCCGTCCGGCCTCGTTGGCGTCGCCCGCCGGCTGCCCGGCCGGCGCCCCTCGGCTCGGCCGACATTGGTCAGCCGATCGGTGCCGGAAGGAGCCGATCCCGCTGACCGGAGCGGGGAGGCGCCAGCCGGCCCGCCGGCCCGGCCCACACCGGTCAGCCG
>JBKJNA010000041.1:0-2742 GCA_046596195.1 Acidimicrobiales bacterium | reverse complement strand
CCCCCGCCAGCCCGGCGTAGCTGAGCGGGCACCCCGGGGAGATCGTGCGCAGCGCCGCCCACACGGCCACCTGGAACTCGGTGCCGTCTGGGCAGACCGCCACGCCGAGAGGGGCGTCGACGTCGCCCTCGCCCCAGGCGATGACGGCTTTCGAGGCGTCGCCGGCGTCGCCCACCACCCGGATGTCGGCCTGCTGGGAGCGCGGCCCCCGCAGGGCGGCCACCAGCGAGAGGTTGTCGGTGAAGCCGGCGGCGCACACGCCCTCGGTGCCGGCGACGAAGGTGAACGGGCCGGCGGGGGTCGGGTGGGTGGCGGCGAGCAGCGCTTCGACGTTGGTCATCGGGGTCCCTTCTTGATGTAGGCCGCCCAGAGGGCGAACGTGGCGTAGCTGCGCCAGGGGCGCCACGCCTCGGCCCGGGCCAGCAGCGCCCGGGTGTCGAGGCCGGCGGCCCGCCGCAAGGCGAGATCGGAGGCGGGCAGGGCGTCGGGGTCCCCGAGGGCCCGAGCGGCCACCAGGGCAGCGGTCCAGGGGCCGATCCCGGGAAGTGAGAGGAGCAGGGCGCCAGCGGCCTCGCGGTCGGCGGCGGGGGACAGGTCGAGGCGGCCGTCGGCCACCGCCTCCGACAGGGCCCGGATGGACGCGACCCGGCCGGTGGTGAGGCCGATCCCGCTGAGGTCCGCCGTCGCGAGCACCGCCGCCGAGGGGAAGCGGTGGGTGAGCCCGCCGGTCGGGTCGTCGAGCGGCTCGCCGCAGACCCGGACGACCCGTCCGGCGAGCGTGGTGGCCCCGGCCACCGAGACCTGCTGGCCGAGGACCGTGCGCACCGCCGCCTCGAACCCGTCGGTGGCGCCAGGAAGGCGGATGCCGGGGGTGGCCGCCAGCGCCGGCTGCAGGAGCGGGTCGACGCCGAGCACCTCGGCCACCGCCCCCGGGTCGCAGTCGAGGTCGAACAGCCGTCGTGCCGCGCCCACCAGCGGGCCGACGAAGCGCACATCGTCGACGGACAGCGCGACCGTCAGCCCGCTGGAGTCGGGGGTGGCGGCCAGGATGCCGCCGTGGACAACGCGCCGGTAGGTTCCGTCCACCACCTCCTCGACCCCGGGCGTGGTGTGGGCACCGAGGAAGGCAAGGACGGCCTGCCCGGCGAACGGCGGGCGGGCGGGGAGACGGACGCGGAGGGCGCCCGGAGGTGGTGGACGACGGCACTGGCGCATGGTTGAAGGGGCCGACCCGTACGCCCTGGCCATGGCGTCGTTGAACCGGCGGATGCTGGCGAAGCCGGCGGCGAAGGCGACCTGGGTGACGGGGAGATCGGTCTGGTCGAGGAGCAGGCGGGCCAGGGCCAGCCGCCGGGTGGCCGCCACCTGCAGCGGGCCGGCGCCCAGCTCGTCGACGAACAGACGGCGCAGGTGGCGCTCGCTGACGTGTAGCCGGCGGGCCAGGCCGGGGACCCCGCCCTCGGCGGCGGCCCCGTCGGCGATCAACCGCACCGCGCGGGCCACGAGGTCGCCCCGGCGGTCCCAGTCGGGGTCGCCGGGCGCCGACTCGGGCCGGCACCGCTTGCACGCCCGGAAGCCGGCCTCCTCGGCCGCCGCCGCACAGGCGTAGAAGAGGACGTTCCCCGACTTCGGCGTGCGGGCCGGGCACGAAGGCCGGCAGTAGATCCCGGTGGTGGTCACCGCCGTGCAGAACCGCCCGTCAAAGCGTGCGTCACGGGCCTGCACGGCCCGGTAGCAGGCCTCGTGGTCGGTCACCGGTGCAGGAGCCACGAGACGATCGTCGCACGGCCAGAGCTGCATGACTGGCCACAATCGGCCGTGTTTCCCGCCGCAGCTGCGGCGGCCCCTGGGCCACCTGGCTTCCCTCCTCGCTCCTCCGGCTCGCCCAGGGGGCTCGCCTCCTCCGCTCGTCAGTCCAGCCAGGCGGGGGGCCGCCTCCGCCGGCTCGCTCGCTCCGCTCGCCTGTCTCCCGCCGCAGCTGCGGCGGCCCCTGGGCCACCTGGCTTCCCTCCTCGCTCCTCCGGCTCGAGAACCATTCGAGTCTGCCCACTTCTGGTCCCTCGGGGAGGCAGAAGTGGGCACTCCTGGATCTGGCGGGCGCCCGAGGTGCTGCATCCCGATTGTTCATTCGTGATCTCCCTGGGTGGTTGGCCGGGAGCTCGCTGGTGAGCTCATTTTGTCGGCCAGGCGCCGAGGGCGGCGCCGGGAGGCCGCGACACCGGGGAGGCATGACGAGGTCGGGAGCGGTGCTTCCTAGTTGCCAGCCAGTTCAAGTGTGCCCACTTCCGGCCCCCAGACGTGGCAGAAGTGGGCAGACTCGGCGTACGCAGGGTTGGCGTGGGTCGTGTCGGCGCAGTCACAGGTCGGCCAGGCCGTCGAAGTAGGCGCGCACCATGTCGCGCACGGACGGGGGGAGGTCGAGGCGGTCGAGGGCGGCGGTGGCCTGCGGCTCGTAGCGAGGGAGGGCGTCGGCCAGCGGCACGCTGGCCGGTCCGGCGGAGTTGGGGCCCGCCGCCTGTCCGACGGGCCCACCCTGCGGCCCGGCGCCGACCGAACCGCCGGTGGCGAGGTCAGGGCCAGCGGAGGTGGCCGGGTCGTAGACCGCCGGACTGGTGGCGGGCTCGGTGCTCGGATTGCGGCCGGTCCCGCCCAGTGCGCCACCCGACCCGGTACTGCCCGGTGCGGTCGGCGTGTTGGTGCCACCACCGCCCCCTGACGGAGAGCCCTGGCCCTGCCCCTGTC
>JBKJNA010000104.1:0-3974 GCA_046596195.1 Acidimicrobiales bacterium | reverse complement strand
GCTCTCTCGGGCTTTCGAAGCGCTGGTCGAGCGTCGCCATACCCAATGCCATGCCCGGATTGTCGAACACCGGCCGGCTGGAGCGGTGGATGGTCAGACGACTACTTCAACAGCCACCTAGACGACGGTACAGCGCTGGACTGGCCATGGAACACCGCTCGTGCGACCGAGGTCGAGCGGGATGACCGGTACCTCCGTCAGCACGTCCCCATCGATGTTCTTTCTTGGCGTGGCACCGTGTACCAGATCGTCGTGGCGAACGGCGATACCTACCTTACATACGACCGCGCCGGGGGCGAACAGGTGTGGAGACAGCGGTTCTGGTCCTGCGTCGGGATGGTCGTCGCAGCGTCGAGCGTGCTGGCGATAGCTCTCGGGGTCCGGCGGGCGCGTGATGGTCTGCACCGGTCGGACCGGCTGGCGTCGATCATGAGGGCGGTGAGCGGATGGGGAGGTCTCCTCCTGCTCTACTCACTCGGGAACGATCGACCGTGGTGGCCAGCCCTCGTGTTGTCGGTGCTCGCGGCGTTTGCACATTGGCTCGAGCTTAAGGTGGCTCGCCCGGCCACGCCCGGGCACGAGCCGTTGCCGTCCGCATCTGGCTAGCCGCGCCGTGACCCACATCCGTCCTCCGGCGGATACCTGTATCGGCGTCGTCCAAGCTGCTGCATCGGCGCTCACGGGGTTCAGATCCTCACCGAACGACACGGCCGTGGATCGCCCAATATCGGCCTTCGTCGCGCCCCATAATCGCAGCTGTACCGCTCCCGGGCTCGCCCCTCCCTCAACGGTTGAGCTTTTCGAGAGAAGCTGCGGTTTCTCGGTAGCGGACCCCAGGGATAAGATGCACGCCATCGAAGACGCCGCTCTCGGCGATCTCCTGAGCGAACTCACAGGCCAGCTTGGTGCCCGCGGTCCTATCGCTTTCGATGGCGTCGAGCCAGGGTGAGGGGACGGTGATCTTAGGAATGGCCGCCATGAGCTTGCCAGCCATCGAGGCGCTGGGAAGGACCATGACGCCAGCGTAGACCTCGCCATCGAAGTCGAGGGTCTCCCGCCAGGCCAGCCGACGCCGCGAATGCGAGAGGGTCACATGCCGTCTTTGCCTGCAGCTGCATTCCTCAAGCGACGAGCGCAGCAGACGACTGGCATCGCCGAGCATCCGGGGCCCGCCCGCACCGTGGTCAAGCCGAATCGAGGTTCGCGAGAATCGATGCATCATGCAAGAGTCCATCCGGAAGGAGAACCATGCCCGGCAACCGTCCCACCAGCCCGAGCGATGTCAGCGGCGACAGGAGCTGGTTCGACCACCTCGCCGACGTGATGACCACAGTCGTCAGCCGGGCGCCGTTCTTCGTTGTGTGCGTCGGGATGGTGCTGGCGTGGGCGGTCACGGGCCCAATCGTCGAGTTCTCCCATCGCTGGGTCGACGTGTTGCAGATCGTCGCCGCGCTGGTCACCTTCCTCATGGTGGCATTGCTCGAGAATGAGGGCTGGCGGGCGAACAAGGCGACCCAGCGGAAGCTCAACGCCATCGCCAGCGCTTTGGCCGAGATGATGGAGCACTCAGAACTAAGCCAGGAGCACGTGCGCCAGCTCAACGCCGCCGTGGGCCTCGAGAAGCGGGAGAGTCCATCTAGTTGAACCAGAGGGAAGGCGCCGGCTGCGGCAGCCGCCGAGCGCATCGGCCGGTTTCCGTTCAGGTGGGGTGATGTTGATCGTCGGCAAGTTCGCAGCGCCGACAAGGGCGTATCCACCGCCCGGCCAGCCTGCCAGTCACCTCCGAAGGAGAAGAACAATGATGATGATGAGAACGAGGAGTCCCACGCCTCCACCGATGTACATGCGGTATCTCCTTCGACTAGTGCTGCTGCCGATAAGTACAGCGGTGTAACTTTGGGGTGAGCCTGCCCCTGATCGTAGCGGAGGTTTCCGTGTCTCGTCGGTCGCCGTTCGTGGTCCGGTTGTCGAGCGAGGACAGGGCGGTGCTCGAGGAACGGGCGGCGTCTCGTTCGGCGTCGCATGCGTCGGTGGTGCGGGCGCGGATCGTGTTGTTGGCTGCCGACGGCGTGCAGAACGTGGATATAGCGTTGCAGGTCGGCGTCTGCGTGGACGTGGCGTCTCGGTGGCGGAAGCGGTTCTGCGAGGAAGGGCTCGCCGGGTTGGCGGACCGTCCCCGGTCGGGTCGGCCCCGCCGGTTCGGCTCCGAGGTGGTGGCCGGGATCAAGGCGTTGGCGTGCGAGCCGCCCGAGAATCGCGAGTGCCATTGTCGCGGTGGAGCTCGGCCGAGCTCGCCGGCCAGGCGGTCCGGGAGGGGCTGGTGCCGGCGATCTCGTCCTCGACGGTGCGCCGCTGGCTGCATGCCGACGCCATCAAGCCGTGGCGTTACCGGTCGTGGATCTTCCCCCGTGACCCCGACTTCGCCGCCAAGGCGGCCCGGGTCCTGGACCTCTACGCCCGCGTGTGGCGCGGGATTCAGCTTGGTCCCGACGACTACGTGATCTCCGCCGACGAGAAGTCCCAGCTCCAGGCGCTGCGCCGCCGCCACCCATCCCGCCCAGCCGAGCCGGGGCAGATTTCTCAGGTCGAGTTTGAGTACGAGCGGGGCGGGACGCTCGCCTACATGGGCGCCTACGACGTTCATCGCGGCCGGCTGTTCGGCACGATCGCCGACAAGACGGGGATCGTGCCGTTCATGGAACTGGTCGAGAAGGTGATGACGACGGAGCCCTATGCGTCGGCCCGGACCGTGTACTGGGTCGTCGACAACGGGTCGTCCCACAACGGCCACCGATCCGTCGACCGGATGGCCGAGGCGTGGCCGACCGCCCGGCTCGTGCACCTTCCGATCCACGCCTCGTGGCTCAACCAGATCGAGATCGTGTTCTCCATCATCCAGCGCAAGGTCATCAAGCCTGCGGACTTCGCCGATCTCGACGCCCTGGCCGACCGGCTCCGCCGCTTTCAGGACCGCTACAACGAGTCGGCGACTCCCTTCGACTGGCGATTCACCACCGCAGACCTCACAGCCATGCTCGAGCGGGTCGGCGCCGCAGCCCAGCACGGCGTCGCCGCCTGAACCCGGCCCGGCAAGGATGGGGCCGATGAAGGCCCCGCCCCCCTCGACCAAGGCCAACCTCACCACCCGGCTCAACGGCCACGCCCGCACCCACTGGCCTTCCCTCGCCGGCATCGACGTCCGCTTCCGGGCCAACTTCGCCTATATCGACGGACGCTGCCACGACGGCACCGTCGTCAAGCTGTGCCGGCTCCGCTACGGCGGCTCGGCCCACCTGTGGGGCTTCGCCATCTACCGGGCCAGTCACGACGACTACGAGGACTCATTCCTCCCTACCGGCACACCCGTCGGCGCCGCTGAAGAGGCCCTCGACTGCGCGTGCGGCCTCTACCTCGACCCCTTCAACGCGTAGCCGGATACCCCGACGAACTTCCGCGCGGCACCACTAGCCCCGCCGGAGGGCCAGCACGGTCACGTCGTCGTCGCCCACGCTGAGGCCCAGCACCGACTCGCACGCTGCGTCGAGGTCGGGGGCGAGCGACTCGGCGGCGCAGCGCAGGCGCTCGAGCCCGTCGTCGAGCGACTCGGTGCGGGACTCGATGAGACCATCGGTGTAGAGCAGGAGCGTGTCGTTTGCGCCGAGGTCGAGCTCGAGGTCGGGGTAGCGGGGATCGGGCAGCGCCCCTAGAACCGGGCCCCGCCCCCCCTCCACTAGGCGGGCCACCCCAGCATGGGTGAGGACCGGCGGCAGGTGGCCGGCGTTGGCCATCCGGGCCCGACCGGTGGCCGGGTCGAGCTCGACCACGACGACCGACGCCATGGCGTCGGGCAGCAGGTAGTTGACGAGCTCGTTGAGGCGGCCGAGGGCCTCCCCCGGCGAGCCCTCCTTCACCAGGTAGGCGCGCAGGCCGTGCCGGAGTTGGGCCATGGCCGGCGCCACGAGGATGCCGTGCCC
>JBKJNA010000190.1:0-24007 GCA_046596195.1 Acidimicrobiales bacterium | reverse complement strand
ACGACCAACCCCCGGCACCGCTACCTGTTGCAGGCCTACCTGCGACACCGCTACCTCGAGTCGGCCGGGCGCTACAAGGAGATCCTCGAGCCCGAGCTCACCGTCGAGAACCCGGTCTACCGGTTCAGCCTCAGGGGCCAGGAGCCGTTCCGTCTCGAGGGCCGCGAACAGGTCGAGATGCTCTACCAGCACTGGACCGACACCGACCAGTGCGTCTTCTACGTCGAGGACGAGCTCGTCTCCGTCGGCGACCACATGGTTTTCGGCCGGGGCACTGCCTACCAGCAGACCCTGGGTGCGGAGCTCGTCGCGGCGGGCGTCGACGCCGACCCCGACGCGATGTACCTCACCAAGTCGCAGATCGCCATGATCTGGCCCTACGACGACCAGTGTCGCCTCCTCGGCGAGGACGTGTGGGAGTTCGATGGTGAGCGCGAATACATCAAGCTCGACCCTGCCGACGTCCTCACCGCGCAGCAGGCGGGCGACCTGCTCGCTCCCTTTATCAAGCCCCTGCCCCCGTTCGACGACAGCCTGCTGCCCGCGTGAGCCTCCGCGAGGACCGGCAGGTCGTCAGCCACACCGGAAACACGACATGAGGGCGGTCACGTGCCACCGGTCGACCCTCCAGGTGGTGGACGTCCCTGACCTTCGCCCTGGCAAGGGACAGGTGCTGCTCAACGTGCTGCGCTGCGGGATCTGCGGCTCCGATCTGCACGCCCGCCACCACTCCGACGAGCAGGCCGACGTGCTCGTCGAGGCCGGCTATGACGGCTTTGCGCGCGCCGACCAGCAGGTCGTGTTCGGACACGAGTTCAGCGGCGAAATAGCTGAGTACGGCCCAGGTTGCCGCAGCAAGCTCCCCACCGGGACGATCGTCGTGGCGCTTCCGCTCGTCCGCCACGGCGACGACATCCACGCCATCGGCCTGTCGGCCGCAGCGCCCGGGGCCTACGCCGAGCAGGTGGTCGTCGAGGAGTCCCTGATGCTGGCCGTGCCCAACGGCCTGTCACCCGAACTCGCTGCCCTGACCGAGCCACTGGCCATCGGCTGGCACGCGGTCCAGCGCTCGGAGATCACCAAGAAGGACGTCGCGATCGTGATCGGCTGTGGCCCGGTGGGCCTCGCCGTGATCACCATGCTGAAGGCGCAGGGCGTCCGCACCGTCGTGGCCAGCGACCTGTCGGCGGGACGGCGGTCCCTGGCCCTGGCCTGCGGCGCCGACGTGGCCGTCGATCCGCGCGAGAACTCGCCGTACGCCGACGGCAAGGAGCACGGACACCTGACCTCGATCTCCGCAAAGGCGCGGCTGGGGCTCGACACCATGGACAAGCTGACTCGGCTCCCCGTGCCCTGGCACCACGTGTGGAGAGCCGCCGACCGGTTCGGCGTGACGGCCCCGAAGCGGCCGGTGATCTTCGAGTGCGTCGGCGTACCCGGCATCCTCGAGGGCATCGTCTCCGACGCGCCGCTGTCCTCCCGCGTCGTGGTTGCCGGCGTCTGCATGACCCCTGACACGATCAGGCCGGCGATGGCGATCAACAAGGAGATCGACCTGCGCTTCGTGGTCGGCTACACCCCGCTGGAGTTCCGCGACACCCTCCACCTGCTTGCGGACGGTAAGGTCGATGCCGCACCGATCCTCACTGGCACTGTCGGGTTGGACGGCGTCGGCGAGGCCTTCGCGTCGCTTGCTGACCCCGACCTGCACGCCAAGATCCTCATCGCACCCAGCTTGAGAGTCCCCCTGCGCGCATCACGTGTCGCGAGCGTCACGCAGGAGGCCAATCAGTGACCGCGCCCGCCGGGTAGACGGGAGCGCTGGCTGACCCAGCGCCGGTCTCAGCTGCCGACGTAGGTCGCGAGGTGCTCGCCGGTGAGAGTCGAGCGAGAAGCGACGAGGGCGGCCGGCGTGCCCTCGAAAACGATCGTGCCACCGTCATGGCCGGCACCGGGACCGAGGTCGATGAGCCAGTCGGCATGCGCCATCACCGCCTGGTGGTGCTCGATGACGATGACCGACTTTCCAGAGTCAACCAGCCGGTCGAGCAGACCGAGCAACTGCTCGACGTCAGCGAGGTGCAGGCCAGCGGTCGGCTCGTCGAGGACGTAGACGCCGCCCTTCTCGCCCAGGTGAGTGGCCAGCTTGAGGCGCTGCCGCTCACCCCCGGACAGCGTCGGAAGCGGCTGGCCAAGGCTGAGGTAGCCGAGACCGACGTCGGCAAGCCGGTCGAGGATGACTCGCGCAGCCGGGGTGTGGCCCTCGCCGGCGCCGAAGAACGCAGCGGCCTCGGTCACCGACATCGACAGCACCTCGGTGATGTCGCGGCCACCGAGGCGATGGTCGAGCACCGACGCCTCGAACCGCTTCCCCTCGCAGACCTCGCAGGTGGTGGCGACGCCAGCCATCATCGCGAGGTCGGTGTAGATGACTCCGGCGCCGTTGCAGTTGGGGCAGGCGCCTTCGGAGTTGGCGCTGAACAGGGCCGGCTTCACCCCGTTGGCCTTCGCGAACGCCTTGCGGATCGGCTCGAGCAACCCGGTGTACGTCGCCGGGTTGCTGCGCCGTGAGCCCTTGATCGCCGCCTGGTCGACCGACACGACTCCCTCGCGGCCCGCGACCGAGGCTGTGATCAAGGAACTCTTGCCTGAGCCTGCGACGCCGGTAAGGACGCAGAGCACTCCCAGCGGGATGTCGACGTCGACGTCGCGAAGGTTGTGCGCCGTCGCGCCGCGGATCTCCAACACGCCCGTGGGTGTCCGCACCGATGACTTGAGGGCCGCTCGGTCGTCGAGGTGACGTCCTGTCAGGGTGCCGCTGGCCAGCAGCCCCTCGAAGGAGCCCTCGAAGCAGACGGTGCCACCCGCCGTACCGGCGCCAGGGCCTAGGTCGACGACGTGGTCAGCGATGGCGATGACCAACGGCTTGTGCTCCACGACGAGCACCGTGTTGCCCTTGTCCCGCAGCCGCAGTAGCAGGTCGTTCATCCGCTGGATGTCGTGGGGGTGCAAACCGATGGTCGGCTCATCGAAGACGTAGGTGACGTCGGTGAGCGATGAGCCGAGTTGGCGGATCATCTTGACGCGCTGCCCCTCGCCACCGGACAGCGTGCCTGACGGCCGTTCGAGCGAGAGGTATCCGAGCCCGATCTCGACGAAAGAGTCCAGTGCCTGCTCCAGCGTCGTCAGCAGCGGCGCCACCGACGGCTCTTTGACGCCGCCGACCCATGCGGCAAGGTCGGAGATCTGCATCGCGCAGGCGGCCGCGATGTTGATTCCCTTGATCTTCGACGAGCGGGCCTCCCCTGCTAGCCGGGTGCCGTCGCACTCGGGGCAGGTGGTAAAGGTGATCGCCCGCTCGACGAAGGCGCGGACGTGCGGCTGCAAGGCATCGACGTCCTTGGACAACATCGACTTCTGAATCTTGGGAATAAGGCCCTCGTAGGTGAGGTTAACGCCGTCGACCTTGATCTTGGTCGGCTCCCTGTGGAGCAGGTCGTGGAGCTCCCTCTTGGTGAACTTGCTGATTGGCTTGGCCGGGTCGAAGAAGCCGCAGCCATTGAAGATACGGCCGTACCAGCCGTCCATGCTGTAGCCAGGGATCGTAAGTGAACCCTCGTTGAGCGACTTGCTGTCGTCGAATAGCTGCGACAGGTCGAAGTCGGTCACCGAGCCCATTCCCTCGCAACGCGAACACATGCCGCCGAGGCGGTTGAAGTTCGCCCGCACCGTCTTCTTGGCACCACGGTCGACCGTGATGGCGCCGCTTGCCCGCACCGAAGGGACGTTGAACGCATATGCAGCAGGCGTGCCGATGTGCGATTCCCGAGCCGGCTGAACAGGATGCGCAGCATGGCATTGGCATCGGTGGCTGTGCCGACCGTGGATCGCGGGTCGGATCCCATCCGCTGCTGGTCGACGATGATCGCAGTCGTCAGCCCTTCGAGGACGTCCACCTCGGGGCGCGCCAGCGTCGGCATGAAGCCCTGCACGAAAGCGCTGTACGTCTCGTTGATCAGCCGCTGCGACTCAGCAGCGATCGTGCCGAACACCAGTGAGCTCTTGCCCGAGCCGGAGACGCCGGTGAACACCGTCAACCGCCGTTTCGGTATCTCGACGTTGATGTCCTTGAGGTTGTTCACTCGAGCGCCGTGGACGCGGATCCGATCATGGCTGTCGACGTGCCGTGCACGCGCCTGCGTGGCCTTGCCCACCGTGTCAGCGAGGCTCCTGGATGCGGACCGTGTTGCCGGCGGGGTTGCGGAAGGCACGGTCTCGAATCCCGTACGGCTGCTGGTCGGCTCCTGGACGACCCCGATGTCGCCACGCTGCAGCCGCTCGAACGTGATGTCGAGGTCCCTGGTGGCCAGGATGATCATGGTAGGAGTGACCTTGCCATCATCCCGGCCATTGTACGGCGCTCGTCTCGGTGATCCACCCAGTCAGAAAGTGGATAGGACCGAGATCTGGACGTATCCCAGCATTGGTAGTAGGGTCCCTCTGTGTCCCCGGGAGCGTCCGTCGAGAACAGCGCCCTCCTTCGCACGCACGGCCTTCAGGTCACCGCCCAGCGGCTGGCGGTGCTGCGGGCGGTTTCCGGCGGACCGCACAGCTCGGCTGATCTCATTTACAAGGCTGTCCAGGCTGAGATCGGGGCCATCTCCCGTCAGGCGGTGTACGACGCCTTGGCCACGCTCACGGACAAGGGTGTCCTCCGGCGCATCCAGCCTGCTGGGTCGTCGACCCGCTACGAGGATCGGGTCGACGACAACCACCATCACCTGATCTGCAGAGTCTGCAACAGGATGGTCGATGTCGACTGCGCGGTCGGCGAGACGCCGTGCCTGACGGCCGCCGACGACTCGGGCTACGAGATCGACGAAGCTGAAGTCGTGTATTGGGGCCGTTGCCCCGACTGTGTCGCTGCGATTTCTGGAACCACTGACCCGAACGAACGATAGGAGATTCGACCGACGTGTCTGACCCGATGGAAGAGACGAAGGCAGCAACCGAGAGCAACAGCGAGAGCGAGAACCCGGCGATTCCCGCCCTGGAGACCAAGCCGCATCGACCGAGGTCGAACCAGGACTGGTGGCCGAACCAGTTGGACCTGCAGGTGCTCCACCAGCACTTTCCCCGGGCCACTCCGATGGACGAGGACTTCGACTACGCCGAGGAGTTCGCCACCCTCGACGTCGAGGCGCTGAAGCACGACGTATTCGACGTGATGACGACCTCGCAGGACTGGTGGCCGGCCGACTACGGCCATTACGGCGGACTCTTCATCCGTCTGTCGTGGCACGCCGCGGGCACCTACCGGATTGCCGACGGCCGGGGTGGTGCGGGCGAGGGTGCGCAGCGCTTCGCTCCCCTCAACAGCTGGCCCGACAACGCCAACCTCGACAAGGCGCGCCGGCTGCTCTGGCCGGTCAAGAAGAAGTACGGCCGCAAGATCTCGTGGGCCGACCTGCTGGTGTTCGCCGGCAACTGCGCCCTGGAATCGATGGGGTTCACGCCGTTCGGCTTCGGCTTCGGGCGGGAGGACGTCTGGGAGCCCGAAGAGGTCTTCTGGGGTGCCGAGGACACGTGGCTCGGTGACGAGCGCTACAGCGGCGATCGGGAACTCGGCGGGCCCTTTGGCGCCGTGCAGATGGGCCTGATCTACGTCAACCCGGAGGGGCCCAACGGCAACCCCGACCCGCTTGCTTCCGCCAGGGACATCCGGGAGACCTTCGGGCGTATGGCGATGGACGACGAGGAGACCGTTGCGCTGATCGCCGGCGGTCACACGTTCGGCAAGTGCCACGGTGCAGTCGATCCCGAATACATCGGTCCGGAGCCAGAGGGTTGTCCCATCGAGCACCAGGGCTTCGGGTGGATCAACAGCTTCGGCAGCGGCAAGGGCGTCGATACGATCACCAGTGGTCTGGAGGGCGCGTGGACCAACGAGCCGACCAGATGGGACAACGGGTACTTCGACAACCTGTTCAACTACGAATGGGAGCTGACGACCAGCCCCGCCGGCGCGAAGCAGTGGACCCCGACTGATCCGTCGGCCACGAGCAACGTGCCGGATGCACACGACCCGGCAAAACGGCACGCGCCGATGATGCTGACGTCGGATCTGGCCCTGAAATTGGATCCCATCTACGGTCCGATCTCGAAGCGCTTCCACGAGAACCCGGAGCAGTTCGCAGATGCGTTCGCCAAGGCCTGGTACAAGCTGCTGCACCGCGACATGGGCCCGGTCCGGCGCTATCTCGGCCCGTGGGTTCCGGAGGCGCAGCTGTGGCAGGATCCCGTGCCCGAGGTCGAGCACGAGCTGATCGGTGATGAGGACATCGCCGCCCTCAAGGCGAAACTGCTCACATCGGGACTCTCCGTCTCCCAGCTGGCATCGGCCGCATGGGCGTCGGCTGCCACGTTCCGCTTCACCGACATGCGAGGTGGTGCGAACGGGGCGCGGATCCGCCTCGCGCCCCAAAGGGACTGGGAGGTCAACGACCCGGCGGAGCTGGCCACGGTGCTGGAGGCCCTGGAGCGGGTCCAACAGGACTTCAACAGTTCGCAGTCCGGTGGGAAGGAGGTCTCGCTGGCCGATCTGATCGTGCTGGGTGGTTGCGGGGCTGTCGAGAAAGCGGCGAAGGACGCCGGGCACGACGTCACCGTCCCCTTCGCTCCGGGGCGCACCGACGCCTCGCAGGAGCAGACCGACGTGGAGTCATTCGCGGTGCTCGAACCGACGGCGGACGGGTTCCGCAACTACCTGGGCGCCGGTGACAAGCTTCCGCCCGAGCAGCGGCTGTTGGACCGGGCCAACCTGCTGACGTTGACCTCTCCCGAGATGACCGTGCTGATCGGCGGGATGCGCGCCCTCAACACGAACAGCGGCGGAACGGCACACGGCGTCTTCACCGACCGGCCCGGGACGTTGACGAACGACTTCTTCGTGAATCTGCTCGACCCGGGCACGGAGTGGAAGGTGTCTGAGTCGACGGAGAACGTCTACGACGGCCGTGATCGCGCCACCGGCGAGGTCACGCGTACCGCCACCGCCGTGGACCTCGTCTTCGGCTCGAACTCGCAGCTGCGGGCCATGGCGGAGGTCTACGCCTGTGACGACTCGAAGTCGAAATTCGCGCGCGACTTCGTGGCCGCGTGGGACAAGGTCATGAATCTCGGTCGTTTCGAGCTCGACTGATCGAGGTCCCGGTCTGGTGACCGGTTCACTTCGAGCCGGTCACCAGACAGCACCATTCCTGGTCGGGGCTGTCGCCCAGCGGCATCAAGGACAACTCAGGCCCGTCCAACACGACATGTGGCCCGGTCTGGCCCTCCCGGAGCACCTGTGGCGCGCCGCCGCCCGCCGGAATCATGACCGCGCCGCCGTGGGCGATGCCAACCCGCGGCAGGCCGGTCGTGCTGACGTTCCTCGGCCGTGGGCCTCAGCGTCCTCCAGGACACGTCGACGACGACCGCCGCAGGGACCCCGGTGCGGCTCGCAACCGCGACGGTGTCCTCGATGGAATGTCCAGCACGATCGGCCCTGCACCCGGCGCCCCGGCGCCGCCGACCCGGCGAGCCTCCGCTGCCCCGTTGCGGAGGAGAAGCCAGCCACGATGCGTGGTGCAAGTCCCGATGATGGCGAGCTTACGGTCAGGCCTCTCGCCCGGGCGGTTGCGCCACCGGGTCCGGGGCCTTCCGGTCCGGGAAGGGCAGCGTGCGGGGCGCGCCGACGGCGACGGTGACCGCATCGCCGTGGTGCACCAGGTCGAGCGGCTCACCTGCCCGGAGCTCGTAGACCGCACTGGCTGCACCCACATCGACCTTGAGGCGTCGTCCCCGGTAGAGCAGACGGAAGGTCAGGCGGGTGAGCGGTTCCACCAGGCCGGGCGCGAAAGCGAGGGTGCCGCCGTGGTCCCGCAGGCCGCCGAGGCCGGCGACAGCAGCCAGCCAGGCGCCGGCCAGGGAGGCGAGGTGCAGACCGTCACCGGTGTTGCCCGCCAGGTCCCGCAGATCGATGGTGGCCGTCTCGCGGAAGTACCGGTAGGCGAGGTCCATGTGGCCGACCTCGGCCGCCACCACCGCCTGGATGGCGGCGGACAGGGACGAGTCGCGCACGGTGATGGCCTCGTAGTACTCGAAGTCCCGGCGCTTCTGCTCGTCGCTGAACTGGTCTCCGCACGCGAACAGGGCGAACACGAGGTCGGCCTGCTTGACGACCTGGCTGGAGTAGAGGAGATAGTACGGGTAGTGGAGCAGCAGCGGGTAGTGGTCGGGTCTCGTGCCTGCGAAGTCCCAGCGCCGGTAGCGGGTGAAGCCCTCCGACTGTGAGGTGACCCCGAGCTCGCCGTCGAAGGGGACGACCATGGCGTCGGCCGCCGCCAGCCAGGCCGCCGACTCGGTGTCGTGCACCTCGAGATCGGCGGCGCGCTCCGGATAGCGGGCCACCACATCGGCGGCGGCACGGAGGTTGCGGGCCGCCATGAGGTTGGTGAAAACGTTGTTGTCGCCCAGGGCGGAGTACTCGTCCGGGCCCGTCACTCCGTCGATGCGGAAGCAGCCCTCGGCGTCGTGGTGGCCGAGCGACTGCCAGAGACGGGCCGTCTCGACCAGGAGTTCGAAACCAGGGCCTCGTTCGAACTCCGAGTCGTCCGTTGCGGCCACGTAGCGGCGCACCGCGTCGGCGATGTCGGCGTTGATGTGAAAGGCGGCCGTACCGGCCGGCCAATAGCCCGAGCATTCCTCACCCCGGATCGTCCGCCACGGGAAGGCGGCGCCGGCCAGGCCGAGCTGGACGGCGCGCTCCTGGGCCAGCGGCAGGGTGCTGTGGCGCCAGAGGAGCGCGTCCCGGGCCGCCACCGGCGCTGTGTAGGTGAGGACCGGGAGGGTGTAGGTCTCCATGTCCCAGAACGTGTGCCCGTCGTATCCCCGGCCCGTGAGCCCCTTGGCGGGGATCGCCCTGCGCTCGGCCCTCGCTCCCGCCTGCACCGACTGGAACAGCCCGAACCGCAGGGCCTGCTGGAGCTCAGGGTCGCCGTCGACCTCGATGTCGGCGCGCTCCCACACGTCGTCGAGGTAGGCCCGTTGTCCGGCCCGCAGGCCGTCCCAGCCGGTGCGGCTGGCCGACGCCAGGGCGGCGTCGACCTGGTCTCGCAGCGCGGGCATGGATCGCACGCTCGACCAGCCGTAGGCGAGCAACTTCACCAGCCGCACCGTCTCGCCGGGCCTCAGCTCCGTGCTCACGTTCACCCGCGCCAGGTCCTCCTCGCTCTCGGCCGTCGTCACCGTGCCCGTCGGCCCGTCGACGACATGGTCCAGGCCGGCCACCATGCGCAGGCCGCTGCGGCGCGTCCGGTGGCCGAGGGCGGCCTCGAGACCCCCTGCGGTGTGGAACTCGCCGATCAAGGGTGCACGCAGGGCGGCGGCTGCCCTGGGGTCGGCGGCGCTCTCGGGCAACGGCTCATTGGCCACCAGTGTCGACTGGAGGACGATGCGGACCGGCTGGTCGATCGCCCCCACCTCGACGCAGATGGCGGCCACGGAGCGCTGCACGAACGAGACGAGTCGGGTCGAACGCAGGCGGACGGACTTGCCGGCCGGCGAGGTCCAGCGCATGTCACGGCGCAGGACGCCGTCGCGCAGGTCCAGCACCCGCTCGTGGTGCTCGAGCGTTCCGAGGCGCACGTCCAGCGGTTCGTCATCAACGAGAACCCGGACCAGCTTCCCGTTGGTGACGTCGATGAGCGACTGACCTTCCTCGGGGTAGCCGTACCCCGCCTCGGCGTAGGGGAGCGGGACGGATTCGAAGAAGCCGTTCAGATACGTGCCCGGGACCTCGTTCGGCTCGCCCTCGTCGAGGTTCCCCCGCAACCCGATGTGCCCGTTCGACAGGGCGAAGATCGATTCCGTCTGGGCCAGCAGGTCGAGACGCAACTCGGGCTCCGTCACCCCCCACGGCTCCACCGTGAACACCCCGGGCTCGATCATGGTCCGGTCCGACGCACGGCCTCGACCGTAGCGCCGACGCTCCCGGCATGGAGGATGATGACGGAAGGCGCAGGTGAGGCGAGCGAGGTGGATGCGTGCGGGCGTTCAGGGGAGTGATCTTCGACATCGACGGGGTGGTCGTGGACTCTCCGCACGAGAAAGCGTGGCGCGAATCGCTACGGGAAGTGATGGAGACCGATTGGAGCGACATCCGTGGGCTGACGTCCTGGACGCCGGACGCCTTCACGTCGCACCTCTATCAGCAGGAGGTCTCCGGCCGGCCGCGTCTCGACGGCGCCCGCGCCGTGCTCCAGCACTTCGGCGTGCCTGACATGGAGCGGCGGGTCCTTGCATACGCCGACCGGAAGCAGGGCATGGTGGTGCGGCTCATCGAGGGTGGGGACTTCCGGGCCTACCCGGACGCGCTGCGATTCATCATCGCCCTGCGCGACTACGGGATGCGGGTGGCCGCTGCGTCGTCGTCCAAGAACGCGGAGCTCCTGCTGCGAAAGGTTCCCCTCGACGGCTTCGCCGGCACGTCGCCGTCGGTCCGGCCGGGCATGACGCTGCTGGACGCGTTCGACGTGGATGTCTCCGGCCGCCACTTCGCCCACGGCAAGCCGCACCCGGAGATGTTCCTCGCCGCCGCAGCGGAACTGGGGGCGCGGCCCGCGCACGCCGTCGTCGTGGAAGACGCGTCGGCCGGCATCCAGGCGGCGAAGGCGGGGGGCATGGCCGCCATCGGCACCGCTCGCGCCAACGATGCCGGGCTTCTGTCCGGTGCCGGCGCCGACCTTGTCGTGGCCACCCTCGACGAGGTGGACGTGGCCGCCCTCGTCGCCGGGCGGCTGGTGACGATGGGACCGGCTTCTGCGGCGCCCGCACCCTCGGTGGAGCGTTAATCCGTTGACAGCGGTAGGGGACTGGCCCACCATCGGTCCTCGTGACCAGCTGATGCAATGCCGAACGAAGGCTCCGGGGAGACACCCCGTCGAGCATCGGCGCATTCGCGGGTATCTGACCCTCCAGCGTCCGCCAACGAGTGGTCGTCGTCCAACGGCGAGGATGTGAGCACGCCACGCTCGCGATGCGGGTTCGATTCCCGCCGACCAACCACCACTCCAACCACACACGATCAACCACGCGGAAGCGGAGGGGTGACATGCCCACCAACGTCAACGACAAGCTCATCTCCTGGGCCAGCGACATCGATCCGGGGACCATCCGCCAGGCGGAGAAGGCGGCGCGCCTGCCCATCGTCGAGGGCCACGTCGCCCTCATGCCCGATGCCCATGTCGGCATCGGCGCCACTGTGGGTTCGGTCATTCCGACGCGTGGTGCGGTGATCCCTGCCGCGGTCGGCGTCGACATCGGCTGCGGCATGGTTGCGGCCGAGCTCGACGTGACCGAGGACCAGCTGCCCGACTCGCTCGAGCCACTGCTCGTGCGCGTCGAGAAGGCCGTGCCCGCCGGTGTGGGCCGGGGCCACGCCGATGTCGGTCGCAAGGCCGACCGGTGGCTCGAGGCCCACAAGCCCGCCACCGAGCTCGGTACGACCCGCGCCGTGAAGGCGGCCAAGCAGTTCGGCACCCTCGGCGCCGGCAACCACTTCTTCGAGTTGTGCCTCGACGAGCGGGGCCGGGTGTGGGTGGTCCTGCACTCGGGGAGCCGTGGCATCGGCAACCAGCTGGCGCAGCTGCACATCGCCAAGGCCCGGCGACTGGCCAAGGATCTCGAGCTCCGTCTCGAGGACCCCGACCTCGCCTACTTCCTCGAGGGCACGCCCGAGTTCCAGGACTACATCACCGACATGCTGTGGGCCCAGGACTACGCACGCGCCAACCGGGACCAGATGATGGACGACGCCATGCGCGAGGTCTTCGCCTTCCTCGGCGTCGGCCGGGAGACGCAGCGCATCAACTGCCATCACAACTTCACCCAGCGCGAGGTTCACAACGGCCAGGAGCTCTGGATCACCCGCAAGGGCGCCATCAAGGCCGACACCGGCGATCTCGGTGTCATCCCGGGCTCCATGGGTACCCGCAGCTACATCGTGGCGGGCAAGGGCAACAAGGCCAGCTGGACGTCGTGCTCGCACGGCGCCGGTCGCCGGCACAGCCGCACGCAGGCAAAGAAGCTCTTCACCAGCGCCGACCTGGCAGAGCAGATGGCCGGCAAGGTCTGGCTGTCGAATCGGGCCGACTCGCTGGTGGACGAGATCCCCTCGGCCTACAAGGACATCGACCAGGTCATGGCCGACCAGGCCGACCTCGTCGAGATCCGCCACACGCTGCACCAGGTCCTGAACTACAAGGGCTGCTAGCGAAAACGGGAGGACGGGCCCCGCCCGGTTGCACGCCGGGCGGGGCCGTTCGTGGCGGGTGTGGTTGGTGTCGTCCGCGCCCTGACGATCAAGCAGGCGGGGTTCGACGGGCGCGGCCAGATCGCGTCAGTCGCCCGACTGATCTCCGGCGCCGGTGAGTTCCGTGAGGCGGCGGGCGACGGCCCGCCCGATCGAGTTGTCGAGGGCGGCCACCAGCACCAGGCGCGCCGCCTGACGCAACTGCGCCAGGGCCCGGCCGAGCTCGGCGGCCCGTTCACCGGTGAGGTCGTGGCGCCAGTCGTCCGGCAGCACGTGGTCCTCGAACACGGCGAGGAAACGGTCGGCGATGCCGTCGGTGGTCGCCACCAGGTGCTCCCACTCGTCGAGCACCAGGCCCGGGGGAACGCCGAGGCCGATGAGCGTGGCGCCGGTGTCGACGAAGCGCTGGTCGAGGACGCGCAAGCGCCCGTCCGCTGTCGCCTGCACCAGTCCCATCGACGCTGCCCGCTGGACGAGGTCGGGCGTCATCGACCCTTCGGGGAACCTGGCCACGAGGTCGGCGGCGTCGAGCACCACCTCGTGCCTGCGACTGAGGAGCGACACCAACTCGTGCTCCACGCCGATCAGGTCGTTGAGGTCACGGCCCTCCTCCCACGTATCGAGGAGGCGGGCGATGCCGGCCAGTGAGAATCCCTGCTCCTGGAGCCGCCCGACCAGGGCGAGCCGGGCCAGGTGCCTGTCGCCGTAATACCCGGTCCGCCCCACGAGACGGGGGCCGGGCAGCAGCCCGCGGTTCTGGTACAGCCGGACGGTGGTGGTGGCGACGCCCGCCTGGCGTGCCAGCTCGTCGAGGCGCATGCCTGGGGTCTCGGACACGCGAGCATGGTATCGAACACGTGAATGGACAGTACGTGAGTAACGGGTATCGTATGAAACGTGAGCACACTGACCGGCGATCGATCTCCGGCGCTGCCGGTCGTCATCGGCTGCGGTGCCGCTGCGCTCGCCACCGCACTCGCCGGCGCCATCTCCCTGATCGACGCGATCGTGGTGCTGGGCGTCGCCGCCGTCCTGCCGCTGGCGCTCGGCGGGCCGCTGTGGTGGTGGGAGGCAGCGGCGGGCGCCGCCCTGGTGTCGTTCCTGCTCCCGGCCGGCTGGGCCGCCTTCCTCGGCTTGCCCGCAGTGGCTGCGGTTGCCGCGACGCTCGTCGCCGGATGCATTCGGAACGGCCCGCTGCTGTTCTGGCGGCCTGCTGACACACTGCACGGCCTTGCTGGCGTCTATGCGTTGGTCGCCGCCGGCGCCCTCGTCTGCTCCAGAGCCGGCCTGCGCGCCTTCGGCATCGACGAGCCCATCGTCGAGTTGACCGCCGTGCACTACATCTACGCAGGCGCCGCTGCCTTGGTGCTGGCCGCCCGCACCCTCGACACGGGGAGCGGCCTCTGCCGGCGAGTTGGTCGGGCCGCCGTGGCATGTACTGCTGCCGCCCCGCCGGTGGTGGCCATCGGCTTCATCACCCACAGCGCCATCCCGCAGGTGGGCGGCGCCGTCCTCATGGCGACGGGCGTCTGTCTGACGGCCGCCGTGCAGCTGCGCGCCGCTCGCAGGTCGGCGTCGGCAGCCGTCACCGTCCTGCTCAGCGTTTCCGGCCTCGCCGTGTGGGCGCCGATGGTGCTCGCGGTGGCGTGGGCCGCCGGGCAGTATTGGGCCGTCCCGATCCTGTCGATCCCCGACATGGCCCGCACCCACGGGCTGGTCAATGCCCTCGCCTTCGTGCTGTGCGGGCTCCTGGGCCGCACCGCCGAGTCCCCGGCGCCCGTCGTCTCTTCCCGAGAGGTCGCGGCATGAACCTCTTCGGAGTGCGGATCGGCCGCCCCACCGAGGCGGAGCTGGCCCGCCTGCTGGAGGCGGCGAAGGCAGCCGAGCCGACCTACGACCATGTCGGTTCCACCCTCGACCCCGAGCGCCACGACGGACCGGCCGTCAGGGCCTCCACCGTCTGCGTCGGCACGGGGGAGAAGGCCTTCGAGGCGGCCCGGCGTGCGCTGCAGACGTGGGTGCCGCAGCTCGCGCTCGGGGCGGACGCCGCCCTCTCGTCGTCCCTCGTGGCCGAGGGTGTGACGGTGGTCATCGTGTTCGGCCGCGGCCCGTTCCACCTCGTCGTCCCGAACCGCATCGTCGCCGTGGTGGATGAGCCCAGGCGCTTCGCCTTCGCCTACGGCACCCTGCCCGGCCACCCGGAGTGTGGCGAGGAGAGCTTTACCGTCGAGCACCTGCCCGACGACACCGTCCAGGCCACGATCCGGGTGGAGGCAAGGGCCGGCTCTGCGGCTGCCCGCGCCATCGAACCGGTCGTCCTCCGCCTCCAGGCGGGTGCGCTCCGGCGCTACCTGCAGGCGGTCGTCGACCACGTCCGCGCCGGAGGCCCGCCCACCGACGGGGACGCCGGACCAGAATGGCGCAAGAGCCGGCCTTAGCGCTCGAGCACCTGGGTGGTGTCGTCGAGCCCGGCCTGGGTGGGCGCAGGATCCTCCTTGCCCGCCACCGGCTCGTGGTCGGGAGACGGCACGTGCGTCGGCGTGGCCTCGGGGTCGGGTCGGCCGTCGCGGGTGGGTTCCGCGAAACTGGGCACGGTGTCACCCACCGGGTAGACGTGGACCTCGTGGCCGGCCGCCTCGTCGACCAGGCGCTTGACCTCGGCGCCGTCGACGGTCTCGTTCTCGAGCAGGGCGGCGGCCACCGCGTTGAGCCCGCCGCGGTGCTTGGACAGCTCGGCCGTGGCCCGCTCCTCCTCGGCTCGCAGGATGCGCTCCACCTCCTCGTCGATGACGCGCGAGGTCTCGTCGCTGTAGTCCCTCGTGTGCATGAGGTCCTCGCCGAGGAACACCATCCCCTGCGAGCCCCAGGCCATGGGCCCGACCCGGTCGCTCATGCCCCACTCCCGCACCATCTTGCGGGCCAGCTCGGTGTTGCCCACCAGGTCGTTGTTGGCGCCGGTGGAGAGATCGCCATAGATGAGCATTTCGGCCACCCGCCCGCCCATGCGCACGGCCAGGCTGTCCTCGATGTAGTTGCGAGGGTAGATGTGGCGCTCCTCCATGGGGAGCTGCTGGGTGACGCCGAGGGCCATGCCGGTCGGCAGGATCGTCACCTTGTGGACGGGATCTGCGTGAGGGAGAACGTACGCGAGCACGGCGTGGCCGCCCTCGTGGTAGGCGATCCGCTCCTTTTCCCCGTCGGACAGGGCCAGGGACTCCCGGCGCTGTCCCATGATGACGCGGTCGCGCGCCGCCTCGAAGTCCTCCATGTGCACGGCGTCGGTGTCGCGGCGAACCGCATGGAGAGCGGCCTCGTTGACCAGGTTTGCCAGATCGGCGCCGCTCATGCCGGGCGTTCCTCTGGCGACCACCTGGAGGTCGACATCGGGGGCCATGCGCTTGTCCTTGCAGTGCACCTGGAGGATCGGCAGCCGCTCGTCGAGATCGGGCAGGGGGACGACGATCTGGCGGTCGAAGCGGCCGGGTCGGAGCAGGGCCGGGTCGAGGATGTCGGGTCGATTGGTGGCCGCCATCATCACAATGCCCTCGGTGGTCTCGAAGCCGTCCATCTCCGAGAGCATCTGATTGAGCGTCTGCTCGCGCTCGTCGTGGCCGCCGCCCAGGCCGGCGCCGCGCTTGCGACCGATGGAGTCGAGCTCGTCGACGAAGATGATGGCCGGCGCCTGCTTGCGGGCCGTCTGGAACAGGTCGCGGACCCGTGACGCGCCCACGCCCACGAACATCTCCATGAAATCCGACCCGGTGACGGACAGGAACGGCACGCCGGCCTCGCCCGCCACGGCCCGGGCCAACAGGGTCTTGCCTGTGCCGGGCGGCCCCACCAGCAGCACGCCCTTCGGGATGCGGGCGCCGATCTCCTTGAACCGCTCCTTCGACTTGAGGAAGTCGACGACCTCGCGGATCTCCTGCTTCACGCCCTCGTAGCCGGCCACGTCGTTGAAGGTCGTTCGGGGGCGCTCGGTGGTGTACACCTTCGCCTTCGACCGCCCGATCGACATGATCCCCGACATCTGGCCCTGGGCCCGCTTGTTCATCCAGAGGAAGAAGCCGATGAGCAGGGCGATCGGCAGGAGCAGGGGCAGGAGCGAGGTGAAGAAGTTGGGCTGGGAGTTGTCGAAGCCGAGCTCCGGCACCTTGGCCCGCAGCGTGGCGGCGTCGGCGTCGGGCAGCGGGCGGGGGCCGTCGACGCTGAAGCGGGTGCCGTCGCCCAGCTCGCCCGTGATGCGGCCCGTGTCGTTGTTGACGGCGGCCTTGGCGACCTTGCCCTCCTCGGCCTTGCGAAGCAGGTCGCCGTATCCCATCTCGGTGCGCGAGGGGCTGCCGAGCAGGGGTGGGAGCACCAGCACAGCTACCACGAGGGCGAACAGGGCGATCATGGCCCAACGGAAGGTGGGCTCCTGGCCCGGGCCACCGGGCCCGGCGGGACGATCGGGACGGCCTGGCCGGAGGTCCCCGGGTTGGCGGCTCATGTCGTCAATGCTAGGCCCCAACTCCGCGTTAGCCCGGCACGGCGCCGACCGTCCCGCCAGGGTCCCCCGCAAGTGCCGAATTCAGGGGTACCTTCGTAAGCATGGATATCCGTCACTGTGCCCGGCCGGGGTGCCCGGCCCCGGCGGCCGCGACCATGACGTACCACTACGCCGGCCGCACAGTCTGGCTCGACAGCCCGGGCCGCGAGCCCGATGCAACGGCCTGGGGCCTGTGTGCCACCCACACCGCCTCGCTCAAGGTGCCGGTCGGTTGGGCGTGCGAGGACCGTCGCACACCGATCATCCTGATCCGCCCTTCCGTCGCGGTCTGATCCCCGAGGCGAGTCCCTAGGCTGGGTGGCCGTGGTTGCCCCCCGGTCCGGCGCTGTCCAATGACCGACCGCCCGGTGGTCGGCGCCCCGCCCCCGACGCCTGCGTCGGCGCCCGATCCGCCCAGGTGGGGGCTGGGCGACGCGACGGCCGGGTTCCTGCTCGGTCTGTTCCTCTCCATTCTCCTCGCCTCGCTGTGGATCCGGGCGTCCGGATCCGACGAGCTCAGCGTCGGGCTGTTCGCGACGAGCATCGGCGGCAACTGGCTCGGCCTCGGGGGCGCCGTCTGGGTCGCCAGCCGGCGGAAGGGGACCGGCAGCCTGGCCACCGACTTCGGGCTGCGAATCGAGGGGCGGGACGTCGGCCCAGGCCTGCTGGCCGGCGTGCTGTCCCAGCTCGTCCTCATCCCGATCCTCTACGTGCCGGTGAACCGCCTCTTCCCCGACGTGGACGTGTCGCAGGAGGCGAAGAAGGTCACCGACCTGGCCCAGGGCGGCGGCATCGCACTGATCGCCGCCTGCATCGTGCTCGGCGCGCCACTCATCGAGGAACTGTTCTTCCGGGGGCTGTTGCAGCGGTCAGCCTCTCGTCGCTTCGGTCCCCGCGCCGCTATCGCCATCTCCGCTGTCGCTTTCGGGTTGGCCCACTTCCAGCCCGTCCAGCTCCTCGGCCTCATCGCCTTCGGGGTGGTGCTCGGCGTGCTGGCCCAGCGGGCGGGCCGGCTGGGGCCGTCGCTCGTGGCCCACATGGCCTTCAACGCCACCACTGTCGCCGTGCTCCTCGCCACCCGCTGAGGCGCCTCGACGTTGTGACCCTAAAGAAATGTGTCGCAGTGGTCGAACACTCTGGCGCGGCAACGGTGCCTGTCTGGAGAGGAAACGAGTCATGAGCTGCCCGAAGTGCAAGAAATCCGGCCTCGTGGAGATCACCCTGAACATCGCCACCCGCCCGGTCACGATGAGGAACTGTTCGAGTTGTGACAGCCGCTGGTGGCAGAGCGAGGGCGAGTCCCTCCGCCTGCCCGGCGTGCTAGCGCTCGCCTCGCAGCGGTAGGCAGGGCCCACGGGGCCGCCCCCCGTCGTGGTCGTACTTCGGGCAACATGGGCCGGTGCGACGGCCCTCCGCAGCTTCTCTCGCCACACTCCTGGTGGTTGCAGGCGCCGCCCTGTTCGTTTTCGTGCAGCTCCAGCCCGGCCTGCTGTTCGCGTCCACCACGCCCAACGGTGGCGACATGGGCGCCCATGTCTGGGGCCCTGCGTTCATGCGGGACCACCTGTTGCCGCACGGTCGGGTCACCGGCTGGGCCCCTGACTGGTATGCCGGGTTCGCGTTCCCGACTTTCTACTTCCCCCTTCCCAGCCTGCTCATCATCGCCGTCGACCTCCTGGCGCCGTACACGGTTGCGTTCAAGCTGATCACCGTCGCCGGGATGGTCAGCCTCCCGGTGGCGGCGTGGGCGTTCGCCAAGCTGGCCGGCCTCAGGGCCCCGGGACCCGCCTGCCTGGCGGTGGCCACGCTGCCGTTCCTGTTCGACCGCACCTTCACCATCTACGGCGGCAACATCGCCTCGACACTGGCAGGGGAGTTCTCCTACTCCATCAGCCTCTCCTTCGCCCTGCTGTTCCTCGGCGTCGTGGCCCGCATGCTCGACACGGGCCGCCACCGTGCCCTGGCCGGAGTCCTGTTCGCGCTGACGCTCCTGTCCCACGTGGTGCCCACCTTTTTCGCCATCGCCGGGGCCCTCGTCCTGGTGGCGCTGCAGCCGAGCGTCCGGCGCCTCGGCAACACCGTCATCGTCGGGATACTGGGCGGGCTCCTCACCGCCTTTTGGGCACTGCCGTTCGTCGTCCGCCTCCCGTTCACCAACGACATGGCGTACGAGAAGATCACCGAGTACAGGAAGAACCTGCTACCCCACAACCTTCGGTGGCTGGTCCTGCTGGCGGGGATCGGCGCCCTGGTGTCCCTCGTCCGCCGTTGCCGGGTGGGTCAGTTCCTCACGATCATGGCCGGCCTGTCTGCGGTGGCGTTCCGCTTCGCGCCCCAGGGCAAGATCTGGAACCCCCGCCTGATCCCGTTCTGGTTCCTGTGCCTCGCCCTCTTGGCCGGCATCGCCGCCGCCTCGCTGGCGTGGCTCGTGATGCACCTGGCCAAACCCGTGTGGGACCGCGTCGGCGGCAGCGACCGGCACAGGGACCGGTGGAGCGACGAGCGCGCCCTCGAGGCCGAGCCCGAGCCCGTTGCGCCGCAGCGCCGTCTGGCCGACGCCGTCCTCCCTGCGATCTACGATCACGCGCCGGCTGGCGGCGCCATCGCCGTCCTGCTCGTCACGTTGACCTTCGTGGCCATCCCCCTGCACCTGCCGCTGGTCGAGAAGATCCCGTTCGTGCCGGCGACCACCGACCGCAGCTACGTGCCCGACTGGGCCAAGTGGAACTACAACGGCTACGAGCGCAAGGCCTCCTACCCGGAGTACCGGGAGGTGATCGACACCATGGCCAAGGTGGGCCGGTCCGTCGGCTGCGGCCGCGCCCACTGGGAGTATGAGCCCGAGCTCGACCAGCTGGGGACGCCCCTCGCCCTCATGCTGCTGCCGTACTGGACCGACGGCTGCATCGGGTCCATGGAGGGGCTGTACTTCGAGTCGTCGGCCACCACGCCGTACCACTTCCTGTCTGCGTCGGAGCTGTCCAGGAAGGCGTCGCGGCCGCAGCGAGGCCTGAACTACAAGGACTACGACCTCACTGCAGGCGTCCGCCACCTGCAGATGCTCGGCAGCCGCTACTACATGGCGTTCACCGCCGAGTCGAAGGCCCTGGCCGGTCAGCACCCCGACCTCCGCCTCGTCGCGTCCACCAAGGGCTTCCCGGTCAACTACCCAACGGGCCAGGCCGACCGCAGTTGGGCCGTCTACGAGGTGGCCCGCTCGAATCTGGTCGAGCCTCTGGCCAGCATGCCGGTCGTGGTGGAGGACGTGGCCAAGGAGAAGGACTGGCTGGAGGTGTCCGAGGGGTGGTTCCTCGATCCGGCCCGTCAGGGCAGCTACCTCGCCGCCGGTGGCCCCGCGGGGTGGAAGCGGGTCGTCCGGGCCGACGCGGCCACGGCGCCGGCCGCCCCGGTCACCACGGCGACGAGGGTGTCAGCGGTGCGCACCGGCGACGACCGCATCTCGTTCGACGTGGACACGCCGGGTACCCCGATCCTCGTGAAGATGTCCTACTTCCCGAACTGGGAGGTGTCGGGCGCCGAGGGCCCATGGCGTGTGTCCCCCAACCTCATGGTGGTCGTGCCCACCGCGAAGCACGTGGAACTGCACTACGGCCTCACGTCGGTCGACAACGCCGGCATGGCGCTCACCGTCCTGGGCCTGGTCGGCCTCGTGGTGGTGGCCAGGATGCGTGTGCGGCGGGAGCCGCCCCGGCCACCGCGGGAGCGCAGGGTCCGGTCAGCCCGTGTCGTTGCGGAGGGCGAGGCGCAGGCGGACCAGCCCCCATACGGTGCGAACGGCTCGTCGGAGAATGGGCGTACGGGAGGGGCGCGACTCACGGACCGCCACGGGGATCTCGGCCACGCCGAGCCCGGCCCGCTCGGCCCGGAGGACGAGCTCGGTGTCGAACAGGTCGGTGCCAAAACGGCACCGCCCGACGACAGCTAGTAGCGGCGCGCGGCGCATGACCTTCATGCCGTGGGTGTCGGAGACCCCGAGGCCGAACCCGCGGCGGAGCACGAGGGTGAACACCGAGGTGATAAGCCGGCGGGGCCAGACCCGCTGATCGTCGGCGCCCTCCGCCCGCTTGCTGCCCACCACGATCACCGGACCGCCCTCGGTGAGCAGCCCGAGGCACCGGTCGACGAAGGCGACGTCGTAGTAGTCCACGTCGAAGTTGGCCACCACCTCCCCGCCGGCGGCCAGGAACCCGGCTCGTAGCGCAGCCCCGTAGTCAGGTTCCGGGAGTGAAAAGGCCCGCACGCCGGGGAGCTCGGCGGCGAGTGCCTGGGCCAGGGCGGCGGTGCCGTCCGAGGAGCCGTTCTCCACCACCACGACCTCGACGTCGTGACCGCGTCCCGCCATCCCCTGCACCACGTCGCGCACCGCCGCCTCGAGGAAGTCGGCCTCGTTGAAGGCCGGCATCACGACCGAGATCATCGGCACCCGGACAACTGGGAAAGCATCGGACAACTATTGCTGACCCAGGGCGGTTCCTGGTGGCACTTCCCCCCGTCCTCCCGGGCCGGTCGTGGGGCGCGAACCACTAGGCTTCGGCACCACATGGGCTCCCTGGACACGATTTTCAAGGCCTACGACGTGCGTGGCATCGTCCCCGACGAGCTCGACGCCGACGTGTGCCGCCGCATCGGTGCCGCCTTCGCCGCCTTCGCCGGCGCACCCACCGTGTTGGTGGCGCGCGACATGCGCCCGTCAGGCGAAGCGCTGTCCGCCGCCTTTGCCGAGGGCGTGATGGGACAGGGCGTCGACGTCGTCTATCTGGGCCTGGCGTCCACCGATCTCCTCTACTACGCAGCCGGCAAACTCGACGCACCGGGCGCCATGTTCACCGCCTCGCACAACCCGGCCAGGTACAACGGCGTGAAGCTGTGCCTGTCGGGCGCCCGCCCGGTCGGCCTCGACACGGGCCTGGCCGAGATCAAGGCCATGGTCACCGACCCGCCGCCGCCGGCCGGCACGCCAGGCACGTCCAGCCAGCGTGAGCTCATCTCCGACTACGCCGAGCATGTGCGCAATTTTGTCGACGTGAAGGCCCTGCGTCCGCTCAAGGTCGTGGCCGACACGGCCAACGGCATGGGCGGCCTCGTCGTGCCCCGGGTCTTCGAGGGTCTTCCGTACGACCTCGAGATCCTGTTCCCCGAGCTCGACGGCAACTTCCCGAACCACCCCGCCGACCCCATCCAGCCGGAGAACCTCAAGTCGCTCCAGGCCCGGGTGCTCGACACGGGCGCCGATGTGGGGCTCGCCTTCGACGGCGATGCCGACCGGGTGTTCCTCGTCGATGAGAAGGCCGAGCCGGTGTCGGGCTCCACCACCACCGCCATGGTCGCCAAGGCGATGCTGGAGAAGCACCCGGGCGCCACCATCATCCACAACCTCATCTGCTCCAAGGCGGTGCCCGAGATCATCCGGGAGAACGGCGGCACCCCCGTGCGCACCCGGGTGGGCCACTCGTTCATCAAGGCGGTGATGGCCGACACCGATGCCGTGTTCGGCGGCGAGCACTCCGGCCACTACTACTTCCGCGACAACTACCGGGCCGACTCGGGCCTCATCGCTGCCGTGGTCATCCTCGAGCTGATGGGCCTGGCGGACAAGCCGCTGTCGGAACTGCGCCTGCCGTTCGAGCGCTACGCCATGTCGGGTGAGATCAACACCAAGGTTGACGACGATCCCGCCGCAGTGCTCGAGCGGGTGGCCGAGGCCCACGCCGGCGCCGAGCTCGACCGCACCGACGGGCTCACGGTCGACCACGGCGACTGGTGGTTCAATCTGCGGGCGTCGAACACGGAGCCCCTGCTGCGCCTCAACCTGGAGGCCGGGACCCGCGCCGAGTGCGACGCCCACGTGGGCGAGGTACAGGCGCTTCTCCGGGGCGACGGCGGCGGTGAGGGCTGACATGGCGCTCGACCCGCAGCTGCTCGACATCCTGGCCTGCCCCGAGGACAAGGGGCCCCTGTTGTACTTCGAGGACGAGCAGGCGCTGTACAACCCCCGGCTGAAGCGCCGCTACTCCATACGCGACGGCATTCCCGTGATGCTGATCGACGAGGCCGAGACGGTCGACGGCGCCGAGCACGATCGCCTGGTGGCCAGGGCCGCGGCCGAGGGCATCAGGCCCACCTTCGACCCGGACGTCCCGGCTTGAGCGCCCCGGAGGGCGTTCTCGACACGCAGGGCATATGGGAGGCCACCGCCGGCCTGCCCGAACAGGTGGCGCGTGCATGCGCCGAGGCGGAGGGCACGGACGGCCTGCCCACTCGCACCGAGGTCGAGAACGTGGTCGTCCTCGGCATGGGCGGCAGCGGAGTGGCGGGCGACATCCTGCTCGCCACCGCCGGCCCGTTCATGTCTGTTCCGGTCGTCGTCGTCAAGTCCTACACGCTGCCGGCGTTCGTGGGCGAGGGATCGCTCGTGTTCGCCATTTCCTTCTCGGGCAACACCGAGGAGACGGTGGAGGCGGCGGGCGAGGCGGCCGTGCAGGGCGCGCGCGTGGTGGCCGTGACCAGCGGCGGGCAGCTGGCCAGGCTGGCCTCGGCGTGGGGCTCACCGGTCGTCCACGTGCCGCCCGAGCTGCCGCAGCCCCGGACCGCCATCGGCGCCATGTCGATCCCACCCCTCGTGGTACTCGAAGAGATCGGCCTGTTCCCGGGTGCCACCCAGTGGATCGACCTCGCCGTCGAGCAGCTCAAGCGCCGCCGCGACCAGCTCGAGGCGGGCACCGGCCCGGCCGCCGAGGTCGCCCGTCGGATCGGCCGCACCATCCCGCTGGTCAACTCGTCCGGGGCCCTCGGCAACGCGGTGGCCCTGCGGTGGAAGGCCCAGGTCAACGAGATCGCCAAGGCGCCCGCCTTCTCCTCAGTGCACCCCGAGCTGTGCCACAACGAACTCCAGGGCTGGGGCCAGCACGGCGACGTCACCCGCCAGGTGTTCACCCTCCTCTCCCTCCGCCACGACGCCGAGCACCCGCAGGTCATGCGGCGCTTCGACCTCACGGCCGAGTACGTCCGCGAGGTCGTCGGCAGCATCGAGGAGGTGCGGGCCGAGGGCGACGGCGACCTGGCGCAGTTGCTCGACCTCATCCTCATCGGCGACTTCGTCTCCCTCC
>JBKJNA010000189.1:0-2766 GCA_046596195.1 Acidimicrobiales bacterium | reverse complement strand
GATCTCCTCATCTACGTCAACGTCAACCTCGTGGCCATGGACGGCGGCCACAAGTCGACGATGACGGGTATCTCGTCGTACCGCAGCCTCAAGCACCACCACAACGTGACGGGCATGCAGCACAGCCGCTCCTTCATGGACCCGCCCAACTCCGAGCTCCACAACTCCACGTGGCGCATGGGCCGGCTCCTGGCCGGGGCGGTGAAGATCTTCCAGATCGAGACCACGCTGAACACCGACACCTTCCCCAGCCAGTTCTCGTTCCTCCAGAAGCGGGAGTGGGAATGGTCGGCGCGCGACCGGGCGTCGTACTTCGCCACGGCCAAGAGTCTGGAGCGGGTGCCTCCCCGCATGGCCCGGAGCATCTTCCACGGCATCAAGTCGCCCCAGAAGATGACGAGTGTGCAGGCCGGCGAGGTCGAGGCTGTGCACAAACTCACCCTGGAAAACGTCCACCGCCAGCACCTCGTGCCGGTGGAGGGCCAGGCCGACGTGCTCACCATGGGCCTGCCCTACATCGGCCCCTACAACGTCAACTCGGTCCTCAACCCCCTGCTGGTGATGTGCCTCGGCCTCGGCTACTTCTTCAACCTGTACCGGGGCAAGCCGCTGGTGCGCCAGGGCGGCGTGGTCATCATGAGCCACCCGACCCGATGGGAGTTCCACCCCGTCCACCACCCGAGCTACATCGACTTCTTCGAGCAGGTCCTGGCCGAAACCACCGACCCCCTGGAGATCGAGAAGCGCTTCGAGGAGGACTTCGCCACCGACCCCTGGTACATCCACCTGTACCGCAACAGCTACGCCTATCACGGGGTCCACGCGTTCTACATGTGGTACTGGGGCGCCCATGCCCTCCAGCACGTCGGCCAGGTCATCATCGTGGGCGGCGAGCCCCGGGCGGTACGCCGCATGGGGTTCAAGCCGGCATCGACCCTGCGCGACGCCCTGGAGATGGCCGAGGACGTCGTCGGGCGCAACCCGTCGATCACCCACATCCACAATCCGCCGATCTTCCTGGCCGACGTGACGTGAGAGTCGTCGGGCCGCGGTTCCCCCTCGGGAAACCGAACTGGCCGACATCGGTGCCGCGTCCGCCGGTCGAGCGTCGCACCGGGGTCGACTACGACACCGAGTGGTCCCGCACCCACACCGCCCGGGTGGCCCGCGCCATCATCCTCGACGACGTGTTGCGGCCGGCGATTCACGCCATCGCTTCGCCCAAGGTGCACGGTGCCGACCGCCTCGTCGGCCTCGAGGCGCCGGCCATCTTCGTCGCCAACCATCACAGCCACCTCGATACAGGTCTGGTGCTGACGTCGCTGCCGGAGCGGTTGCGGCACAAGGCCGTCGTCGCCGCTGCGGCTGACTACTTCTTCACCAGCCGGACCAAGGGCGCCGTCTCCGCCCTGGCCATCGGGGCCATCCCGATGGAGCGCACCAAGGTGGGCCGGCGCTCGGCCGACCTGGCCGCCGAGCTCCTCGAGGACGGCTGGAACCTGGTGATGTTCCCCGAGGGCGGGCGCAGCCCCGACGGTTGGGGACGGGCCTTCCGCGGCGGCGCCGCCTACCTGTCGCTGCGCTGCCGGCGCCCCGTCGTCCCGTTGTACCTGGCGGGGACGGGCCGGCTGTGGAAGCGGGGCACCCGCCTCCCCAAGGTCGCCGGCAGGGGCGAGGGCGTGCACGTGACCTTCGGTTCCCCCATTTGGCCCGAGGAGGGAGAAGACGCCCGCCGGCTGGCGGCCCGGGTCGAGCGGGCCGTGAGCGCCCTCGCCGACGAATGGACCACCGACTGGTGGTCGGCTCGCAAGCGGGCCGCCACCGGCACCACGCCGGCCCTCACCGGGCCCGCCGGCGGCGCCTGGCGGCGGGCGTGGGCTCTCGACGCCGACGCCAAGTCGAGGTCCGGCCGGCGGGCCTGGCCGTAAGTCGGCTTTGTGTCCGCTGGACTACCGCCACGGTGGTCAGGCGGACAGAAAGCGGCCCCGACCGGAGTCAGGCCAGCAGGGCGGCGAACTCCGGCGAGGCGGGGTCGAGGTAATCGAGCCCTGGCACCTGGCGAAATGCTCGGTCGGCCGAGACGACCGTCGCCGATCGCCGGACGCACGAGGCCGCCAGAACGCAGTCGAAGGACCCGAGTTCGACGACAGCCTCGAACAGGTTGAGGCCGTCACCCAGGTCGTCGGCGGTGGGCGACAGGAGCGGCCCCAATAGCTGCGCGAAGGTGCGGGCCAGCTCCGTCGCGTTGGTGCGGGGCCGGCGCAGGCTCCGCACGTGGGCGAACTCCTGGATCACCTCCACCGTCGTGGTGGCGTCGAAACCGCCACCGAGCGCGTTCACGAGAGCACGACATGGTTCTTGTAGCGGATGATCCTCCCCGACCGAGTAGAGGAGGATCGTCGTGTCGACGACGATCAGCCCCACTTGCCTGTCTCGCGGATCTCCCGCTTCAGGTCGGCCGGATCGAGCGGCACCGGCATGGGCTCGGCGGCCAGGATTCGGTCGGCCGCCGCTCTCCGTTCCGGGTCCTCGAACGGGTACTGGGCGTCGATGGCGTCGCGCACGAGCATGCCGATGGAGGAGCCCTGGGCCGCAGCACGGCGGGACAGGCGTTCGTACCGCTCGTCGTCCAGGAGGATGTGCAGCCTTCGGCTGAGCATGTGCCTACAGTACCATGCACATGTTCCTGCTGGCCCTGACCCGTGCCGAATACGCCGCCCGGTTCGGCATTGCCGCCGGCCTGGCCCTCGCCGCCTGGCTGGTGCT
>JBKJNA010000181.1:0-7036 GCA_046596195.1 Acidimicrobiales bacterium | reverse complement strand
CGACGGGCCGGCTGTCGTCAAGGAAGGTGGAGCGGACGCCTCCAGTGAGACGGCGGCCCAGGTGGCGAGCTACGAGCTGGTGGCCGGTCGGTCGGGACGGTTCATCGTCGGGCTGCTGGCTGCGGACCAGAGCCGCCTCGTCGCCTTCGGGACCGTGCAGCTGCGCTTTGCCTACCTGGGCGATCGGGGGACGGCGAAGCCCGCCGGCCCCGAGGGCCCGGCCGTCACCGCCCGCTTCCTCCCCATCCCGGGCCAGGAGATCGACCCCGCCGCCTCCGGCCCTCGCTGGGTCCAGGGATCCGAGGGCACCGGCGTCTACGGGGCACCCGACGTCACCTTCGACCGCCCGGGGTTCTGGCAGGTGTCCGCCTCGGCCACCATCGAGGGCAAGGCCACGAAGACAACAGCGGCCTTCGAGGTGCTCGAACGGTCCCCGATCCCGGCGCCGGGCGACCCCGCCCCGCGCACCGAGAACCCGGTGAGCGGGGCTCCCGGAGTCGAGCCCGGCTCCATCGACTCCCGCTCCGCCGGGGACGCTCCCATCCCCGACCCGGAACTGCACGCGACCACCGTGGCCGCCGCTCTTGACGCCAAGCGACCGCTCATGGTCGTGGTGTCCACGCCGACCTACTGCCAGAGCCGGTTCTGCGGACCGATCACCGACAGCGTCTCGGCGCTGGCCAAGCGCTACGGCGACCGCATGGCCTTCGTCCACCTCGAGGTGTGGAAGAACTTCGACAAGAGCGAGGTGAACAAGGCAGCGGCGGAGTGGATCTCCCCGCCCGGCACCAAGGATCCCCGTGAGCCGTGGGTCTTCGTCGTCGGCCGGGACGGCCTCATCACCCACCGCTTCGACAACGTGGCCACCGACGCCGAACTCGAGCAGGCGGTGGCAGACGTGACGAAGTGACCGCTCTTGGAAGGCACCCGATCCGCGACCCTCGCGTGCGCGGGAAGACGGAAGCCACCGTTTGGCATGCCCACCCCTGGGGGGGTAGGAAGGGAGGTATGATGGCTGACCGCCAAAGGCCCGCCACGCTGCTCAGGACCGGGCGACAGCCTCTGTTCGTGATGTCGCCGCAGCGCAGGTTCGCCACGAGCGGCCGGGCCCAGGGATGAGCACCGAGCGGGCGACGTTGGCGGTCCCGTCCCGAAGGTCTCTGGCCACGGTCTGGTTGGCCGCCGCCCTCGCCTCCGTCGTGCTCCTCGGCGTCGCAGGTCGGTTGGAGGGTGGGCGGGACGACGTGGACCAAGCGGAGCAGCGGGTCGGGTTCCTCGACGGGGGTTCGTTGCCCATCCCTGCTCCGCTGGTGGCCTCGGGGCTGCCCGGCTCTGGTCGGCCCACCGTCGTGCTGTTCCTCCGCCCCGACGACGCGGCCCAGGAATGTCGAGAGGTGAGCAGGAGCGTCGCCGCCTCCGCCGCGCTCGTCGCCGTGCTGTCCGGGTCGGCCGCCTGCGCCGGGGTCGACGGAGTGCTCGTCGATCCCGAGGGGCGCACGGCGGCGGCGTACGGGATGCGGGTCCCGGCTGATGGCGGACCGCCTGTCGGCTACGCCGTCGTCGACGACCGGGCCATGGTCCGCTACCGGACACTCGATCCGCACCCGGCGGCCAACAGCCGCGAGATCATGACCGTCCTGGCGGGGCTGTGACGGCGGCGGTGCGGGTCAGGGGCTCGTGGCTGCTGTGCGGGTGGTGTGTCGTGGCCGTGCTCGTCGAGATGGGCCTGTATGCCTCCTACCGGGGTCATGACGCCCGGTTCCACTGGTTCACCCACGCCTTCGTCGGCGCCGCTGCCGCCTTGGCGGTCATGTCCGTGGTCGTCCTCGTCCGTCGGCGGCCGGTGACGAGGCCGCTGCTGTGGCCGATGATGGCCCACGTCTTCGCCATGGCACCGGACCTGCTGTTCAGCGGCGGCTACGTCCACCGGGGGTGGATGAACCTGTTCCTCGGCCACATCCGCGCCCACTTCGTGCCGGGACGGAACTGGACGTGGCTGGTCGTGTTCCTGGCCGCCCTGGCCGCCTACCTGATCGCCGTCGACCGGGTCCGCCCGCCGTCGGCCGCAGCGTGAGCGGCTGGGCCCTTACCAGCCGCCGGTGGGGAACGGCGACCCTGTGGTGTTCCTCCACGGGCTCGGGGACTCGTACCCGCCACTTGGCCGAGACGTACGAGCCGCCGGTTTGCCACCCCACCTGGGGTGGGTAGACTGATGCAGTGAGGCCATCCCTCATCCCAACCTGAAGGAGCACGACCCCCTATGAATTCATGGACGAGAGCACGAAGAGCGGCAGCTGCCTTTGGGGTGGTGGCGTTGACCACGGTCGGCTACGCCACCCTCGCCGGAGCCGAGCCGGTCGACAACCGCCGGTTGGAAGCAGCGCCTCAGACGCCCCCGCCTGGCATGGCGCGCATGCACGAGCTGATGGTGACCGCCAACCCCGGCATGCAGCGCATGCACGACCTGAGCCTCGAGGGAAACCCGGGGATGCAGCGCATGCACGAGCTCATGGGCTAACCGAGCCCGCCCTTTCGCGCACACCCACACAAGACCGAGCCAGAGGTTGCCGGCCAGCAAGGCCGGCCCTTACACAACGAAGAGGATCCCATGAAGATGTGCTTCAACTGGAAGGTGGCCGCCGGACTCACCGCGGCCGGAGTGGCGGTGTTCGCGTTCGCGCCGAATCTCATCGGAGCGGCGCTGCCCGTGCTCATCATCGCCGCCTGCCCCCTTTCGATGGTCGTGATGATGCGGGCAATGTCCGGTGCCAGCCGCTGCGACACGGCGTCGAACGGCACCGATGGAGAGTCCAACACCGCCACCACTGCGAACGAGGTAGCCCGCCTGCAAGCCGAGATCGGCCAGCTTCGAGCTGAGCGGAGCGGCGTGAAGGAACGTCGCCCAACCGATCACGAGCACGTCGCATGACCACGGGCCCCCCACCGGGCCGGCGGCGGCATCAACGCCTACGGGGGGCCGGCCCCCACCGCCCCCCGCAGGCTGAGATGCGCTGAGTGCGCGCTGCCCTTCTCTGCGACATGACGGCGACCGAGCCCCCTGCCCCGGAGACGCCGCAACATCGCGCCGTCGACGTGTTGATCGTCGGGGCCGGCCAGGCCGGCCTCGGCACCGGCTACTGGCTGTCCCGGCGGACCTCGGCCTCGTTCTTGATCGTCGACGCCGCCGTCGAGCTGGCCACTCGACGCCGACGGCGCCCCCCGCCACCGAGCCGGCGCCTCCCCTGTCCCCGGCCTGTCGTGGATGGGGCTCCCATGGCAGACCCGGCTGAACTCTTCCATCGCCGACGGTGTCGACCGCGACGCCCAGGCCCTGGTCAGCCGACTCCCCACTTTCACCTCCTCGCCTCGATGCGGCCCCGCACCTCGCCAGACCACCCCCCAGCGGTAGGAAAGCGATCCGCAGCGAAAAAGGAGCCTGAAACGGGTGGCGTACCCACCCCCAGTGGGGTAGGATCGCAGCTATGAAGGCTGAACATCATCGTTCTGTGCTCAACCGGCTCAAGACGTCTCGCGGCCATCTGGATGGCATCATCCGGATGGTTGAGGAGGACGCCTATTGCCCTGACTTGATGAAGCAGTTGTCGGCGGTGCAGGGGTCTTTGGAGCGCTCCAGCCGGATCGTGCTGCGCAACCACCTGGAGACGTGCGTGGCTGCGGCCATGGTCGCAGGGCGGACCGATGAGATCGTCGACGAGCTGATGGAGGCCCTTCGCTACGACCGGATCGCCACCGGCCCGCTTCCCGAGTCGGCAGGCGAGAGCACCTGATGGCCGCCCAGACCGTGGACCGGACCGGCGCCGTCGAGCTCGTCGTGTCGGGGATGACCTGCGGCTCGTGCGCCACCCGGGTTCAAAAGGCCCTGTCCCGCCACGAGGGTGTGGAGGACGCGGCGGTGAACTTCGCCACCAAGCGGGCGACCGTGCAGCTCGACCCGGACCGGGTGGAGATCAAGGATCTGGTCGCCGCGGTGGCCAAGGCCGGCTACGGGCTGGCGCCGGTCTCAGCCTCGTCGGACACCGACGCCGAGGAATCCGAGGACAAGGTCCGGCGCATGTGGCTGCACCGGGTGCTGGTGGCCTGGCCGCTCGGGATCATCGTGCTGGTGCTGTCGCTTTGGTTCATGGAGGACCCGTGGGCCCGATGGACGGCGTTCGCACTGGCCACCCCGGTGCAGTTCTGGGCCGGGTACCCGTTCCTGAAAGTCGCCGCCCAGCGCCTTCGCAGCTTCCAGGCCAACATGGACTCGCTCATCTCGATGGGGACGCTGGCGGCGTTCTTCTTCTCCGCCTACCAGGTGGCCTTCGGGCCGCACCACTCGCCCCACTACTTCGACACCTCCGCCCTGATCATCGCCTTCCTCCTCCTCGGCCGTTTCTTCGAGGCCACAGCGAAGGGGAAGGCGTCTCACGCCATCCGGGCCCTGCTCGAGCTCGGAGCCAAGGAGGCCAGGCTCGTCGTGGACGGCGAGGAACGGCTCGTGCCGGTCGACCAGGTCGCCCTCGGTGACCTCGTCCGGGTCCGGCCGGGTGAGAAGATCCCCGTCGACGGTGAGGTCGTCGACGGCGCCTCGGCGGTCGACGAGTCGATGCTGACCGGCGAGTCGGTGCCGGTCGACAAGAAGCCCGGCGACAAGGTGGCCGGCGCCACCCTGAACACCCAGGGTGTCCTCACCGTGCGGGCCACCGCAGTCGGCACCGACACCGCTCTCTCGCAGATCGTCAAGCTGATCGAGGAGGCCCAGGGAACCAAGGCCCCGGTCCAGGCCCTGGCCGACCGGATCTCGGCGGTGTTCGTGCCCATCGTCCTGGTGATCGCCTTGCTCACCCTGGCCGGGTGGTGGGTGCTGGGCGACGACCCCACCAAGGGCTTGGTGGCCGCGGTGGCCGTGCTCATCATCGCCTGCCCGTGCGCCCTGGGCCTGGCCACCCCGACCGCCATCCTGGTCGGCACCGGCAAGGGCGCATCGATGGGTGTCCTCATCAAGGGCGGCGAGGTCCTGGAGCGGTCCAAGAAGGTCGACACCGTCGTGTTCGACAAGACCGGCACTCTCACCAAAGGCCAGATGTCCCTCACCGACGTCATCCCCGCCGCCGGAGTCGACCGATCCGACCTGCTCCGCCGGGCCGCCGCGGTCGAGGACGGCTCCGAGCACCCGGTCGGCCGTGCCGTCGTCGACGGCGCCCGGGCCGCCGGGGTGACGATCCCGCCGGCCACCGGGTTCGCCTCCGTCGCCGGCCACGGCGTACGGGCCGAGGTCGACGGTGTCGTCGTGCACGTCGGTCGCCGCAAGCTGGCCGCCGAAGCCGGTCTGGTCCTCCCGGATGAGCTGGAGAGGGCCGCGGTCACCCTCGAGGGTGAGGGCAAGACGGCGGTGTTCGCCGGCTGGGACGGCGCCGTGCGCGGCGTCATCTCCGTCGCCGACACCCTCAAAGAGGACGCCGCCAGCGCCATCGCCGTCCTGCGCTCCCTCGACGTGCAGGTGCTCATGATCACCGGCGACAACCGGCGCACGGCCGAGTCGATCGCCGCCCAGGTCGGCATCGACCGCGTCCTGGCCGAAGTCCTCCCCGTCGACAAGGTCGACGAGGTCCGCCGCCTCCAGTCCGAAGGCCGGGTCGTTGCCATGGTCGGCGACGGCATCAACGACGCCCCCGCGCTGGTCCAGGCCGACCTGGGCGTGGCCATCGGCACCGGCACCGACGTCGCCATCGAGTCCTCCGACATCACTCTGCTCTCCGGAGACCTCCACGGCGTCGCCAACGCCATCCGCCTGTCGCGACGCACGTTCCGGACGATCCTCCAGAACCTGGTGTGGGCCTTCGGGTACAACGTCCTGCTCATCCCCCTCGCCGCCGCCGGGCTCCTCAACCCGATCCTCGCCGGCGGTGCCATGGCCATCTCCAGCGTCTCCGTCGTCTCCAACAGCCTCCGCCTGGCCCGGTTCAAGGGCGTCAAGCACGGCAAAGGCAAGCAGGGCAAAGGCAAGCACGCCAAGGCCACGCCGGCCAAGGCCACGCAGACAGCGTCCACTCCCACCAAGGTCGCGACCGGTCGAGATGTGACAACCCCGGCCACACCGGCGGCGGCCGTCGCCACGCCTCAGGTGGCCACCAACGGTGCGGCCACGGCGCCGCCTGCACCACCGCAGCTGCGGCCTCTCCCGCCGGCTCCTGAGGCTGCAAATGGCGACAGGCCGCGGTCGGGCGGCCTCAGCTCGTCGGCGAACCCGTCGGTGTTGGGGCTGCCCGTCACCTTCGTGGCCGCCGTCGACGCCCCTGGTCCGCGCACCCCGACGGGGAGCGTCCGCTTCACCGACGACACCGTCGACATCGGCGCGGCCGAGCTGGACGGACAGGGTCGCGGCCGTCTGACGGTGACCGGCCTCGCCGTCGGCGCCCACGACGTGGTCGCCGCCTACAACGGTGACGAGCGGTGCGCCCCGTCAACGGCGACCATGCGCCAGATCGTCAAGCCCGCCGCCTCGACCACCGAGCTGATGACGGTCCCACCGGAGCCAACCACCGGCGACACCATCTCCCTCGTCGCCTCGGTCACCGGCCGAGGCCACCCGACGCCCACCGGGACCGTCACGTTCGCGGACGGGACCACCACGATCGGCGTGGCCGCCCTCGACGCCGAGGGTCAGGCGACGCTCGCCGGGCTCCGGCCCAGTGCGAGCAGCCACGGCATTACCGCCACCTACAGCGGCGACGCGAACTTCGCTGCCAGCGCTGCCGCCCTCACCGTTGCCCTGCGCGCCCCGAGCCGCACCAGCGTGTCCGCCACCCCGGACCCGGCCGGGATCGACGACCGGCTCACGCTGCTCGCCGCCGTCGCGTCTACAGCGACGATCCCGCCCACCGGTACGGTCACCTTCACCCTCAGCGGCACCGCGGTCGGCTCCCCGCCGGGCGTCGCCCGGCATCACCTCGAGGGTGGCGTGGCCGTCGACGACCGGCGGGGAGCCGACCGCGGTGCCGCTGAGGGTGAAGGTGACCGTACCGGTGGGCGGGAT
>JBKJNA010000125.1:0-7612 GCA_046596195.1 Acidimicrobiales bacterium | reverse complement strand
CACAGGTAGTCCTTGAACCCGAAGAACTTCTGCCCGGCGGAGATCATGTTCCCCCAGTCCGGCACGTCGGGCGGCACCCCGACGCCGAGGTAGCTCAGCGAGGCCTGGGCCACGATGGCGGTGGCGACGCTCACCATGGCGTAGACGAGCACGGGAGCCATGCTGTTGGGCAGGACGTGGCGGGTGACGATCCGCCACTTGCTGGCGCCGAGGGAGCGGGCCGCCTCCACATACTCGCTCTCCCGGATGGACAGGATCGAGCTGCGCAACAGGCGCGCGACCGTGGCCCAGCTGAAGAGACCGAGGGCGATGATGACGGGTGTCACCCCCCGCCCGACGACGATGATGATCACGATGGCGCCGATGATGAGCGGGAAGGCGAAGAAGATGTCCGCCACCCGCATGATGACGGCGTCCCAGGCCCGGCCGAGGTAACCGGAGATCGATCCGAGGACCACACCGATGGCCAGGGCGAGGAAGATCGACGCCAGCCCGACGCTCACCGCGATGCGGCTCCCGTGGACGATCCGGCTGAACAGGTCGCGGCCGAGCTCGTCGGTGCCGAGCCAGTGCTCAGCGGAGGGGCCCTGGAGGGTGATCGCCAGATCCTGGGCCTTCGGGGGGTGAGTGGCGATGATCGGCGCGAAGACTGCGGAGAGGAACACGATGGACACCATCACCAGGCCGAGCAGGGCGAGCTTGTTGCGAAGGAACCGCCGCCGGATGTTGCCGAACTGGGTCTGGCGGGTGATGCCCCCGATCGCGGCGGCCTGGACCTCGACACCACCGAAGCCGCTGGCGCCGGCTTCGAGGGTGATCTCCCCGGCGGGCGCGGCGGGAACCGCTTGATCGGTCATGGCGGCCTCTACTCCAGCCTGATGCGGGGGTCGAGGAAGGCGTAGGCCACGTCGACAACCAGGTTGACGAGCACGAAGACCAGCACGCCGTAGGTCACGACACCCAGGACGATCGGATTGTCCTGCGACTGGATGGCGCCCACCAGGGCGAGGCCGATCCCGTTCCAGTTGAACACCGTCTCGGTGATGAGGGCCCCGCCCAGCAGGCCGCCGAAGGCGATGCCGAGAAAGGTGAGGACCGGGATGATCGAGTTGCGGAGGGCGTGCTTGAAGATCACGACCCGTTTGGAGAGGCCCTTGGCATACGCGGTCCGGATGTAGTCGGCGCGCATGACTTCCGACATGGTGCCCCGCATGAGCCGGCTGACCAGCGCGGTGTCGACCGCAGCCAGGGTGAGGGCCGGCAGGATGATCGACTTGCCTCCGGCCGACTGGCCCTGGAGCGGCAGCCATCGGAGGTTGATGGCGAAGACGTTCTGCAATGCCAGTCCGATGATCAGGGTCGGAACGCCAATGGCCATCGTCGTCGACAACGTGACGAGCACGTCGAGGAAGGAGTACCGGAACACGGCGGCGACGATGCCGGCCAGGACGCCCAGGGCCATCATGAGCACGATGGCGGCCACCGCCAGCTTGGCCGTGTTTCCAAGCTTCTCCTTCAGGATGGTGTTCACCGACCGCCGGAAGACGTAGGACTCGCCCAGGTCGCCCTTGGCCAGTCGGGCGACGTAGCCCGCATACTGCTGGGGGAGCGGCTTGTCCAGGTTGTACCGCCGCTCCAGGGCGGCCCGCGTCGAGGGGTCGAGCTGGCGTCCCTCCCCCTGCGACGTGGCAATCGGATCGCCGGGCACCACGAACAGGCAGATGAACAGGATGATGCTGGCCCCGAACAGGACCAGCATCATCTGCAGGAGGCGCCGGACGACGTACTTGCCCATGGCGCGATTGCTACTTCAAGCTGACAGTTTGCAGCGTGGGCCGCTCGAAGAAGTCGAGGCCCAGGCCGGTCCACTTCTTCGAGTCGTAGACGCGGTATGCGGTCCGGTAGTAGGTGGGCGTGAGGGCCAGGTCGCGACCGATGGCGATCTTCTCGATGTCCTCGATGACCTTCTCCCGCTCGCTGTCGCTGCGCAGTGTCTTCTGCCGCTTGAGCAGCGTGTCGACCTCCGGGTTGGAGTACTTGCCGTCGTTGTCCTCGTTGCCGGTGCCCAGCAGCGGGGTCACAAACCCGTCGGGCGACGGGTAGTCGGTGGACCAGGCGGCCCGGGCGAGGTCGAAGTCGCCACGGTCACGCTTCTGGAGGTGCTCGGCGAACGGCACGCCGTCGAGCTCGACCACCACGCCGAGGTTCTTCTCGAGCTGGTCCTTCCATGCCTGCACAAGCGGTTCGTGTCCGCCGTCGTTGTTGTACGCAAGCTTCAGCTTGGTGCCGGGCGTCAGACCGCTGCGGCCGGCAAGTTCCTTGGCCTTGACCGGGTCGTACTTGCACCATTCACCGCAGACTCCGGGCTGGTAGAAGGCCCCGAACGGCGGGGAGATGAACGACGTGGCCGGGGTCAGGAAGCCCTGGTAGACACCTTTGTTGATGGCCTCCCGGTCGATGGCCATCGACATCGCCTTGCGGGCGTCGGGGTTGTTGAACGGCGCTTTGGCATTGTTCGTCAGGATGTAGTTGATCCCACTCTGCTCGCTCTTGATGAAGCTGCCCTGCGGCTTGTAGGTGGACTCCGCCTGCTGGTTGAGCGTCGGCGGGATGCGGGCGAAGTCGACCTCACCGGCGGTGAAGGCGCGGTACTCGGCCTCGAGCCGGCCCTGGGCCGGGAAGATGACGAACTCGACGCCGTCGAGGAGCGGCTTGGTGCCGAAGTAGCTCTCGTTGCGCACCAGCGAGATGCGCTGGTTGTGCTCCCACTTGGTACCCGGCTTGAGCATGAACGGGCCGTTCCCGATGGGGGCGTCGTTGAATGTGGCGTTGTTGGCCGCGCCGGCGACGTTGGGCACGGGGCTGGCCACAGGGTGGACGAGTTGCTTGTCGAACTCGCAGTCGCCGGCGTCGAGCTTCACGACCAGTGTCTGGGGATCGGGTGTCGACAGGCCGGCGAAGGTCGTGGCCGTCGGCGGGGTGGCATGCAGCGGGGCGTAGCCCTGAATCTGCTGCAGGTGGTACGCGACCTGGGAAGCGGCGGTGCCGATGGAGGCACGGGTCCAGCCTCGGATGAAGGAGGCGGCGTCGACCGGCTCACCGTTGGTGAACGTGGCGTTGCGGCGCAGCTTGAACGTCCACTCCGTGCAGTCGTTGTTGGGCGTCCAGCTCTCGGCCACGCCCGGGCGCATCTTCAGCTCGGCGTTGCCGTCGAAGGTCACCAGGCCGGTGAAAAGCCTGACGGTCACATTGCTGCCCTCTGACTCGCGGGCCTGGTACGGGTCGATGGATGACGGTTCGCCGATCGGCACTCTGAACACGCCGCCGGCCTTGGCGCCGGAGGCGGTGCTGCTGGTCTGCCCGCCGGCATTGTCGTTGTCCGTACCACCGCATGCTGCGGCGACGAGGCTTAGAGCGAGGGCTGCTGCCGCGAAGCGCCCGGTGGTCCTGGTGTTTCTCACGTGGAACCTCCTTGTCCCAAAGATCCGATTGCCCTGGGACGCGAGGCCCAGTCGGGCTTGGAAACAAGACCTACTGTACCGGTGTCCCCAACCTCTATCGGGAATGTGCCCGAAAGCGTGCTACCTCAATCGGCGTGGGACGACGGCGCTACTCCTCCAATGCCTCGGGGGACCGGTGGTCGCCGAACCGCTCGGCCGGCGCCTTGCCGGAGTCCTGCTCGTCGTAGCTCCAGTCCGGCTGCTTCTCCCGATGGCGCTCGTCCCATGTCGCCCTGTCGTCGGTGATGTCGACCAGCTCCGCGATCAACGCCGGCGCGACTCCGGTCGCCGCGCCACTGAGGTGGGCGGCCACGTCGTCGCCATACAGCTCCAAGAGACTGGTGAGCACGTTCTGGTGCTGGGTGGCCAGGTAGCAGCGGGCGCCGTCGGTGACGGTGGCCACCCGCGTCCTGATCGTGTCCAGGTCGTGCTCGGCGGCGTCGGAGTGACACACCTTGTCCATCAGTTCGGCCAGTTGCAGTCCGTCCTGCTTGCACGGCGTGCACTGACCGCAGGACTCGACGGCCAGGAAACGGGACACGCCGGCGGCGACGGCCGTGAGGTCGTCGGCGTCGTCGTAGACGATGAAGCCGGCGGAGCCGAGGCCGCTGCCGATAGCGGCCAGGCCCTCGTAGCTGACGGGCGTGTCGAGCAGGTTCTCCGGGATGAAGCCCTGCGCCGTCCCGGGCAGCACGGCGCGGATTCGCCGGCCGGGCCGAACGCCGCCGCCGATCGCTTCGATGACCTCGCGCAGGGGCGTCCCCATCTGCACCTCGCCGACGCCGTGGCGCTGGGTGCTCCCCGTGATCGTGCACACGATCGTGCCCGGCGATTTGTCGGTGCCTGCCGTGCGGAACCAGTCGGCCCCTCTGGCGATGATGCGCGGCACGTTGGCGAGCGTCTCGACATTGTTGGCCAGCGTCGGCGGCGCGTCGCTGCCTCCCTCGCCGGCCATCTCGACGCGGGCGGAAAGGCCGCTCCCGGACGTGGCGTCGTCGACGCTCTCCACCACCTCGACGACGCCCCGGCGGAACGGCGGGGCGATGCGGGGGAACGGGTAGCGGCCGTCGAGCGTCTCCAGCAGTGCGGTTTCCTCGCCGTAGAGGTACTCGTCGGGGCCCTCGAAGATCTCCAGCGCCACGCCTTGGGCCCAGCCGGCGGCGACGATCTCGTCGATCGCCCGCTTCAGTCGGTCGACCTCCTGCGCAAACGACTTCTTCAGCCCGAAAATGACGGCGGCGGCGGCCACCGCCCTCGCCGCGATCAGCGCTCCCTCCACCACCTGATATGGGTCGTTGCGCAGGATGGTGCGGTCCTTGAACGTCCCCGGCTCGCCCTCGGCGCCGTTCACCACCACCGTGGTAGGCAGCGTCGGCGACGCGTTCTCGGCGACGGTCCGCCACTTCGTGCCGGTCGGGAAGCCGCCGCCGCCCCGTCCGCGCAGGCCTGAGGCCTCCAGCTCGGCGATGAGGGCCATCGGTTCCACCTTGCGGGCGTTCTCCAGTCCCTTCCCGCCTCCCCGGGCCAGGTACTCGTCGAGGTCGGCGATGGCGTGGGGGTACAGAACCCGGTGCACGATGGTCATGTGGAGCAGTCTTCCCTCAATAGGGTGCCGGCTTGAACCTCTGGTGCCCATCGTGCCGGAAGGCATGGCCGGCGGAGCGTGTCGTCTGCCCCGACTGCCTGGTCGAGCTGGTCGTCGACCCGACGGCAACCGTGCGCTGCCGGCACTGCGCCAAGGTGTGGCCGGCGACCATGCAATCGTGCCCGTCGTGCCTGGCCGAGCTCCGCCCCGACCTGGACGCAGTGGTCGAGTCGATGGCACGGGTCCTGGTCAACGGCGGGCACCTCCGCCGGCCCGACGGCGTGGCACCGTTCGCCGGCGGGCTGTCGTGCACGCTCCTGCGCCTGGCCGCCCGCAGCCCGCTCGTGTTCACCGGCGACAGCGGGTTGATCGAGGCGTCGGTCGCCGGCTCCGAGGGCCGCGCCGCGCCCCCGCTCACCTGTATCGACGGCGGATCGGTGCTGTTCCACCTCCTCACCTACGAGCCTGCCGACCAAGCCGTCGTGGCCGTCGGCGCCGACGGGGCCGCCCTCGCGACCTACCTGCGGTCCGCCACCGGCATCGAGGTGCGGGACGAGACGAGCGCCCCCGTCGCCCGCCTGGTCAGGCGCCGGGGCACCTTCGAGCTGGTGGAGACCGGCGGCGGCGTCGTGGGCACCCTCGGCACCTCCGAGGCGGAGCTCAGTGGCTGGATCGACGACCAGTGGTGGTTCCAGCCGGCTCCGCCGGCCGGACATCGGCTGCCCGTGAGGCCGCTCGCTGTCGTGGGCCTCGTCCTGGCCGCCAAGGTGCTGTTTGGCCGGCCGGCACCGCTTCGGGTGCGCGCCGACCTGAGCGATGACGAGGTCGAGCCTCCGTGGCCCTTCGGGTGATCGGAACGGAGATCCTCCGGAGGTACGATCGGGTGGCTTGCGCCCCACGCCCCAACTCCGCCGGCACCTCCTGAATCGACGCGAACGATGGCCGAGCGGAAGCGAGCGATGGCCGAGTTGACGCGAACGATGGATAGCGGAAATGCGTTGGAAACGCGCCCCGGTCACGATGGCCCGGTGGGCGACTTCATGGACGGCTACCCGGTTGGCATTGGGTGGGACGAGATGTTCGACGCCTCGGGCAGCCCCCGCAGCCCGTACAAGGCCCTGTACGAGGTGCTGCAGTCGCTGTCGGCCGGCGACTTCGTGTCGCGGTGCGCAGCCCGCGACCACGCCTTCCGGGACCAGGGCATCACCTTCTCCCACTCCGGTGAGGAGCGGCCCTTCCCGCTGGACCTGGTGCCCCGGATCCTCTCGGCCAACATCTGGCCGACCATCGAGGCCGGCGTCAGCCAGCGGGTGCGCGCCCTCGAGGCCTTCCTCGCCGACGTGTACGGGTTGGGGCGCATCCTCGACGCCGGCATCGTTCCCCGCCGGCTCGTCACCAGCTGCGAGCACTTCCACCGCACGGCGGCGGGCATCGAGCCGCCGAACGGCGTGCGGGTGCAGGTGGCCGGGATCGACCTCGTCCGGGGCGCCGACGGCGGCTTCCGCGTCCTGGAGGACAACCTCCGCACGCCGTCGGGCATCTCCTACGTCACCGAGACCCGGCGGACCATGGCCCGGGTTTTCCCGGAGCTCTTTGCCAGCCATCGGGTCCGGCCGGTCGACAGCTATCCGGCCCGGCTGCTCGAGGCGCTGCGGGCGGCGACGCCGGCCGGGGTGCCCGACCCCACGGTCGTGGTGCTCACGCCGGGCATCCACAACTCGGCCTATTTCGAGCACGCGTTCCTCGCCCGCCAGATGGGCGTCGAGCTGGTCGAGGGGCGCGACCTCGTGTGCCGGCGCAACTTCGTCTACATGCGCAGCACCGACGGCGAGCAGCGCGTCGACGTGGTCTACCGGCGGGTCGACGACGACTATCTCGACCCGCTGCAGTTCCGGGCGGGCTCCGTCGTCGGCTGCCCCGGCATCGTCAATGCGGCCCGTGTCGGCAACGTCACCATCGCCAACGCAGTGGGCAACGGTGTCGCCGACGACAAGCTGCTCTACACCTACGTGCCCGACATCATCCGCTATTACCTCGACGAGGATCCGATCCTCGCCAACGTCGAGACCTACCGGTTGGAGGACCCGGTGCAGCTGGAGGCGGTGCTCGGCCGGCTTCCGGAGCTCGTGCTGAAGCCGGTGGCCGGCTCCGGCGGCTACGGGCTCGTCATTGGCCCGGCGGCTGCGCCGGCGGAGCTCGAGCGCATGCGGCACGTGCTCATGGCCGACCCGCGGGGCTGGATCGCCCAGGAGGTCGTGCAGCTGTCGACCTCGCCCACGCAGATCGGCGACCGGCTCCTGCCCCGCCACGTCGACCTGCGGCCGTTCGCGGTCAACGACGGCGAGCGCGTGTGGGTGGTGCCCGGCGGCCTTACCAGGGTGGCGCTGCCCGAGGGCAGCCTGGTCGTCAACTCCAGCCAGGGTGGCGGGTCGAAGGACACCTGGGTGCTGGCTGAGCCCGGCGGTGCCCGTCCCGTCCCCCGGCCGCAGCCGGCGGCGCCGAGGGTGCTGGCGCCGGCGGCGGCCAG
>JBKJNA010000009.1:0-40896 GCA_046596195.1 Acidimicrobiales bacterium | reverse complement strand
TCAGTTTCCATGCCCGCTGCGCGGGCGCGGCGAGTGCGTGAAAATGGTGGTGAGCGAGCCCGTCACGCCGTCGTCGTCTTGGTCCTGAGGCCGTAGATCAGTTTGGTGTGGGGTCCGTCCAGAAGGGCTGCGCACTGTTGCCACGAGCACGACGATCAGACTCTCGTTTCCCTCCAGGGCCCCCGGGCTCGCTCGTCCACGTCACCGAGCCCGGGAGGTGCCCTTGAAGCCCATCAGCAACGATGTCGAGGAGATCGACGGCGACGAGGCCGAACGGATCTTGACCTGCGCGGCGGCCATCGACGTGGCCAAGGCGTCAGGGATGGTCTGTGTCCGCCGACCGCACCCATCGATCGAGGGTCGCCGCACGTCGCGGGTGTGGGAGGTGGGCTCGACCACAAACTCGATCCTGGCCCTCGGCGACGACCTGGTCGCTCTCGGAGTTGAGCGGGTGGTGCTCGAGTCCACGTCGGACTACTGGCGGCCGTTCTTCTACTTGCTGGAAGCGGCCGGGCTGACGGTGTGGCTGGTCAACGCCCGCGACGTCAAGCAGGTGACCGGCCGCCCCAAGACCGACAAGCTCGACGCGGTGTGGCTGGCCAAGCTCAACGAGCGGGGCATGCTGCGACCGAGTTTCGTGCCTCCCCGGGAGATCCGAGCCGTGCGGGACTACACCCGGTTGCGGACCGAGCTGGTCGAGGAACGCTCCCGGCACAAGCAACGGCTGGAGAAGCTGCTGGAGGACGCCCTGATCAAGTTGTCGTCGGTGGCGGCCGACCTGCTCGGGGTGTCGGCCCGGGCCATGATCGAAGCGCTCATCGCCGGCCAGCGCGATCCCAAGGTGCTCGCCGATCTCGCCCAGGGGCGGCTCAACGCCAAGCGAGCTGCGTTGATCGAGGCGCTCAACGGCCGCTTCGATGACCACCACGCCGATCTGTCCCGACTGCTGTTGGACCAGATCGATGCCTGCACCGACAAGATCGACCGGCTCACCGCCGGGATCGAACGGCTTGTCGGCGAGCTCCCCCAACCGTCACCGCCAACCGACCATGCACCCCGCCCCACCCCGGCCAGTGATGTGCCGGTCGCACACGACCCCGATGTTGGCCGTCTCACCACGGTGGAACGCCTCGACGAGGTCCCCGGCATCGCCGAGCGAGCAGCCCAGATCATCATCGCCGAGATCGGTCTCGACATGGCCCAGTTCCCCACCCCGGCCCACCTGGTGTCGTGGGCCAAGCTGTCACCCCAGACCATCCAGTCCGGGCCCCGCACCAAAGCCGGCAAGACCGGCAAGGGCAACCGCTACCTCAAAGGCGTCCTCGGCGAGGTCGCCACCGCGGCAGCCAAGACCGACACGTTCCTCGGTGCACGCTACCGACGCCTCGTTCGGCGGCGAGGCAAGCAACGTGCCCTCGTGGCCGTCGCCCGGTCGATCCTCGTGATCGTCTGGCACCTCCTCAACGACCCCGACGCCCGCTACATCGACCTCGGCTCCGACTACCACACCACACGTTTGGACCCCGACCGCAAGACCCGCGACCTCGTCCGCCAACTCCAAGCCCTCGGACACGCCGTCACGCTCGCACCCGCCGCCTGACCACCACACCGTCGGGGCTCTCGCCCCGAGCGGGGCTTTGCCCCGCACCGCGGCCCTCGCGCGCAAGAACTCTGCCAGCACCAGGAGATTTTCCGGTCAGCCGATTGGTACCGGGACGGACCGCCCCCACCGACCAGTACGGGAGGTGAACCTCAGTCCCGGTCGCGGCGCCGGAGGCCGACCACGTACATGCCGTCGGTGCCGGCCGCCTGGGGCAGGAGGCGGGCGCCCCGCCCGAGCGGCTCCCACGGGGCACCGGGCGGGGGCTGGGCGACCAGCTCGGGATGGGCCGACGCCAGCCACCGGTCGATCCCTTCGGTCTCCTCGAGGGTGAGCGTGCAGACGCTGTAGACGAGCGTGCCGCCAGGCCGGACCAGGGCGGCGGCGCCGTGGAGCAGGTCGCGCTGGAGGGCGGCCAGCCGTTCCACGTCGTCCGCCTGGATGCGCCAGCGGGCGTCGGGGCGGCGGCGCAGGACGCCGAGGCCCGAGCAGGGGGCGTCGACCAGCACCCGGTCGAGCGACCCCGGTCGGACCGGCGCGTGGGCGGCGTCGGCCACCACCACGGCCACGTTGGCCAGGCCGAGGCGGGCCGCGTTGGCCGCCACCACCGACGAGCGCACGGGCGAATGGTCAGCGGCGACGACGAGAGCGGGGCCGGCCGACGCCATGGCCGTGGCCTTGCCGCCGGGTGCCGCGCACACATCGGCCACCCGCTCACCTGCGGCCGCGCCCACATAAGCGGCCACCTGTTGCGACGCCTCGTCCTGGATGTAGCCGTCGGCCCGCTCTGTGACCTCGGGCGAGACGTTCATCTGCTCCAGGGCGGCCTCCGCCACCGGACCACCCAGGTCGGCGGCCAGACGCCGGACCACCCAGTCGGGATAGCTGAGCCTGGTCGGTGGGTCGGGCCAGCGGGGCGCCGGCTCCCGCACCAGCCGGCGCAGCACGGCGTTCACGAAGCCACGGGCCCGGGCCGGCGCCAGGTCGACGGTGGCCGACACCGATGCGTGGGGTGGCGTGCGCAGGAAAGCCACCTGGTAGGCGCCGAGGCGGAGGATGTTGCGCACGTCGGGGTCGAGCGGGCGGTCCACCAGGCGGTCGATGAGGAAGTCACAGGCCCGCCGCATCCGGGTGCTCCCGTAGACGAGCTCGGTGGCGAACGCTCGGTCGCGCCTGTCGAGCGGACTGTGCTCGAGCAGGCCGGGCAGGACCAGGTTGGCATAGGCGCCGCCGTCGATGCGGTTGAGCGCCTCCAGAGCAACGCTCCTGGCGGTGACGGGACCGCTCATACTGGCTCGCTCACGAGCCCACCACGCCTTCGGCATGGCGTGCCCGTGGTGTCATCCGCTCAGAGGGCCGCTCGGGCCCCGCTCGCCCTACGGGCTCGCTCACGAGCCCAGCCGGTCGCCCTCGTGCCAGCGCACCCCCCGTGCCCACTCCGCCGCCGCCATCGACCCCCGGCCCTCGGGCTGCACCTCGAGCAGTTCCAGAACGCCTTCGCCCGTCGGCGCGATGAGGCCCGCGCCGCTGACGTGGTGGGCGCACGCCCACAGGACCTTGAGGCGCCGGCCCCGGAACGTCGTCCACGCCCGGCCCACCCGGACGATCCGTTCCAGCTCGTCGGCCGGTCGAGACCAGTCGAGGCACAGCTCCTCGGCGTCGAGCTTCGCCGCGTAGGTGGGCTCGCCCGCCTGCGGCTCGCCCTCACCGAGGCCGGTCTCCAGCGCGTCGATCAGTAGCCCGGTGCCCAGCTCGACCAGCCGGCTGCGGAGCTCGTCGGCCGTCTCGTCGTCGCCGATCCTGACCGTTGCCCGCCGGTACACCGGCCCGGTGTCGAGCCCGACTTCGAGGCCCATGAGGCACACGCCGGTCTCGGCGTCACCGGCCAGGATGGCCCGCTCCACCGGCGCCGCGCCCCGCCACCGGGGCAGCAGCGAGAAGTGCAGGTTCACCATGGGCAGAACGTCCAGCACGTGGGGCCGGACGAGTCGGCCGTAGGCCACCACCACGCCGAGCTCGGCGCCGGCGGCCAGCACGTCGTCGACCTGATCGGTCACCGGAAGGCCGAGGTCGACGGCGGCGGCCTTCACCGGCGTGGGCAGGAGCCCGCTGCCCCGGCCGCGGCGGCGGTCGGGTTGGGTGACCACGAGGGCCACGTCGTGGCCGGCCTCGACGAGCGCCCGCAACGGCGGGACGGCGGCATCGGGCGAACCGAGGAGGACCAGGCGCAGGACCCTTACCTCGAGTCGAGATGCAGGTCGCGATCGCGCAGGGTGCGCTTGGCCTCCTTGAGCTGCTGCGGGTCCAGCCGCTCGAGCAGCAGCTTGCCGTCGAGGTGGTCGGTCTCGTGGAGGAAGACCCGCGCCAGCATCTCGTCGGCGTCGATCGACAGCTCGTCGCCCTGCAGGTCGATGGCGTCGAGGTGCACCTGCTTGGGGCGCACGATGGGCCAGAACAGCCCGGGCACCGAAAGGCAGCCCTCGTCGTAGGTCCACTCGCCCTCGTGCCCGCTCACCACCGGGTTGATGGCCACGAAGGGACCGTCGCCGATATCCCACACGAACAGGCGCTTCTGCACACCGACCTGGTTGGCGGCCAGGCCCACACCGGGCGCCGCGTACATGGTCTCGATCATGTCCTGTACCAGGCGCTCCAGGGCGCCGTCGATGTCGGTGACCAGCTGGGTCTCCTGGCGGAGCACCGGGTCGCCGTGGACGCGAATGGTGTGTGTTGCCATCAGCCTCACGTTACCGCCCGCCGGGATTGTCAATCCCGTGCGGGATCGACCTCGACGCGCAGTCGGGCGCCCGTGCGGGGCACGGCGGCCAGGGCCGTGGCGAGGGTCGCTGCGTCGGCCGCCCGGAGCAGCCAACGCCCGTCGGACGGGCCGAGCACCTCGACCTCGGGCCCGAGCGACCCCACGAACCCAGCGCCGTCACCGGACACAACGGCCAGAGCGGTGACCGGGGGCAGCCGGAGCTCGGTGCGCCGGGCCAGCTCCGGGGCACTGAGGCGGCCGGCGTCGGCGTGGACGGCGGCCCGCAGCACCTCGTGGCCCGGGACCCGGGTCTGCACGACGATGCGACCGCCGGCGTCCCGACCGCCGACCAGGCGCGCCGCCCGCGTGAGGAGGGCCAGTGCCTGCTCGGCCGCCCGGAAGCGGGAGGCCAGCAGCTCCTGGTCGAAGTCGAGGAACACCACTGCGTCGGCCTCGCCCAGCCGGTGCAGCAGGGCCTCGGTGCCGACGAGGACGCCGGAATCTGGCAGGTGGTCGGAGTCACCGGTGACCTCGGCGACGGGCCGGCATGCCAGTGCCGCCAGCTCCTCCCGCACCCGGGTGACGCCAGGCCGCAGCCTGCGGAGGCGGGTGGCGCCACACGCCTGGCACACCGCCGCACGGGAGCGGGTGCACCGCCGGCAGCGCAACCCGTCGCCGTCGTCGTTCTGGGCCAAGCCCCCGTCGCAGTGCTCACAGCGGAGCAGTTCGCCGCACGCGGCGCACGCCAGCAGCTGCGCCCGGCCCTTCCGGTTGAGAATGCAGGCGACCCGCCCGCCGCTGCGGATGAGCGCCACCGCCCGGTCGGAGTAGAGGCCGGATCGGGGGTCTGCGCTGCGCCGGTCGACGATCTCGACGGCCGGCCAACCGGCCCGCTCGGCCGACCGGGACGGCGCCAGCAAGTCACCCCATGCCAGCTGCTCGAGCGTGGGGCAGGGTGACAACACCACGCACGGCACACCCTCCCGCCGGGCCCGCTCCGCCGCCACCTCCCAGGCGTTCCAGGTGGGCGAGCGCTCCTCCCGGTACGCCTCGTCGTGGGCGTCGATCACCACGACCGCAGCCAAGTCCGGCACGGGACTCCAGGCCGCCGCCCGGGCGCCCACCACCACCGAGCCGCCGGCCGCCGCCCTGGCCCAGTCGCGCGGCGCCAGCGCCACCGCCACCCCGTCGCCCCGCAGTCGCCGGGCCAGCTGGGCAGCCCGCTCCACCGACGGCGCGAGCACCAGTGCCTCCCCTCGGCGGGCAGCGGCCAAGGCGAACGGGTACGGGTCGGCCGCCGGCGGCAACCGGACGACCGCACGACGGCGGGCGAGCGCGTCGACGGTCAGCGGGTCGTCGCCGTCGAGGGCCGCCGGGCCGCCTGCGGCATTCGGTGCCGGCGCGGGCGGGAGCCCCCGCACCGCACCAGGCGGGGAGGCCGACCGGAGCACGGCCCGCACCGGCCCGGCCCACCGCCACGCCGCCCACTGGGCCAGGTCGACCAGGGCCGCCGGCGGGCCCCAGCCGGTGACCTTGGCCAGCGGTCGGAGGCGGACGCCGGCGGGCGGCGTGACACCGTCGGCCACCACCCACCCACCGACGCGCCGGCCGTGCAGCGACACCCGCACCACGGTGCCGACCCGGACCTCACCGTCCCAGCCGTCGGGCACGACGTAGTCGAACGTCTTGTCGAGGGCGGCCACGTCGGGCAGGACGCGCACCACCCGCCTGTCTCCTGGCGCAGCACCGGTTGGCGCCGCCCGGTGGTCAGAGACCGAGGGCCGCCTTCATGTCGGACAGCCGGGACAGGCTCTCCCAGGTGAATTCCTTCTCCGGGCGGCCGAAGTGCCCGTAGGCGGCGGTCTTCTGGAAGATGGGTCGGCGCAGCTTGAGGTCGCGCACGATGGCGGCCGGCCGCAGGTCGAACACGTCGTTCACGGCCTTGCTGATCTGCAGCGGGTCGACCGCTTCAGTGCCGAACGTCTCGACCAGCACGGAGACCGGCCGGGCCACGCCGATGGCGTAGGCAACCTGGATCTCGCACCGGCGCGCCGCGCCCGATGCGACCACGTGCTTGGCCGCCCACCGGGCCGCGTAGGCGGCGGAGCGGTCGACCTTGGTGGGGTCCTTGCCCGAGAAGGCGCCACCACCATGGCGGGCCGACCCGCCATAGGTGTCGACGATGATCTTGCGGCCGGTGAGGCCGGTGTCGGCGTGGGGCCCGCCCAGCTCGAACTTGCCGGTGGGGTTGGCCAGTACCCGGAACTTGTCGCCTGCGAACTGCTCGGGGAGCATCGGGTGGATGACGTGCTCGATGAGGTCGGGCTTGAGCAGCGTCTCCAGGTCGATCCCGGGCTGGTGCTGGGTGGAGATGACCACGGTGTCGAGGTGCACCGGCCGGCCGTCCTCGTAGACCACGGTCACCTGGGTCTTGCCGTCCGGCCGCAGGTAGGGCAGCACGCCCGCCTTGCGCACCTCGGCCAGGCGGTGAGCCAAACGGTGAGCGAGCCAGATGGGCAGAGGCATCAAATCGGGGGTCTCGTCGCAGGCGTAGCCGAACATCATCCCCTGGTCGCCGGCGCCTTGGCTGTCGAGGTCCTCGTCGGACTCCGTGTGGTTGTCGCGCTGCTCAAACGCGTTGTCGACGCCCTGGGCGATGTCGGAGGACTGGGGGTCGATTGACGTGATGACACCGCACGTGTGCCCGTCGAAGCCGAACGACTCGCGGTCGTAGCCGATGGCGCACACCGTCTCCCGCACGATCTTCGGGATCTCGACGTAGGCGTCGGTGGTGATCTCACCCGCCACCACCACCAGGCCGGTGGTGAGCAGGGTCTCGCAGGCCACCCGGCCCATCGGGTCCTCACGGAGGATGGCGTCGAGGATGGCGTCGGAGATCTGGTCCGCCATCTTGTCGGGATGGCCCTCGGTGACGGATTCCGAGGTGAAGGTGGTACGGGTGGTCACGGATGGCTCCTCGTCAGGGGGATGACGGCGTCGAACACTGCCCGCGCTACTTCCCGCTTCTCGGTCAGGGGAACAGTCTGCTCGCTTCCGTCGGCGCCCACCAGCACGACGGCGTTGGTGTCGGCGTCGAAGCCGGCCCCGGGCGCCGACACGTCGTTGGCGACGACCAGATCGAGGTGCTTGGCCCGCAGCTTCGCCTTCGCCGCAGCGACGACGTCGGACGTCTCCGCCGCGAAGCCGACCAGCACCTGACCCGGGCGCCGGCCCGCGCTCACCGCCGCCAGGATGTCGGGGGTCGCCTCGAGCACAAGGTCGGGCACGCCGTCGGCCTTCTTCCACTTCTCATCGAGGGGCGCCTTGGGCCGGAAGTCGGCCACCGCCGCCGCCATCACCACCACGTCGGCATCGGCGCAGGCCGCCAGCACGGCCTGTTCCATGTCGGCGGCCGTGTCGACCCGCACCACCAGGACCCCGGGAGCGGACGGCCGGTCGGCGGTGGTGACGAGGGTGACGGTGGCGCCCCGCGCCGCCGCCTCGTCGGCCAGGGCGTGGCCCTGCTTCCCGGACGATCGGTTGCCGATGAACCGCACGGCGTCGATGGGCTCGCGGGTGCCGCCGGCGGTGACCAGCACGCGCCGCCCGGCCAGGTCCCCCGCCGCCCCCTGGAGGACCGCGGTCACGGCGGCGACGATCTCCTCGGGCTCGGCCAACCGGCCGGTCCCGGAGTCGCCGCCCGCCAGCCGGCCGGTGCCGGGCGGCACAACGGCAACGCCCCGCCGGGCCAGGAGGGCGAGGTTGTCCCGGGTGGCCGGGTGCTCCCACATCTCGGTGTGCATGGCCGGGCACACCACAACCGGCGCCCGGGTCGCGAGCAGAGTGGCGGTGAGCAGGTCGTCGGAGATGCCCGCCGCGTAGGCGCCGAGCAGGCGGGCGGTGGCGGGGGCCACGACCACGACGTCGGCCGCTCGGCCGAGGGTGGTGTGCGGGATCGGGTCGGCGTCGTCGAACAAGGACGTGCGGGCGCGCTCGGAGCCGAGGGCTGAGAAGGTGACCGCGCCGACGAAGCGGGTGGCCCCTTCGGTCAGCACGGGCGACACGAAGGCACCCGCGTCCACCAACCGCCGGCACACCTCAACCGCCTTGTAGGCGGCGATGCCGCCGCAGACGCCGAGCACCACCCGGCGCCCGGCCAGCGGCTGCTCCGCGGGAGGCGCGCCCACACCGACGCTCCCCGTCACTCGCCGTCCGGCGCCTGCTACTCCGCTGCCGCTTCGCCGTCCTCGCTCGGCGCGATGGGCACGTAGCGGATCTTGTCGGCGGCGATCTCCTCGAGGGCGATGGAGAGGGGCTTGCGCGACACCGATGTCACCTGCGGCGGCACGATGGCGCCGAGGCCCTCACCCAGCTGGTTGAAGTACGAGTTGATCTGGCGGCCACGGCGGGCCGAGAGGGTGACCAGCGTGAACTTCGAGTCCACCTTGTTCAGGAGGTTCTCGACGGGCGGGTCCATCATGGTGAGGCGGCGGCGCTGGGCCATGTGTTCTCCATCCCCGGACGAGCCGGGCTTGGGGGGCGAGGCTGTGCCCGCTCAAGAAGCTGGCGCAGGCGGTTCGCGGTGGCTTCGCAGTATAGAGGCCAGCTCGTCGACCGCCCGGTCGACCTCGTCGTTGACCACCACGTGGGCGGCCACACGACGGCCCCACTCCTCCTCGTGCACGCCGAGCTCGAGACGGCTGGCGATGTGGTCGGGGTCGTCGCCCCGCTTGCGCATCCGTGCCGCCTGCTCCTCGGCGGACGGCGCGACCACCAGCACCACCACTGCCTCGGGGTGGCGCTCGACCACCTGGGCCGCCCCCTGCACGTCGATCTCCAGCACCACATCGCGCCCTGCCGGCGGATCCGGCCACGGCGTGCCGTACAGCTCCCCGTTGGCAGCCAGCTCGGCCCACTCGAGAAAACCGCCCTCGGAGGCCCGGGTGCGGAAGCGGCCCCGGTCGACGAACGTGTACTCGTCCGCCGCCTCACCCGGCCGCCGTGGCCGTGTCGTCCACGAGCGGCTGAGCCACAACTTGGGGTCGCGCTCGCACAGGCGGGAGACGATCGTCCCCTTGCCCACGCCGCCCGGCCCGGACACGACCAGGATCAGGATCAGGGCTTCCCGAGTTCCTTGAGCAGGCGGACGCGCTGCTGCGCACCCAGGCCCTGGAGCCGGCGGTTGCCGCTGATGCCCACGGTGTCCATCAGCCGACGGGCCTTCACCTTGCCGAGACCGGGCAGCGACTCGAGCACGGCGACCACGTGGGTGCGGCCCACCACCTCGTCGCCTTCGGACAGGTCGAGCACCTCGGAGAGGTTGATCGAGCCCATCTTGAGCTTCTCCTTCAGCTCGGCCCGCTGACGCCGGTTGGCCGCCGCCTTGGCCAGCGCCGCCTGACGATCCTCCGGCGACAGCTTCGGGGGAAGGGCCACGCCGGGCACCATAGCGCGACGGCCCGAACCAGTCTCCTGGCCCTCCAGGACGTCGACGGGAGGGCGTCGAAAGGCCGGTGTCAGTGGCTGTCGGCCGGGTCGCTGTCGGGCGAGCGGCGCTCCAGCAAGAGCGGCCCGACGAGCTCGGCGGCCGCCTTGGCCCTGTCGGCGGCGGCAGTGACGGCCCGCCCGATCACCAACAGGTCGGCGCCGGCGGCGAGTGCACCCTGGGGCGTGGACACCCGCACCTGGTCGTCGCGGCCGGCGCCGGCCGGTCGGATGCCGGGCACGACGGTGATGAGCCGGGGCGCCAGCTGCTTGGCCTCCTTCACGTCGCTCGCCGCGCACACCAGGCCACGGCACCCGGACTCCACGGCGCTCTGCAGCCGCTTGCCCAGCACGTGGGGCGGGGCGTCGCCGTCGCTGGTGAGAATGGTGACGGCGAGTGCGATGGGAGCCGGCAGGCCGGCGTTGCCGGCGCCGTTGGCGAAGCCCTCGACGCCCGCCCGCAGCATGGGCGAGCCGCCGATGGCGTGCAGCGTGAGGTACGACGCCCCGAGCGCCCCCACCACGTGGGCGGCCCGGCGCACCGTGGTGGGGATGTCGTGCATCTTCAGGTCGAGAAAGACGCGGTAGCCGCACTCGATCATCTCGACCACGGCATCCGGCCCTGACGCGCTGTAGAGCTCGAGGCCCACCTTGGCCACGCCGAACCACGGCCGCACCTCCTTGGCGATCCGCGCCGCCTCCACCAGGTCGTCGACATCGAGGGCGATGGCCAACCGGTTCCGCACATCCGCATCGCGGCGGGGAAGGGTCTCAACCTGGGACATGGGTCGCTCCGATCAGCTCTGTCACTCTCGGCACATTGTGACTCCGGCACCACTGTTCCAACTGCTCCAGCACGCGTAGGGGAGCACGCGGGTCGGCGAAGGTGGCCGTCCCGACCTGCACGGCCGAGGCCCCGGCCACCAGCAACTCGGCCGCATCCTCGCCCGACGCCACCCCGCCCACCCCCAGGATCGGCGCCTCCGGGAACGCGGCGCGGCACTCGAACACGGCCCGCACGGCCACCGGGTGGATAGCGGGCCCGGACAACCCGCCCCCGCCGTTGCCGAGCCGGGGCCGGCCGGTCGCCGGGTCGATCGCCATCCCCATCACCGTGTTGACCAACGTCAGCGCCTCCGCCCCTGCCCCGAGCGCAGCCGCCGCGATCTCGGTCAGGTCCGTCACATTCGGGCTCAACTTCGCCCACCGGGGCCGTCCACAAGAAGCTGTAGCAGCAATCGCCTCGGAGGTCGCAGAAACCGAATGCGCAAAGATGGATTTTCGAGCCTCCACATTCGGGCACGAAAGGTTCACCTCGACGGCGACGACGCACGAAGGCGCACCGGCCAACATCCCCGCCGCCTTCGCATACGCCTCGACCGTCGTCCCCCAGATCGACGCCACGACGCGGGCCCCAGCCGCCTCCAATGCCGGCAGATCCCGCTCGAGCCACGCCTCGACCCCAGGCCCCTGCAGCCCCACCGAGTTCAACATCCCGCCCGTGGTCTCGTGCACCCGAGGAGCCGGATTCCCGGCCCAGGAGGCAGCCGACAGCGACTTCACCACAACTGCACCGAGCGAGGAAAGCGGGAAATAGGCGTGAAGTTCCGCGCCGTGCCCTGACGTTCCCGAAGCGGTGAGGATGGGATTGGGAAGACGGACCGAGCCGACCTGGGTCGTCAGGTCGACCTGCGACGCAGGCTTCTCTTTTCTCATCGCAGGGCTACAGCGGCAGACGTAGCTGGTCCCCCTCAAGGAACTCCTGGAGCGACCGGACCGACAACGGATGCTCCCCCCAGTCGGCGATACCGGCTGCCGCCGCCCGAGCCGCGGCGACGGTGGTGAGGCACGGGACCTCGTGCACATTGGCCGCCGTCCGGATGTACGCCCCGTCGGCACGGGGGCCCCGGCCCCGGGGCGTGTTGACCACCAGCTGCACCTTGCCGCTGGCAATCAGGTCCACCGCCGTAGGCCCGTCGCCGCCGTCACTCAACTTCTCGACCACCGTCTCGACCGGCACGCCGTGCGCCTCGAGGAACGCCGCCGTCCCCGATGTCGCCGCCAGCGAGAAGCCCAGCTCCACGAAGCGGGTGGCCGCCAGCAGGCCCGCCTCCTTGTCCCGCCCGGCCAGTGAAAAGAACACGGAGCCCGACTCGGGCAGGCGGTCGCCCGCCGCGATCTGGCTCTTGGCGAAGGCCAGGCCGAACGTGGTGTCGATGCCCATGACTTCGCCCGTCGAGCGCATCTCGGGGCCGAGGATGGTGTCGACGTCCGGGAACCGGCTGAACGGCAGCACCGCCTCCTTCACACTCACGTGGCCACCGTCGACCGGGTCGCGCAGCAGGCCCTCGGCCCGCAGCTCGGCCAGCGTGGCGCCGGCCATCACCCGGGCCGCCACTTTGGCCAGCGGCACGCCCGTGGCCTTGGACACGAACGGCACGGTGCGGCTGGCCCGGGGGTTGGCCTCGATCACGTACACCTGATCCTGCTTCACCGCGTACTGGACGTTGAGCGGGCCCCGTACGTCGAGGGCGGCGGCGATGGCGCGGGTGTGGCCCTCGATGACGTCGATCACGGACCGGGGCAGCGTGGGCGGCGGGATGACGCAGGCCGAGTCGCCCGAGTGCACGCCGGCCTCCTCGACGTGCTCCATGACGCCGCCGATGATCACCTCGCCGGTGGCGTCGCGCACGGCGTCCACGTCGACCTCGACGGCTTCCTCCAGGAAGGAGTCCACCAGCACCGGCCGCTCGGCCGACAAGCCGCCCTCCCGTCCGAGCGAGCCGAAACCGGCCATGGCGTCCATGGCCCGGCGCAGTCCTTCGGTGTCGTAAACGATCTCCATGGCCCGCCCGCCGAGCACGTAGCTGGGGCGGATGAGGGCCGGGTACCCGATGCGGTCCACGATGGCCAACGCTGCGTCGACGGTGACGGCGGTGCCGCCGTCGGGCTGGGGGATGGCGAGGCGGGCGCACAGGTCGTTCCAGCGCTCGCGGTCCTCGGCCAGGTCGATCGACGAAGGGCTGGTGCCGAGCACCATTCCCTCGGGCAGCAGGCCGGCCAGCTTCAGTGGCGTCTGGCCCCCGAGGGCCACGATCACGCCGACCAGCTCGCCGCTGGCCTGCTCGGCCTCGATGACGTTGAACACGTCCTCGCGTGTGAGCGCCTCGAAGTACAGGCGGTCGCTGGTGTCGTAGTCGGTGGACACCGTCTCCGGGTTGCAGTTCACCATGATCGTCTCGAAGCCGGCGTCGCGCAGAGCGAAGCTGGCGTGCACGCAGCAGTAGTCGAACTCGATCCCCTGCCCGATCCGGTTGGGGCCGGACCCGAGGATGATCACCTTGCGACGGGGCGAGGGGGTGACCTCGTCGTCGTCCTCATAGGTGGAGTAGTGGTAGGGCGTGGCGGCCTCGAATTCGGCGCCACACGTGTCCACCGTCTTGAACGTGACCTTCACGCCGGCGGCCAGGCGGGCGGCCCGCACCGCCGTCTCCTCCACGCCCCACAGCCAGGCCAGCTGGGCGTCGCCGAAGCCGAGCCGCTTGGCCCGCCGCCACGACCGCCGGTCCATGGTGTCGAGCGACGACGCCTCGAGGCGGGCCCGCTCCTCCACCACATGCGAGATCTGGTCGAGGAACCACGGGTCCACCCGGGTGGCGGCGGCCAGGCGCTCCACCGTGATCCCCCGCCGAAGGGCCGCCTCCAGCTGGAAGGGCCGGTCGGGGGTGGCGAGGGCGGCCCGGCGCACCAGGTCGTCGTCATCCACCTCGTCGAGGGCGGCCTCGCCCGGGTCGCAGTTGAGACCGAGGCGGCCGTGCTCGAGCGACCGCAAACCCTTCTGCAGCGACTCGGGAAAGGTGCGGCCGATAGCCATGGCCTCGCCCACCGACTGCATGCGCGTGCCCAGGACGTCGGGCGTGCCGGGGAACTTCTCGAACGCCCACCGGGGAATCTTGGTGACCACGTAGTCGATGGTGGGCTCGAAGCAGGCCGGCGTCTTTCGGGTGATGTCGTTGGCGATCTCGTCGAGCGTGTAGCCGACGGCCAGGCGGGCGGCGATCTTGGCGATGGGGAACCCCGTGGCCTTGGAGGCGAGGGCGCTCGACCGGCTGACCCGGGGGTTCATCTCGATCACCACCATGTCGCCGTTCTCCGGGTTGATGGCGAACTGGATGTTCGAGCCGCCCGTCTCCACGCCGATGCGGCGGATGCAGGCAAAGGCGGCGTCGCGCATGACCTGGTACTCCACGTCCGACAGTGTCTGGGCGGGCGCCACGGTGATGGAGTCGCCGGTGTGCACGCCCATGGGGTCGACATTCTCGATGGAGCAGACGACCACGCAGTTGTCCGCCCGGTCGCGCATCACCTCGAGCTCGTACTCCTTCCACCCGGCGATGGAGCGCTCGATCAGGATCTCGCTCACGGGGCTGGCGGCCAGGCCGGCGGCGGCCATGGTGCGAAGGTCGTCCTCGTCGGCGGCGATGCCGGTGCCGGCCCCGCCCAGGATGTACGACGGGCGGATGATGAGGGGGAAGCCGATGTCCGCTCCGACCTCCATCGCCTCGTCGAGGTTGTAGGCGAAGCCCGAGGGCGGCACAGCCAGGCCGATCTCGGTCATGGCCGCCTTGAACCTGTCGCGGTTCTCCGCTGTGGCGATGGCCTCGGGCTTGGCGCCGATCATCTCGACGCCGAACTGCTCCAAGACGCCCCGCTCGTGCAGGGCGATGGCCAGATTCAGGGCCGTCTGCCCGCCGAGGGTGGGGAGCACGGCGTCAGGCCGGTCGCGCTCGATGATGGCGGCCAGCACGTCAACACTGAGCGGCTCGATGTACGTGCGGTCGGCGAAATCGGGGTCGGTCATGATCGTGGCCGGGTTGGAGTTGGCCAGGATCACCCGGTAGCCCTCCTCCCGCAGGACCCGGCACGCCTGGGTGCCCGAGTAGTCGAACTCCGACGCCTGGCCGATCACGATGGGCCCCGAGCCGATGATGAGGATCGACTCGATGTCGGTCCTACGCCCCACGGTGCATCAGCTCCTCGAACTGGGTGAACAGGTACCGGGCGTCGTGCGGGCCGGGGGCCGCTTCCGGGTGGTACTGCACGCTGAAGGCGGCTGCGTCCCGGCAGCGCAGGCCTTCCACCACGCCGTCATTGAGGTTGACGTGCGTCACGTCGGCCGTATCGAGCGAGCCCTCCCCCACCGCGTAGTTGTGGTTCTGGCTGGTGATCTCGACCGCCCCCGTGGCCAGGCGGCGGACCGGGTGGTTGCCGCCGTGGTGGCCGAACTTGAGCTTGTAGGTGTCGCCCCCGAGGGCTGCCCCGAGCAGCTGGTGGCCCAGGCAGATGCCGAACACCGGCACGTTGCCCAACAATTCGGAAATGGCCCGAATGGCATAGTCAACGGCGCCCGGATCGCCGGGGCCGTTCGACAGGAACACGCCGTCGGGGTTGCGGGCCAGCACGTCCGCCGCCGGCGTTGCCGCCGGCACCACGTCGACCGTGGCGATGTCGCCCAGGTGGCGCAGCATGGTGCGCTTGATGCCGAAGTCGTAGGCCACCACGTTGAGCCGGCCCGTGCCGACCCGGTAGGGCTCGGCCGTGCTGACGCCGACCACCAGGTCGATGCCATCGGTGCCCGGCTCGTCCGCCGCCGCCTGCTTGAGGGTGGTTTCGTCCGCCGTACCGAAGGCGCATGCCATGGAACCGGCCTCCCGCAGGTGGCGGGTGAGGCGGCGGGTGTCCACGCCGGTGATACCGGCCACGCCCGTGCGGATGAGGAAGTCGTCGAGCGACTCGGTGGAGCGCCAGTTGCTCGGCCGGCGGGCCAGGTCGCGCACCACCACCCCCCGGCAGAACGGGCGTGCGCTCTCGTCGTCGTCGGCGGTGACGCCGTAGTTGCCGATGTGCGGGTAGGTGAAGGCGATCACCTGGCCGGCGTAGCTCGGGTCGGTGATCACCTCCTGGTAGCCCGACATCACCGTGTTGAACACGGCCTCGCCGGTGGTCACGCCGTTCTCGGGCACGGCGCCGAACGACTCGCCTTCGAACGTGGTGCCGTCGGCCAGGACGAGCAGCGCGTCGCTCCGCTCGGGGGGGGCGGTCATCCGAGCCTCCACTCGTTCTGGTAGCGGAATCGAGCGCCCTGGGGCGCGATTCCGCTACCAGAGGGCGGAAGGGGCGGGTGGGCGGTCATCGTTGGGCCTCGGCATCGATCACGACGGGCTCCCCCCGGAGGACGGTGTGGCGGACGCGGCCGCGCAGCTTGCGGCCGGCGTAGGGCGTGTTTCGGCTGCGGCTGGCGAGCAGGTCGGGCTCGACGACCCAGGCGGCGGCCGGGTCGATGACGCACAGGTTGGCCGCCGCCCCCTCGGCGATCGGACCGCCGTGCTCGCCGGCGATGCCGGCGATGGCGGCCGGTTGCCAGGACAGCAACGCAAGGACCCGCTGGACCGGAAGGTCGAGTTCACCGAGGGCGAGGGCGAGGGCCGTCTCCAGGCCCAGCATGCCGGGCGGCGCCTGGTCGAACGGCGCCTCCTTGGCCTCGGGAGCGTGGGGGGCGTGGTCGGTGGCGATGGCGTCGACCACGCCGGACGCCAGTGCGGCCTTCACGGCCACGACGTCGAGGGCGGTGCGCAGGGGCGGGTTCACCTTGTACACCGGGTCGTAGCCGGCCACCTCGGCGTGGGTGAGGGTGAAGTGATGGGGCGCCACCTCGGCCGTCACGGGCAGACCGGCCGCTTTGGCCGCCGCCACCAGTTCGAGCGACCCGGCGGTGGAGAGGTGGAGGAAGTGGACCCGGGCGCCGGTGAGCCGGCACAGGGCGATGTCGCGGGCGACCATGACTTCCTCGGCCTCGGCCGGGATGCCGGGCAGGCCGAGCCGGCTCGACCACTCCCCCTCGTGCATGTGGCCGCCGGCGGCGAGGGATTCGTCCTCGCAGTGCTGGGCCAGCGTCACGTCGAGGGCCGATGCGTACTCGAGGGCACGGCGCATCAGGCGGGCGTCCTGAACGCCGGCGCCGTCGTCGGTGAACAGGCGCACGCCGAGCGCCGCCATCTCGGCCATGGGCGCCAGCGCCCTGCCGGCCCGGCCGACCGTGATGGCGCCCGCCACCCGCACGTCGCACGGGGCGGTGGCGCCCAGGTCCAGCACCTGGCGGACGACGGCGGCCGAGTCGATGGCGGGCTCGGTGTTGGGCATGGCCACGATGGCGGTGTAGCCGCCGAGGGCGGCGGCCCGGGCGCCGGTCTCGACCGTCTCCGCTTCCTCCCGTCCGGGCTCGCGGAGGTGGGCGTGGAGGTCGACCAGGCCAGGCGCCACCACGCAGCCGCCGGCGTCGAGCACCTGGGCCCCCAGGGCTTCGAGGTCGTCGCCCACCGCCGCCACCCGGCCGCCGGCCACGAGCACGTCGGCCCGGCGGGTGCCGGTGGCGTCGACCACCGTGCCGCCGCGGATGAGCAGTGTGGGGCTATCCGGCAAGGTCCTGCCCCGATCCGAGAAGGAGGTACAACACGGCCATGCGCACGGCCACGCCGTTCGCCACCTGGGTGGTGATCACCGAGTTCGCCAGGGCGGCCACGTCGGCCGCGATCTCCACGCCCCGGTTCATGGGGCCGGGGTGCATCACCAGTGCGTCGTCGGCCAGCAGGTCGGCCCGGCGCCGGGTGAGGCCGTACGAGGCGGTGTACTCGCGCAGCGACGGGAGCAGCGCCTCTGTCATTCGCTCGTTCTGCAGCCGCAGCACGTACACCACGTCGACCTTCGGCAGCACGGCGTCGAGATCGTGGCTCACCGTGACCGGCCAACCCTCCAAGCTGGGCGGGAGGAGCGTCGGGGGCGCCACCAGTGTCACGTCGGCGCCGAGGAGGGCGAAAGCGGCCACGTCGGAACGGGCGACGCGGCTGTGCTTCACGTCGCCCACCACGGCGATGCGAAGGCCCTCCAGGCTTCCCCGGCGCTGGCGGATCGTGTAGCAGTCGAGCAGGGCCTGGGTGGGGTGCTCGTGCCACCCGTCGCCCGCGTTCACCACGCTGGCGTCGATCCACGAGGCGATCCGCTGCGGCACGCCGGCCGAGCCGTGGCGGACCACGACGGCGTCGATACCCATGGCCTGGATGGTCTCGACAGTATCCCGCAACGACTCACCCTTGGCGATCGCCGACGTGGGAGCGGTGAAGTTCATGATGTCGGCCGACAGACGCCTGGCGGCCGTCTCGAATGACAGCCGGGTGCGGGTGGAGCTCTCGTAGAACAGCGACACCACCGTCTTGCCCCGTAGGGCCGGCACCTTGGGGATGGCGCGGGAGCTCACCTCCACGAACGAGTCGGTGACCCGCAGGACCTCCTCGATTCCCTCTGGCCCGAGGTCGCCCACGGTCAGCAGGTGCTTCACTGTGCTCGATTCTCCCGGCGGGGCCCCAGCCCCGCCTCCTCGCCGAAGGCGGGGGCCCCAGCCCCGCCCGGCGCCGTGGTGACAGTGCCGAGGTCGACGCCCGAGTCGCTCACGTCGACCAGCTCGTGGCGGGCGGTGGGCAGGTTCTTACCCACGTAGTCGGGACGGATCGGCAGCTCGCGGTGGCCCCGGTCGACCAGCACGGCCAGCTGCACGGCGCAGGGCCGCCCGTAGTCGTTCAGCGCGTTCAGGGCGGCCCGCACGGTGCGGCCGGTGAACAGCACGTCGTCGACCAGCACGACGGTCATCCCCGACAGGTCGAAGCTGATGTCGGTGACCGCCTCGGGGATCAGCGGCCGCAGCCCGATGTCGTCCCGGTAGAAAGTGGCGTCGAGCGTGCCCAGCGGGACCGCCGTGCCCTCGATGCGCTCCAGCTCGGCGGCCAGGCGGCCGGCCAGCGGCACGCCGCCGGTCTGCATACCCACCAGGGCCACGCCGTCGAGGCCGTGGTTGCGCTCCAGTACCTCGTGGGCGATGCGGGTGACGGCCCGGCGGACGTCCTCCGACGTCATCACCTGTGCCCTGGCAACGAAAACGCCCCCTCTGGGGGGCGTCAGCGCTCGTTCTCGTTCGGCCATCGACCGGCTGCCTCCTGTCCGTGCGGGCCTCTCGGGACCCGCTTCACGGTCAGGGGTCGACCGTAGCAGGTCGATCAGACCGGAACGATCTCCGAGTGTGCCCCCGACGCCCGGGCCAGAGCGACGAGGTCCAGCGGGTCCGAGGTCAAGATGACGTCACCGTCGCGGGCCATCGCCACGACGGCGAGCACCAAAGTCACGCCGCGCCGCGTGTGACGACGGCCTTGGACCGGGCCCCGCGCTGCGCCGCCGCAATCTCCTCGGGCGTGATCTCGCCGTGCTCTGCCTCGTAGCCGGCGATGAGCCCGTCGAGCGCCCGGAGACGGCTGTCGTGGTCGCCTTGGCGACGCAGGGCGTCACTCACCCTGCTGCTCACGCTCGGGGCCCGTGCCTTCGGCCACCGCCGTCCGCCCGGCGGGGCGTACCTCGGCGGCGACGCTGGAGAGGACACCGTTGACGAATCGGCCGGACTCGTCGGTGGAGTAGCGCTTGGCCAGCTCGACGGCTTCTGAGATGACAGCCCCGAGGGGGACGTCAGGACGCTCGATGAGCTCGTAGACGGCGAGGCGGAGGAGGTTGCGGTCGACGGCGGGCATCCGGTCGAGGGTCCAGTCGACGGCGAACCGCCCGATGAGCCCGTCGATCCGCGCCTGGTGGACGTCCACACCCTGGACAAGGTCGACCACGAACGCCTCGGGCTTGAGGGGCAGCTCCGCCAAAAGGGCAGAAGGCGACAGCTCCTTCACCTCTGCCTCGTACAGCAGGGACAGGGCCCGCTCCCTGCTCTCCCGGCGGGAGCCCACACTCATGGGCGAAGCCGCCAGGTGGGCGTCAACCGTTCACGCGGGTGAGGTACTCGCCGGTGCGGGTGTCGATGCGCACCCGCTCCCCCTCGTTCACGAACAGCGGGACCTGCACGACCACACCGGTCTCCAGGGTGGCCGGCTTGCGGGCGCCCGACACCCGGTCGCCCTGCACGCCCGGTTCGGTGGCGGCGATGGTGAGCTCCACCGCGGCCGGGAGGTCGACGCCCACGATCTCGGTGCCGTACATCGAAAGGACGGCGGAGTCGCCCTCCTTCAGGTACCTCTCGGCGCCGGCCAGCGAGGCCGGGTCGACGTTTATCTGGTCGTAGGACGCATTGTCCATGAACACGAACTGGTCGCCGTCGCGGTAGAGGTACTGCATCTCCCGCTTGTCCACCATGGCCTGCTCGAGCTTCTCGTCGGACCGATAGGTGCGGTCGATCACCGCGCCGGTGCGGACGTTCTTCAGCTTGGTGCGCACGAAGGCGCCGCCCTTGCCGGGCTTCACGTGCTGGAAGTCGACGACGGCGAAGAGGCCCTCGGGCAGATTGAGGGTCATGCCGTTGCGCAGATCGTTCGTGGAGACGCTCATCGTCCTCCCATCCTACGGACGCCGCCGGCCGCCCGCAGCGGACGGCGCCTGCGTGTTACTCTTTGTGCTACAGCTCGCGGGAGGGGCGTCGCCATCGGACGATCGGCGAAGGACAAGTTGGGGCGGCTCCTCGAACTCCTTGACGGGCTCGACGACCACGAGACCGTGGTCACGTCGGTGCGCCAGCCGGCCGCCCTCCGCGAGGCGCTCAAGGTCGCCGTCGAGTTGGGACTCGACAACAGCGCCAACGACGCCGCCGTCCATGCCCTCCGGGACCGGCTCGACACGTTCGCGCAGCGCCTCGCGCTTGACGCCCACTACGCCGCGCATCCCGCCACCCGCCCCAGCCTGACCTCCCAGGCCATCGCCGCCGCTCGACTCGACGGGGACCCCTTGGCCGACCGGCCCGACCTTCTCGCCCGCGCCGCTCGTGACGTCAGCAGGCGACGCGACCGCCCCAGTGCCGACGACGTCCTCCTCTACGCCGCAGGCCTGGCACAAGAGGCCGGCACGGCGTGAGACAAAGGCCGGGGACTGTGGTGCTCGACAACGAGGCGGTGGGCGCCCTCGCCGACGAGCACCACCCCAAGCACGGGGCTGCGCTCGCCATCCTCGAGGTCACAAACCAGCGCCGCTCACGTGGTGAACGAGTCGGGGTCGTCGTCCCCGTCGCCGTGCGGATCGAGGCCGGCTGGGACCGGAGCAGTCCCTCCGCGGCTCGGCTCAATCATCTCAGCCGGGCCAAGGACATCGGCCTCGACGCCGCCGGCGCCAACCGCTGCGCTCTCCTGCGCGCCCTCGTCCCCGGGGCGTCGGTCGTGGATACCACGGTGGCCGCCGCCGCCGAAGCGGCTCCCCACCCGCCCGTCACTGTCGTGACATCCGATGCCGGTGATCTCAACCGGCTCGTGGCCCACCTCGACCGGGCTGTGATCGTCACCACGCTGTGACGGGAGGCGATGGCGCGCCGGCTGGGGCCGAACCTAGGCGACGACGAGCACCTTGGGCGCCAGCGTGAGCGGGCGGCAGCCGTCCTCGGTGACCACGACGGTGTCCTCGATGCGCACCCCGCCGTGGTCGGCCAGGTAGACGCCCGGTTCCACGGTGACCACGTAACCGGCGGCCAGGGTGTCGTCGGAGGTGGCCGACACGGTGGGGGCCTCGTGGATGTCGAGCCCGACGCCGTGGCCGGTGGAGTGCAGGAAGGCGTCGCCCCAGCCGGCGGCGGCGATGATGTCGCGGCACACCCGGTCGACCTCTGCGGCTGACTGCCCGGCCCGCACCGCGTCCACGCCCGCCTGCTGGCTCTCGGCCACCACCTCCACCATGCGGGCCAGCGTGGCCGAGCGGGGCTGGCCTACCGACACTGTGCGGGTCATGTCGGAGCAGTACCCGTCGACCACGGCGCCGAAGTCGACCACCACCAGCTCGCCCGCCTCGATGCGGCGGCTCGACGGGCGGGCGTGGGGCTTGGCCCCGTTGGGGCCTGACGCCACGATCGTCTCGAACGAGCAGCCGCTGGCTCCCAGGCGGCGCATCTCGGTGTCGAGGGCGAGGGCCAGGTCGGCCTCGGTGATTCCGCCGGCGAGCGTGGGCTTCACCGCCGCCAGGGCGGCGTCGGCGATGCCGGCGGCGGCCGCCATGCGCGCCACCTCACCCTCGTCCTTCACCCGCCTCAGGCCCTCCACCAGGCCCTCGGTGGGGACGAGTTCGGCGGACGGGAACCAGTCCGACGCGAAGGTGCGCTGGCGGGCCCAGGTGACGTTGGCCGCCTCCAGGCCGAGTTTGGCGACCCCCCCGGCCGCCTCGGCCAGGGCCTCGCGCTGGGCCGGCACCTTCCCGATGGCGATGTGCGCCTCGACGCCGGCGCCCGCCAACTGCTCGGCCGACTGGAACTGGTAGCGGCCGTCGGTGCTGAGCACCAGTTCGTCGGCCAGCACCAGCAGCAGGGCGGCCGAGCCGGTGAAGCCGGTGAGGTAGCGCACATTGGCCAGGGTGGTGACGAGCAGCGCTTCGCAGCCGGCCTCGCCCATGCGCTCACGGAGGCGGGGCAGGCGGCCGGCGACGTCCATGGCCGGGAAGGTGGTGGGGGCGGTGGTCATGGTTCGGGCTTCTCCAGCATCCGGGCCATCGCCAGGACGGCCAGTTGATACCCGAGCCCGCCGAATCCGGCGATGGTGCCGTGGGCCACCGGTGCGATGACCGACGTGTGCCGCCACGGCTCCCGGGCGTTCGGGTTGGACAGGTGCAGCTCTACCACCATGCCGTCGAAGGTGCTGAGGGCGTCGGCGATTGACCAGGCGTAGTGCGTGAAGGCGCCGGCGTTGATCACGATGCCCTTGCAGCGCCCGCGGGCGGCGTGGATGGCCTCGACCAGGTCGCTCTCGCGGTTCGACTGCGTGTGGTCGAGGAAGATGCCGCACTCCTCGGCCGCCGCCCGGGCGGCGGCGACGTGGTCGTCGAGGGTCGCGGTGCCGTAGATCGCCGGCTCACGCTCGCCCAGCAGGTTGAGGTTGGGGCCGGACAGGAGGAGCACCCGCGGCCCGCTCATCCTCGCCACGAACCTGTCGGTAGAACGGCCTTCAGGATGGCCTCGACCTCGGCCGGGGCGACGTCGTGCACCGGCTCCACGCCGGCCGGGCCGTCGAGCACGAAGCTGAGCCCGCCGCGCGACTTCTTGTCCCGCCGCATGAGGGCGAGCAGCTCCCCGGTGTCGGCCCCAGCCGGCAGCGTGCGGTCGAGCCCGTAGCTGTCCACCACCGCCTCGTGGCGGGCGACCCGCGCGTCGTCGATACGGCCGAGCCGGGCGGCCAGCCTCGCCGCGAACACCAGCCCGATGGCGACCGCCTCGCCGTGGCGCAGGTCGTACCCACCCGCCGTCTCAAGGGCGTGGGCCAGCGTGTGCCCGTAGTTGAGGCACGCCCGGGGGCGGCCACCGGCGCCACCGGCGTCCAGCAGCTCCCGCTCGTCACCGACCACGAACGACGCCTTGATCTCCACACTGCGCGCCACCCGGGCGTCGAGGGCCAAGGCCTCGAGGTCCTCGCCTTCGCGCCCGAGGAAGTGGTACTTGGCCATCTCGCCGCAGCCGCTGCGGTACTCCCGGGGCGGAAGGGTGTCGAGCACCTCGGTGTCGCACAGCACGGCGCCAGGTTGCCAGAACGAGCCGACCAGGTTCTTCCCTTCGGGCAGGTTCACGCCCGTCTTGCCGCCGATGGCGGCGTCCACCTGGCCGAGCAGGGTCGTAGGGACGTGCACCACCGTGACGCCGCGGTGGTACACCGCCGCAGCGAAGCCGGCCGTGTCGGTGACCACCCCGCCGCCCACTGCGACCACCACATCGCGTCGGGTGAGCCCGAACCGGGCGAAGCGGCTGCACAGGTCCTCGACGGTTGCCAGCGTCTTGGCCGCCTCCCCCGCCCCGATGGTGAAGACCTCCCGTTCGACGCCCGGCTCGACCTCGACCGGGATGCCCTCCTGCGTTACCACCGCCGCCCGCTCGGCGGTTGCGGGGATCACCTCGTGCAGCAGGTGGCGCGCGCCGGCGCCGACGGTGACGTCGTACGTACGGTCGCCGAAGTCGAGCGGCACCCGGATCATCCGACCGCTCCGAGGATCTGCTCGACGGCCTCGTCGGGGGTGACGGCGTCCACGTCGACCACGACGTCGGCCAGCTCGGCGTAGAGCGGCCTGCGTTCCTCGTAGAGGCGGGCGAGGGCGGCGGCCGGGTCGTCACCGAGGAGCGGGCGGCCCTCGCCGATCCCGACCCGGGCAGCCAGCGTCCCGACGTCGGCCCGCAACCACACGACCGTGCCGCCGCCGCGGATCGCGTCCCGGTTGTCGGGGTTGAGCACGGCGCCGCCGGCGACCGAGACGACGGCCGGGCCCGCCGAGGCCACCGCCTCGTCGAGCACCCGCTTCTCCTCGGCTCGGAACGACGCCTCGCCGCGCTCGGCGAACAGTTGGGGCACGGTGCGCCCGGTGCGGAGCATGACCTGCTCGTCGCTGTCGAGGTACACCCAGTCCAGCCGGCGGGCGAGGGCCCGACCGACCGTGGACTTTCCGGCGCCCATCATCCCGACGAGCAGGATCCGTTTAGGCAAGGCCGGCAAGCGGGTTCACCACCCGACCATGCTACGGCCGCGCAGCGGATCCAGCCGTCGCAAGCCGACATCGGCCGGGCGCCCCGGCCGTCGGTGGCACCCAACCGCACGCGGGCGCCGGCCCGGCCGGGAAGAACCCGCCGTGACTACTTCAGGAGTTCCTCGCCCTTGCACAGGCGGAACTGGTCGTCCCCGAAGAGGAAGCGCCCGCACCGATCGGCCGTGTCGAGGGACACGACCTTGAAGTTGGAGGCGAAGCTGTCGCCGGCGGCGACCTTGGAGACCGTGTCGTTGACCCGGACGTTGGCGACGACCCTGTCGCCCTCGGTGAACACGTCGAGCAGTGCCACCCTGGTGGAGCGGGCGGGTGCGGTGGCCTGGCCACCGGTCGTCCCCGTCGCAACGGCGGCGGGGGCCACAGGAGTGACCGTGGCGACTGCTCCGGGGGTGGCGACGACCACCGGCGTGACGGCGGGGGCCGCCGGCCTGGGCGCCACCGCCACGGCGGGAGCGGCGGCCGCCGGGGCGACGGCGGCGGTGCGCAGCGGCATGAAGGGGTTCTTGGTGTTGAACACCTCGAACGTCTCCACCGGGGCGGCCTCGGCCGGCGCTGCCGGAGCGGCGGCCGTCGTGGCGGCGGCGGCGGGCTTGGTGACCGTGGGCCGAATCGACGTCTCGGCATCGCCCCCTCCGCCACCGAGCACCTTGGTGACGAGGAAGAGCAGGAGGACCACGGCCAGCCCGCCGCCCACCAGGAGCGGGAGACGGTTGCGGGGCTCGGCGGCGACTTCAAGCGGGGCGGTCATGACCGGGCTCCAGAGGTGTTGGCGGGAACGGCGGGGGCCGCCGTCGCCGTGGGCGGAGGAGTGGACGCAGCGGGGGTGGTGGTCACGCTCGTGGCAGCCGGCGGCGCAACAGGGGCCGCCGGTGCGACGGGCACCCCGCCGAAGCCGGCGGGCACGGCCCGCAAGAACATCCGTGCGGTGACGCCCACGCTGAGCTTGGCCTTCTCGTCACTGCTGACGTTGAGCCCGTCGGTGATCACCAGGCGGGGCATCTCGCCGATCCGGTTGAGGAAGTCGAGCACCTGGAAGTACCCGCCGGTGATCTGGAGCTGGAGCTTGACCTCGGCGGGCAGGGCCCCGGCGACCGGCGCTGCGCCCGCCGCTGTCGACGTGTTGACGGCGGCGGCTCCGGCGGCGGCTCCGGCCACGCCGGCTCCGGGCGCCGGCTCGCTGGGGGCGATGCTGATGAAGTCGATCCCCGCCTTGGAGGCGGCGTCGTTGGTGTCGAGGATGAAGGCGGCCAGATTGGGGTCGTCGGGGATGGTGGTGCGCAACGCCTCCACCTGGGCCCGCTTCATGGGCTCGTCCTTCTGGGAGGCACGAAGGCGGGTCACACGGATGGCCAGCTCGTCGCGCAGGACCTCTGCCTTCTCCCGGCGGTCCCTCGCCTCCGCCAGGTCAGCCTTGCGGGGCGACCAGAGGAGGAGATACCAGAGCACGAGGATGAGGCCGGCGGCGGCGCCGGCGATGAGCATGTTGCGCCGGGTCACGGCTTCTCCTCGAGGTAGCGCTGCGCCCTGTTCGAGATGGCAGCGGGAGTCAGATCGGCATCCGATGAGAAGGTCACACTGGAGACGGCGCCCTCGGCGCTCTTGGTCGACGTCGGCACCCACAGGCCCGACAGCGACTTGATCTCGGCGATGCGTTGCAGCCAGCGGGCCGTCGACGTCTGGTCGAAGCCCTTGACCGAGAACTGCACAGCGCCGCCGCTCTGGCCGGTGAAGGAGGTGAGCCACACGTCGCTCGGCAGCACGGTCGCCACCTCGTTGAACAGCTTCGTCCAGGCCACGTCTGTGGCGAGCACCGAGGTCACCTGGGCGCGGCGCTGTGTGAGCTCGGTGTCGAGGCTGACAGTGTCCGCCAGGCTGGCCTCCTCCTTCTGGAGGGCCTGCGCCTCGGACTCGGTCTTGTCGGCGCTCGCTCGCTCGTCGGCCAGCTGGCCACCGCGTGCGCCCCATGCCCCGACGAGGACCGTCGCCAGCACAGCCACGCCGGCCCCGGCCAGCATCGCCTGGCGCCGCTGTTCGCGGACGACGGCGACCTCGCGGGGGACCAGGGTGATTCGGCGGACGCCCTTGTGGACCTCGCCGGCCATGGCCAGCCCGATCGGTACGGTGAGCAACGACTCGACGTTGGCCAGATCGGCCTCGCTCAGGCCCACGCCCTTGCCGATGCGGAGGCCGGCGAGCGGACGGGCGGGCTCGACCCTGGCGCCGAGCTGGGCCTGGAGGCGCTCCATGAGCCCGGGCATGCGGCTGCCGCCGCCGGTGACGAGAACACGCTCGATGGTCGACGACTCGGACTGTGCCAGGTAGTAGTCGAGCGAACCTCGCACCTCCTCGACCAGGGGGGCGAGGCGGTCGCGGACCACCTGGCCGGCACGGGCTACGCCCGGATCGGGGGAGGTGATGTCGGCCTGTCGCTTGAGCGACTCGGCCTGGTCGAGGGGGACGTCCAGCTCCCGTGCAATCGCCTCGGTCACGTCGTCGCCGCCCACCAGGAGCACGCGCACGAAGCGGGGCACGCCCTGATCGTGCACGACGACGTTGGTGACCCCGCCACCGATGCACACGATGGCCTCGGCGCCGCCCTCGAACTCGAACGCGTTGGAGCTCCAGCGCAAGGCCCGCACCATGGCGAACGGCACCACGTCGACCACGTCGGCCCGCAGCCCGGCGCCCTCCAGTGCAGCCAGGTGGCTGCGGACCATGTCCTTCTGGGCGGCGGCGAGCAACACCCGCATCCGCGGGTCGCCGTCGTTGGTGATGACGTCGTCGAGGATCTGGAAGTCGAGGATGGCATCGTCGACCGGGATGGGGATCAGCTCCTGGGCCTCGTACTGGAGCGAGGCCTGCAGGTCGGACTCGGTCATGGTCGGCATCTCGGCCAGGCGGACGATCACCCGCTGGTTGGCCAGGCCGATCACGACCCGCTTCGACTTGAAGTCGCCCTCGCTCCAGAGGCGGCGGATGGCGACGGAGACCGCTCCGGCGTCCACCACCTCGCCGTCGCGGACAGCGCCGGGCGGAAGGGTGATCTGGGCGAAACGCTCGAGCGTCGGCTCGCCGTTACCCAGCGTCATCTCCACGGCCCGAACGCCGTAGCTGCCGAGGTCGAGACCGACGACTCTCGTGGCCATCAGACCGCTCCCCGTCCCTCGTCGTGCTTCACGTGACCCTCCCGAATGCCGGCGCTGTGCGCCCCGAACCGAACCATTGGAGAGACCATCGGCACGCCGGACCGGCGCATTGAACTCAATTCCCGGGACCCCTCTCCGCTCCCGCGGGAGCGCCGGGCCGCGGGCGGGGGGCGGCCGGGCCTGCGGCGGCGATCTTCTCAAGGCCCCGCGGGTATCGTCGTGCCATGGCGGTCCAGCCCGTTGCCCACCGTTTCACGGTCGAGGACTACTACCGGATGGCCGACACGGGGATCCTCGGCCCCGACGAACGGGTCGAACTGCTCCAGGGGGAGATCATCGAGATGGCGCCCATCGGCTCCCACCACGCGGCCTGCGTCAAACAGCTGAACCGGCTGTTCCAGCAGCAGCTCGGTGGACGGGCGATCGTCTCGGTGCAGGACCCGATTCGCCTGGACGACCTGTCCGAACCGCAACCCGATGTCGCCCTGCTCCGTCCTCGCCACGACACCTATGCGGGCGCCCATCCCACCCCTGGCGACATCCTGCTCCTCGTCGAGGTCGGTGACACCACCGCCGCCTGGGACGCCCGCCACAAGCTGCCGCTCTACGCGGCGGCGGGCGTGGCCGAGGTGTGGCTGGTGAACCTGGTCGCCGGCGCCGTCGAGGTCTGCCGCCGACCGGAGGGCGGCGCCTACACCGACCGGCGTTCCTTCGGCCCCGGGGCCGGCGTGGCGCCCGAAGCGTTCTCGGACGTCGTCATCGATGTCGGCGATCTCCTGCCACCGGCCTGAGAAGCGGGACGGGGGCCGGCGGGCAAGGACTCGCGGCCGGTTCCGCTGCTCCTCGATAACGGAACGGATATGTGCTCGGATTCAGCAGCGAATAGCCTCGGCTTCAGGATCCTATCTGCACTCGGTATTCGAATTTCTGATGCCGGTGGTCTCAACCCCTCAGAAGCCGAGATCAGGCATGTCGGGGGCATCTTCGCCCGGTGGCAGCTCTGCCCGGTCGACTGCTGCCCGCAGGGCGCTCAGGTGTGGGAGGGCGGCGAGATCCTGGGGTCGACCGGCGGCCGCCTTGGACGCCATGATGTCGTCGAGCGCGGCGACGCGGATGGTGACACCGAACGCCTCCCGCTCAAGTGCCCGGGCGTTGAGCTCGGCGAAGGTGAAGTGGCCGCTGGGCCCGGGCGCGTCGGGGCGCAGCACGACGTCGACATCGCCATGGGGGGTGCGGAACGCTGCGGTGGTGAAGGCATCGAAGCTGCGGTCGTCGAGGGCGACGTCGAGCGGGTAGGCCAGGTCGGGAACCCGAAGCTGGGCCCCGAGCTCACGCAAGGCGCCGGCCAGGCGCCCGAGGTTGGCCCGGTCGGAGTCCGGCACGAGATCGAAGTCCGTGGTGGGGATGGCCGAGCCATGGGCCACCGCGGCCAACCCACCGATCAGCACGTAGTCGACGCCGTGGCGGCCGAGGGTGGCAAGGATCACCTCCGTCCGCAGCGGCGGGCGAGGACCGGGAGTCTCAGGCACCGCCGGGAGCCCGCTGCAGTTGTGCGGCCAGGGCGGTGAAGTTGTCGTTGGAGCGGAGCCGGTCCTCGACACTGCGGCCGAGGGCCTCGCCGATGAGCGGTCGACGAGGATCGCCGGTGGCGGGTTCGAGATGCATTCGTAACTCGAGCCCGCACGCCTCGACGAGGCGGTAGAGGGTGCTCAATGCCGGCAGGGCCCGGGCCCGCTCATAGCGGGCGACGGCCGACTGCGACGTGCCGCTCCGCCTGGCCAGCTCGGCCTGGGATATGCCGGCCCGCCGGCGTGCCTCGACCACGATCGCCCAGGCCGGGACCTCCCACGCTTCGGCTGCCACCACCAAGAATCATACTTGATCAGGTATTGACCGGGGGGGGGCTGTTCTCAGACCACTCCTGGCAGCGTGACGGCGGGCGTGGGCGAGGTGTGGCTCGTGAACGTGGTCTCCGCCGTCGTCGAGGTCTGCCTGCGACCGGAGGGGAGCGCCTCCACGGACCGGCGTTCCTTCGGCCCCTGGGCCGGCGTTCGGCTGTTGCCTTCCTGGAGCGGGAAATCGCCATGCTGGCCGGGCGAGTCGAGGCGTAGCTGGCGGGGCAAGAGCGGCGGACGGATTCGGCGTCCCCGACGCAGCGCCACCCAGGGCCCTGGCCCTGACCGAGGAGCACAAGAGACGGTGTCGGAGCTCGATTTCGTTGGAGTACGACTGGTATGATTCCTACATGCGGGTCACGGAGAAGGGGCAGGTCACAATCCCCAAGGATCTGCGGGACGAGCTCGGGATCGGTGCTGGCACCGAAGTCGAGTTCGAGAGGAAGGGAGGCGCCATCGTCGTCCGCAAGGTCAACGACGCCTCCACGCGCGGCAGGCAACTCGCGAAGCGCCTGAGGGGCCGAGGCGACGTGCTCCTCACCACTGACGAGATCATGGCTCTCACGCGCCAAGGCTGACGGTGGCCGCAGGGACCCTCGTCGACAGCAACGTCCTCCTCGACATCCTCACCGAGGACGGGACGTGGCTCGAGTGGTCATCGAACGCCCTCGTCGCGGCGGCAGAGGCAGGCCCGCTTTTCATCAACCCGATCATCTACGCCGAGGTGTCGATTCGGTTCAGCCAGATCGAAGACCTCGACGACGCGCTTCCGCCTACCGACTACCGGCGGCTCGCGCTGCCGTGGGAATCAGGCTTTCTCGCAGGCAAGGTGTTCCTCGACTACCGACGGAACAAGGGGACGAGATCGACGACGCTGCCGGACTTCTTCATCGGAGCCCATGCGGCCGTGGCCGGGCTGCGGCTGCTCACGCGGGACACGGCTCGCTATCGCTCCTACTTTCCGACCGTTCAGCTCATCGCTCCGGGAAGCTGATCGCCAGCTGTCGCGGCATCAAGCAGCCGTGACCACGAGACACCGGACGCGTCCGCGGTTCAGGCCACGATCTCGAAGTCGACATCGAGGCTGCGATAGGTGTCGACCGCCCGCCGGTCCCGTGTGAGCAGCAGCATCCCATGGTGGGCGGCGGCAGTTGCGACGAGGGCGTCGTAGACGGCGCCACCGGCGACGCCGAGGCGCGCCAGCCTTTCGCACAGGGCCCGCTGCGTGGGCGCGTCGAGAAAGCGCGAATGCGGGAAGTCGTGGGCCAGCAGCTTGGCCACGTCGCCCGGTCGGCGCCGGGCCGGCGGAGGGAGGCGAGTAAGGACGGAGAACGTCTCGAACCAGGCGTGCCCGGCCAGGCCGAGGGCCCTGCCCTGCAGGGCGCGCATGGTAGGGGCGTGGTGCTCGTGGTCGGCCACCGCCACCGCAACCGCCACGCTGGTGTCGACCAGGACGGCCTGCTGCGCCTCAGCGCTGGTCGGCATGGCGGAGCCGCCGGACCTGGTCGTCGGCGAGCACGACGCCGCCCGCCGGGATGACGAGCAGTCCCTGCTCCTCGACCAACCCGTCGCCGGCCACCGCTTCGATCCTCAGGCCGGCGCCCTCGACTGTGATCTCCACCTGCCCCGCCTCCAGCCCGACCTGGTCACGAAGCGGTCGGGGTATCACCACCCGACCTGCCTTATCGATGGTAGTTTTCATACCAGAACCCTACCATCACGCTCCCCTCGTCCATATCCTGCCAGCCGGCCTGAGCCATCGCTCGTTCTCGGCTCGCCCGGCTCCGGGGATCAGGTCGTGACCAAGGCAGGGGACCCTGTCGCCCTCCCCGTCGTCTCGCGTCGTTTTTGACGGGATCAACACCGCATACCGGTGTTGAAACCGTCAAGAACGGGGTGAGAGCGCCAGCTCAGTTCAGACCTTGTACCAGTCGAGGATCGGCCCGCCGAACAAGAGGGCCAGCATGGCCCCGGTCGCCAGGAATGGGCCGAAGGGCACCTTGTCCTTCCTACCCTTGACCCCGGTGAGGATCAGCGCCACGCCCACCACGGCGGCGGCCAGGAAGCCCAGGAACAGCGCCACGAGCACGTGGCCGATCGACAGCCAGCCGAGCAGCATCCCGATGAGGCCGGCCAGGCGCACGTCGCCGAAGCCCATGCCCGCCGGGCTCACGAGGTGGATCACCAGGAGTAGCGACCAGCCGATCGCGCCACCGATGGCGGCCGTCTTCACCCGGTCCCAGTCGCCGTCCACCGCCGCCGCGCCCAACAGCAAGGGAGCGGCCACGAACAGCGTGGGGTAGAGGATGCGGTTGGGCACGATGAACAGTTCGAGGTCGACGGCCGAGATGGCGACCAGCCCGGCCACGGCCGCCAGGAAGGCGGGCAGGGCGGCATCGACGCCGAGGCGCGCCGCGGTGAGGGCGAAAAGGATGGCGGTCACCACCTCTACCACCGGGTAGCGCTTGGCGATCGGCTCGGCACAGGTGCGGCAGCGGCCCTTGAGCAGCACCCACGACACGACCGGGATGTTGTCCCGCGCCGCCAGGGTGCTCCCGCAGCCCGGGCAGCGCGAGCGGGGCGACACCACCGACTCCTTGCGGGGCACGCGGTGGATCACCACGTTGAGGAATGAGCCCACGGCGAGGCCGAACACGGCGCACGCGCCGATGAGGAAGGCGGTCACCGCCGGAGGCTAGCCGTGCCCTTCCCGAGCCCGTCGCAGCGGCTCGGACGTCCCTTCGCCCGTTGCCACGTGGGATGCCCGAGCTATCCCGGTTCGACGTCCACTTGCGGGCCCGGGCCAAGCCTCCGCTCGGCGCGGCAAGCGCTGACTGACCTGTGCCGACGTTACGGTGGCTCCCCCGCTTCGGCGCGGCCTTCGACCGGCTGACTCCGGCGAAGCAGGCGGCGTTCCTCGCGGCTGTCGTCCTGTTCGTCGAGGACCTCCGGGCAGGCCGTCAGTTCCGCAAGGGTCTTCGCGTCAAGGGCGTGCAGGGCGCGCCCGGCATCTTCGAGATGACGTGGGCGCCCGAGGGTCATGCCACCTTCTGGTACGGCGAGTCGGTGCGAGAACGTGAGGCGCACGTCATCTGGCGACGAGTCGGCAGCCACGACATCTGCAAGCAGCCGTGACAACGATCGACCACGAGGTACCGCACGTGTCCGTGAAACCGGCGAGCGGTCCTACAACTACGACGACCGGAGCGGGAGCTTTGGTGTTCCCCACCCACCGGTCCCTGGGGAGCGCAGCACTCCCATCCCGCTGATCGGGTCAGGGCTGGCGAACGAAGAACTCCTGCAAGCCGGGCACGGTGAACGCCAGGAGCCCCGCTCGGGGTGCGTTACGCGCTGCGGGCCACCGGGATGTCCGAGGTGCGCACCTTCCCCATGGACCTGCGATGTCCGTGATCGCAGCAGCTTCGTCACCTCCAATGTCGGCAGGCACGCAGCGGGTCACGTTGTGCGGGGGGTGGCGCGCTCCGAGCGCAATCGGCGGAGGCCGTCATCGACCTCTCTCCGGGCCTCCGCCAGGCCGATGTCGACATCGTCGAGCAGGATCGGGGTGCCGCGGGCGTTGTCCCAGACGTGCTTGCCAATGGCCTGGATGAAGTACGGGTACCCCACGCCGCCCAAACCGCCTGGGCCGAGCCGTCAGGGTCCTGTCGCCAACCCGAGCCAGCAGGCAGACCAGGGGCACTCCCCCGGTACGGCGCCGCCTGCATGGGCGGCCGTCTCCGCCGCCCACAGTGCAAGGGCGCTACTGCTGCAGGGCTTCCTCGCGCCAGTTCTGGGGGTAGAAGCGACCGCTGGTAAGAGACCCGAGGCTCTCGTCGTAGTGCCACTTGGCCTGGGTGCCGCCGCCGCCGCCGCCCGCGTTCACGCTGGACGCAACGAGGGCGCCGAAGACCTCGTACTGGCTCCCGCCGCCGCCGGTGAAGTTCACCACCGAGCTCGGCGCCCGGATCGCACCCCAGAACGTGGAGTGGTTCCCGCTGAACGTCACCCCCGAACCCCCGGCGAGGACCTCGACCTGCAGTGCGCCCGCCCAACCCGGGCAGTAGAGCGGGTTTCCGGCAGGGACATGCGACGGCCCGCAGATGGTTGCACTGTTCGGCGGCTGGTTGACCGGGTTCAGGCCGCCGCCGACTCCGCCGTTGATCGTGAGGGACTGCGTATGGATCCTCACGGGGCGGTTCATCGCCGGGAAGACGACAGGAGTCGCGGCCAGTGCCGGGTCCACCTTGCACCCCGCCAGCAGCTTGGTCGTTGCAAAGAAGTACACCTTCCCCGGCACAAGCCCGCTCACGACTGTTACACCGGGACCCGCGCTGGGCGCCGGGTTGGCACAGACCAGCGCGGCCCCGATCCCGCTGCCGCCGCTCGGGTAGTCGTAGGAGTCGGGGGGATTGGTCGGCTCGGCGAAGAACTCCGGCGACTCCATCGTGGTGGTGGCCGCAGGACATTGGCCGATGCCGATGCTCGAAGCGGGTATCGCGACATTGCCGTCCCTCGAGTACGAAACACAGCCATCGGGGGGGTACTTGTAGGCTCCGTTGGGTACGTTCTGGCAGTTCTCCGAGGAGTTGCCGTTGCTGCCAAAGGTGAAGTTCGCCGCGTCGTTGGTTCCCACCTTGCCCTTCAATGTGCACCGGTTGAGCTCATCACGATAGCTGTCCACACTGAAACCCGACGAGAAGGACGACGCCGCGACCACATTGATGGCGTTGGGGAAAAGCGGCTCGGAGCGGGCGTCCACCCGGATGCGGCGCTCGGCGCCGCTGGCATCCCGACCGGTCGAGTCGATGTGCCACACCACCTTGCCGGCGGGGTCGACGTCCTGTGCCGCACAGTAGCGGTACGAGCCGCTGGCGATCCCACCGTTCTGGACAAAGGCCGGGAGCGTGGGGAACCCGTTGCAATGCACCGCGGCACTGGGAGCAGCGTTCTTCACCGTCTTCACTGCCTCGTTCACCCCGGCGTCAGCCACCTGCAGGGCGTTGGCCTTGTCGCCCGAGGCGCGGCTCACCTTGAGGCTCCGGAACACCGTCGTGAGGAGCGCAGCGGTGAGCGCCATGGTGACGGTCATGACCATCATGGCGATGGCAACGCTCCCTCGCTCGTCTCGAACCCGGGTGATCGACATTGGACTCTCTCCTATCGGGTGTTGCGGGGAGCGGCCACGCTCGAGAAGAACAGGGGGTCGGCGCCGGCCGAGTGCCGGACGCGCAGGCTGACCTTGACGGAAGCAGAAAGGGGCACCTGGGCGGGTGTGACCGCAGTGTCGATGGCGGTGCCGTCGGCGCGGTAGTAGGTGAGCAACGGCTGGGTCGCGGTGTTGACCACATTTGCGAGGAGCACCCGTCGCAGCCGTGGAGGAGAGGCGGTGCAGGTGGAGGCCCCCACGAAGTCCTGACGGTTCTCGACCAGCGACTTCGTGCCACCGGTCGCCGGGACGATGGCGTAGACGAACTCCGATCGGGCGCAGGACGACCCGTTCGAGTTGTTGCGTGAAACGGTGACCCGGATGCAGTCGCGGTAGCCGGCGGGCAACGGGGGGGAGGCGGTGTCCGTCGTGGTGGTGCAGGGGCCACCGATGGGTACCGCACTACGGATGTTCTGTGTGACGATGCGCAGCGCGAGCTGGGAATCGGCTTCCGCTACAGCATTGCGGTCGGTACGGGCGGTGAGGCGGCTGGTGTGGTCCAAGAAGTTGAGCGTGGCGACCGAGACGATGCTGAAGAGGGCGAGCACCACCACCAGTTCGACAACGGTGAACCCACCCTCGGCCCGGTTTGTCACTCGACGCGCTCCGCTCATGAGAAGGTCACAGAGGCGGTGGCGGCGACCGCAGTCGACCCCTGGTCGATGGTGCCGGCCTCGTTCACCTGGCGGGCCGTGAAGTAGAACTTCTGCGGTGATGCCGCCAGTCGGTAGCCGGCGGTGCGGCTTATCGAACCCGTCCACGAACACGTGGTTCCTGGCACGAATGTCGCCGCCGGCGGGCAGCCGGCCCCCGGCACGAGGATCACGCTCACCGCCCCGCCCTGCGTGATGAAGCTCACGATCACGGTGTCAGAGCTGGTGACGTTGGTCGTCTGTGCCGTCACCGGGATGTCGTTCACCAGCGCGCCCGCCTCGTCGATATCGACCGTGGAAGGAGCCGTCACAGACGTCACCGCCGGAAGTGGCGCCGCCGCCGGGCACCCGGTCCCGAGGTTGACGCAGAACCGGACCTCCGGGGTGGCGAAGGCGGCCACGCTCTTGCCGTCGGCCTCCCGGAGGATGCCGAAGGAGAAGTACTGGGTGCCGGCGCCGAACCGGAAGCCGTCGGGTGCGTCGAGGTTGGTGGACCAGGTCGGCTGGCCGTTCGAGCCGTTGGGCCCGACCGGTGTGAGGAACAGCGTGGAGGAGTCGGGGTCACCGGCCGCGTCGAGGGTGCCGAATGACGCATAGACCTTGTCGCCCGAGAACGCGACGGGGCTGGAGCCGATGCCATGGGCGACGGTACCGTCCGCCGCCAGCAGCCACTGCGTCGTGGTAGCACCCTGCAGGACGGTAAAGGTCTCGCTGCCGGCACCGGTGCCGATCGTGACCTTGAAGCCATTGTAGTCGGGAAAGGCAGAGGCGCCGGGGGTGACCGTTACCGTGAACCGGGCGCCGGCCGCGTGCGTCGGAATGGTGGTGCCGAGCGCCGCCGTGGCCGGGCCGAAGATGTTGCTCACGGATGCGGACAGCGCCACTCCTCCGGAGATGATCTGGTTGCTGGCGCCGACCTCCACCGGATTCGGCGACGCTACGGCCGACGGCGGGGTGGTGGCCGAGAATGCGGGGGGGTCGAGGCCCAGGATGGCCCGCTGGTCCGGTGCCCGCAGCGAGCTCTGCTGGGAGACCTGGTGATTGCCCGACAGGTCCACCCAGTCGACGAAGACCGCCAGGCGCTTGGTGGTTCTCAGGGGGTCCACCCAGGCCACGTAGCGACTGACGGCGTACCTCACGTTGTTCGTGGTGCAGGTGTATTCCTTGGCGGGAATCGCCCCGTAGACGACGGAGTCACAGGCGGTGACCGGTGGAGTTGCGCCAGGGGCCGGGCAATTGGGCAGGTTCACCGTGTCGGTCAGGCCGGCCGGGGGCGTCGCCGCATAGGTGCCACACATCCCGAGGTTGTTGAACCCGAAGCGCTGGAGGTCCTCGATGCCCTGGGTGGCGATGTTGTTCGCCTGCGCGCGCGTCTTGGCGACGGCCAGCGCTCGCAGCCCCGAACTCAACACGCCGGCCACCGCCGCGAAGATGATGCCGATCAACGAGACCGCAATCACCATCTCGACGAGGGTGAAGCCGTGCTCACTTCTGGTCAGGCGTCGGAGTCGGGCAGCGGGTCGCATCTCCACGGATTTTCGGCAGCAAACAGCTCCGGGCTGAGGGGATCTTTGCGCCGGACGGGGCTTGCCCGCCTATACGCGGTACCAGTCCAGGCTGGGCGCACCGAACAGGACGGCCAGCACGGCGCCGACGGCGAGGAAGGGGCCAAAGGGCTCCTTGTCCTTGCGGCCCCTCACACCGCCGACGATGAGCCCGACCCCCACCACGGTGGCAGCCAGGAAGGCGAGGAAGATCCCACCAGGACATGGCCGACTGAAAGCCACCCGAGGGTAATAACTATGAGCGCCGCCAAACGGACGTCGCCGAGGCCCATGCCGGCCGGGCCGACAAGGTGGATCATCAGCAGGAGGCCCCACCCGAGGGCCCCGCCGATGGCGGCAGTGCGCAGGTTCAGCCAGTCACCATCCGCCGCCGCAGCGAGCACCACAGGAGTGGTGCGGCGAGGAACAGCGGGGGATAGAGGATGCGGTTGGGGACGATGAACAGCTCGAGGTCGACGAAGGAGATTGCCACCTGGCCGAAACCACGACGAGGAACGCCGGCAGCGCCCAATCGGCGCCCAGGCGCACGGCGGTGGCACAGAAGAGGGCGCCGTGGCCAGCTCGACCGCCGGGTAGCGCGCCGAGATCGGCTCCCCGCACGTCCGGCACCGGCCCCGCAGGACCAAGCCATGACTGGACCGGGATGTTGTCCCTTGCGGCAAGCTCGGTCCCGCACCCCGGGCAGCGCGAGCGTGGCTTCACCACACTCTCCTTGCGGGGCACGCGGTGGATGACCACGTTGAGGAACGAGCCGACGGCGAGGCCGAGGAGGACACACGAGGCGGCGAGGAAGGCAGTCATCGGTTTCGGGAGGCTATGCGGCGCTGACGCGAACGTGGGCGGGGCCGAAGCCCCGCCCACCTTTGCGAACGCAGTTGCTGTGGAGGAAGGACTACCAGCCTGCGAGGCTGGTGTTGGCCACGTAACCACTGGCCGGAACGGCGTCCGCCTTGCAGGCCGTGGCGCCAGCATTCTCGGTCAGGCCGAAGGATGTCCCGCCGGTACCGTCGGTGGCGACGCTGTCACGGATGAAGAAGCAGTCGCCGAGCTTCGAGCGCACAGCGTAGGTGACGACGTTCCCGCTTACGGAGTCCCAGCTGATGGCGTCGGGGCTGGCCGAAACGCCAACCTCAGCGGTCCAGCCCAGCGAGGGCTCGGCCTTGCGGAGCTCGACCAGGTTGAAGGGGGTGGCGGGGGGGGCGATCGCCACGTCGTACGTCTGGATGTCGGCGTACACGGTCTTGCCGGCGCTCAGGGCCTGGCGGAGGTTGGCGGTCGCCGCCTTGTTCTTGGCGTTCTTCTGGGCCGTGAGGAACGTGGGCACGGCGATGGCGAGCAGGATGCCGATGATCAGGACCACGACCATGAGCTCGATGAGGGTGAAACCCTCTTCGTTGTCACGGCGCCTGCGGACGATGTCGAACATGTCGTTGGTTCTCCTTGAGTCAGTTGATGTCGATGTATGCGCGGGCCGGTCCCACCCCCCCTTCAGCCCGTGCCGACACCAGTCGGAACGACCCTCCAGGCAGCTCGGCTGACCTTCCTCACGTCCTTGTGAGGAACGGCCCCGTGGCTTTGCGTCCCCGCCTCTCGACGGGTTTGCCCTTGTCCGGAGACTGCTCGCAAAGTAGGTATCGCCATCGGCGGGTCGAACTTGAGGAGAATTCGAGGGCGTTGTGGGGCAAGGCCGAGTTCGTCACGAGGTCGTGTCGTGCGTGGAGCTGCCAGGCGTACGCGAAGCAGCGGCGCCCGGCCCGGGCGCCGCTGCTTCATCGGCGGCCATGAGCCGGGCGGCCTATTTGATGAGCTTGATGATGTTGAACATCGGCATGTACAGGGCGACGACCATGCTGCCGACGGCGCCGCCCAGCACGGCGATGAGCAGCGGCTCGAGGAGCGAGGTGAGCGCGTCAACCGTTGCTTCCGTCTCCCGCTCGTAGAAGTCACCCACCTTCTCCAACATGGTGTCCACGGCGCCCGTCTCCTCGCCCACAGCCAGCATCTGCACCACCATCGGCGGGAAGACGGGGTGGTCCTCAAGGCGCTTGGCAATCGGCTCGCCCTGCTTCACCCCCTCCTGGACGTCCTTCACCGCTTTGGACACGACCGTGTTCCCCACCGCATCGGCGGTGATCTCGAGCGACTCCAGGATGGGCACGCCGCTGCGCAGCAGGGCGGCCAGGGTCTTCGAGAACCGCGTGAGGGCGATGAGGCGCGCCAGCTTGCCGAACACGGGTACGCGCAGCTTGAAGCGATCCCAGATGCCGCGGCCCTTCTCACTCTCGATCCAGCGCTTGAATGCGAACACAACGCCGACCATGGCCAGCACGACGAGGGGCAGTGCCTTCACCATGAGCGAGGACACGAGGAGGAGGACCCGCGTCGGGAGAGGCAGGGTGCCGCCGAGGTCGCCGTAGATCCCCTTGAAGGTGGGCACGATGAAGATCAGCATGGCCGTGACGATGAGCCCCACGAGGCACAGCACGGCCACGGGGTAGGTCATGGCCGACTTGACCTTCTGGCGCAGCTCCACCTGCTTTTCGATCGTGTCGGCCAGCTCCACCAGCACGCTGTCGAGGTTGCCGCCCGTCTCACCCGACCGGACCATGGAGACATACAGACGGCTGAAGGTCTTCGGATGGCGACCGAGGGCCTGCGAGAGTGCGGTCCCCTTCTCCACGTCCTGGCGCACCTCACCCACAACCCCGGCGAGGACCTTGTTCTCCGTCTGCTCGCCGAGGATGTGCAACGCCCTCAACAGGGACAGGCCCGAGTCGATCATCACCGCGAACTGGCGGCTGAAGATGGCGATGTCCTTGAGCTTGGGCCTGCCGGTGCCCGGAATCTTGAGCTCGGTCTTGAGCCCCACTGTCTTCTTGTCAATAGCAAGGGGCACGTAGCCCATCTGGCGCAGCTTGTTGGCGACGAGCGTGGTGCTATCGGCGTCCAGTGAGCCCTGCACGATCTTGCCCTGCTTGTCCCGGACCTTGTACGTGTAGGTGTCGGACATCTTCCCGTTCCCCTTCTGCTCTATGAGCCGCCGCCGACGAGGCGGCGGAAGTCTGTTTCGTTCGCACAGCGCTCGAGGGCGACCTCCATGGTGATGGTGCCCTTCTTCACCAACGCTGCGAGTGACGTGTCCATGGTCTGCATCCCGAACTTCCCGCCGGCCTGCATGGCCGAGTAGATCTGATGGGTCTTGCCCTCACGGATGAGGTTGCGCACCGCCGGCGTGGCCACGAGCACCTCGGCCGCCACCGCACGCCCCCGCCCGTCGCGGGTGGGGAGCAGCTGCTGGGTGACGACGCCCTGGAGTGCCGACGCCAGCTGGGTGCGCACCTGCTGCTGCTGGTGTGGCGGGAAGACGTCGATGATGCGGTCGACGGACTGCGGCGCGTCCTGGGTGTGCAGGGTGGCGAAGACGAGGTGGCCGGTCTCCGCCGCGGTGAGCGCGGTGGAGATGGTCTCGAGGTCGCGCATCTCCCCGACCAGGATCACGTCTGGGTCCTGGCGCAGGACGTGCTTGAGGGCGTTGCCGAAGGAGTAGGTGTCCTCGCCCACCTCGCGCTGGTTCACCACCGCCTTCTTGCTGGTGTGGAGGAACTCGATGGGGTCCTCCACAGTCATGATGTGGACAGGCTTGGAGGCGTTGATGATGTCGACCATCGAGGCGAGGCTGGTCGACTTGCCCGATCCCGTCGGGCCCGTCACGAGGACGAGCCCACGGGGCAGGTGGGCGAACTGCAGCGCGGAAGCCGGCAGGCCGAGCTTGTCGAACGGCACCACGTTGAACGGGATCACGCGCATGACGGCGCCGACGGCGTCGCGCTGGAGGAACACGTTCACGCGGAAGCGGCCCAGGTTGGGCACGGAGTGCGACGTATCGAGCTCGAGGTCGTTCTCGAAGCGCTCCCGCTGCTTCTGGGTGAGGATGGCGTAGATCATCCGGCGGATCTCCGACGCCGTCATCACCGGGAACTCGGTGAGCGAGGTGATGTCG
>JBKJNA010000043.1:0-11451 GCA_046596195.1 Acidimicrobiales bacterium | reverse complement strand
ATGCTGGGTGGCGCCGGAGATCCCGCACGCCAGGTACACGGTGGGCTTCACCGTCTTTCCCGTCTGGCCGACCTGGTAGGAGTAGGGCACCCAGCCGGCATCGACGACGGCCCGGGTACCCGCCGGCGCACCGCCGAGGCGACGGGCCAGCTGCTCGATGAGCTCGAAGCGGGACGGGTCGCCCAGGCCACGACCGCCAGCCACGACCACCGACGCCTCGTCGAGGGCGGGGCCGGCGCGCTCGGCCACGTGGCGGTGGACGATCGTGGCGGCGCCGGCTGCGCCGGTATCGGGGACGGCCAGCACCTCGACTTCGGCCGGCGGCCCACCGACCGCCTCGGCCGCGAAGGTGCGGGGGCGGAAGACGAACAGGTGCGGCGGCGGGGCGGTGATCCGGGCCTTCACCACGGTGGACCCACCGAAGACGGCGTGCTCGGCAAGCAGACCGTCCGCCCCCTCCGTGACGCCGACGGCGTTGGTGAGCACAGGGCGGTCGAGACGGGCGGACAGCCTCCCGGCCAGGTCCCGCTGGTCGTAGGAGGTGGTGAGGAAGACGGCGTCGGGTGGGCCGGACGCCTCGATACGGGCGGCCAGGGCGGCGGCCACGGGCACGGCCGGAAGGGCGCCCTCGAGATCTCCGACCGTGAGGATACGGGTGGCGCCGTGCCCGCCGAGGACGGCGGCCACCTCGGCTGCGTCGCCGCCCCAGTGCACGGCCTCCACCACCGGCGCCAGCCGGCGGGCGGCAGCCAGGAGCTCGAGGCCCGCCGGCGAGGCCACACCGCCCGACGACTCGGTGACGACCCAGATCCGCCCGACTACCACCTACAGAACCTTGACCCGCTCGAGGAACCGGATGATCGCCTCGTGGGCGTCGCCTTGGTCCTCCACCACCTCGCCCGCCTTGCGCTGCTCCGAGGGAGCCACGTCGACGATCACCTGGCGGGCGCCGGACCATCCTGCGGCCGCAGGGTCGAGCCCGAGGTCGGCCGCCGTGTGCACGTCGACCGGCTTGTTCTTCGCGCCCATGATCCCCTTGAACGACGGGTACCGGGGCTCGACGACACCTGCGGTGACGGTGACCAGTGCGGGAAGCGGGCAGGTCACCTCGTCGTAGCCCGCCTCTGTCTGGCGCCGCACCCGCAGCCCGCCGTCTTCGAGCTCGACCCGCCTGGCGAAGGTGACCGACGGCAACCCGAGGAGCTCGGCCAACTGCACCGGCGTGGTGCCCGTGTAGCCGTCCGTGGACTCGGTGGCGGCCAGCACGAGGTCGGCGCCGAGCGGGCGGATGGCGGCGGCCAGGACCTTGGCCGTGCCAAGGGCGTCGGAGCCGGCGAGGGCGTCGTCGCTCACGAGCACAGCCCGGTCTGCGCCCATCGCCAAAGCGGTCCGCAGACCGCCCGTCTCGCGGCGCGGGGCCATGGACACGAGGACAACCTCCCCGCCGCCCGCCGCGTCCACCAGCTGCAGCCCCATCTCCACGCCGTATGCGTCGGAGTCGTCGAGGATGAGCTTGCCGTCGCGGACGAGGGTGTTGGTGGCAGGGTCGAGGCGTCCCGGCGTCGCCGGGTCGGGAATCTGCTTGACGCACACCGCCACCTTCACCCCTGCATACTCGCCCACCCGTTCCATGCCCACCAACCGGAAGGGCGTGATCCGGCGTCGGCGGGCGCTGGGGTAGCGTCGGCCTCCGACCGGGGTGCGAGGAGGATCGGTGGTGACGCAGGACGAGGTGCGCGACGAGATCCGGCTGGCGGTCCCCGCCACGCCGGAGTTCCTGCGACTGGCGCGCGTGACTGCGTCCGGCCTGGCCAGCCGGTTGAAGTTCAGCTACGACGAGGTGGAGGACCTGCGCCTCGCCATCGACGAGCTGTGCTTCGCCCTCATCGGCAGCCGGGGCCGGTCGGGCACGGTGGACATCAGCTATGCGGTGCGCAGTGACGCCCTTGAGGTTGTGGGCGTCGGCAACTTCGACGACGACCAGACCGACCCCCCGATGCTGGCGTCGTTCTCGGAGCAGATCCTCACCGCCCTGGTCGACGACTACGCGGTCTACCGCGACGAGCGGGGGCGACCGGCCTTCCGCCTCGTCAAGCGCCGCCAGCCGACCATCGACGAGTCATGACCGGCCCGGGAGGTCGGTCCATCAAGCAATTCACTGTGGGCCACCCCAAAGGGATGGCCCACCAGTGAACGGGCCCGGGGGACGGTCGCTCCCATGACATTCGACGCCGCACAGCGCGACGAGTTGCGCCGCAAGTTCGTCGAGTTCGCCGAGACGCGCTCGCCGAGGACACGCGACGAACTCATCGAGGCCCACCTCGGGCTGGCCGAGTACCTGGCGCGCCGGTTCAGCAACCGGGGCGAGCCGCTCGACGATCTGACCCAGGTGGCGTCGGTCGGTCTGCTCAAGGCGGTCGACCGCTTCGACCCCACCCGCGGCGTCGAGTTCTCCACCTATGCCACCCACACCATCGTGGGCGAGTTGAAGCGCCACTTCCGCGACAAGGGGTGGGCGGTGCGGGCCCCCCGCCGCATGCAGGAGCTGTACCTGCGGCTGGGCCGGATCGTCAGCACGCTCAGCCAGGAGCTGGGCCGCTCCCCCACCATCCCCGAGCTGGCGGCCGACGCCCAGGTCTCCGAGGAGGAGGTCCTCGAGGCCCTGGAAGCGGGGCAGGCCTACCGGTTCGCCTCCCTCGACGCGCCCAGCCCGGGCGAGGACGAGGGCGACACCATGAGCTCCCAGCTGGGCGAGGAGGACGCCGGCATGATCGACGCCGAGCACCGCGTCGCCCTGTCGCCCCTGCTGGCCCAGCTGCCGAAGAGGGAGCAGGTCATCCTGCACCTGCGCTTCTTCGAAGGCCTCACCCAGTCGGGGATCGCCGAGCGGCTCGGCATCAGCCAGATGCACGTGTCGAGGTTGCTGGCGCGGAGCCTGGCCCAGCTCCGCTCGGCCGCCGAAGGCTCGTAGGCGCCGACCGCATGGGGAACGGCGGGGAGTGAAGCTCCTCCTCGTCGTGAACCCGGTGGCCTCGAGCGTCACCCCCCGCAACCGGGAGCTGGTGGAGCAGGCGCTGCGCGAGCACCACGCCGTCACCGTCGCCGTCACCAGCGCCCGCCAGCACGCCTGCACGCTGGCGGGAGACGCCGCCGCCTCGGGGGTCGACGCCGTAGTGGTGCTGGGCGGGGACGGCACGGTGAACGAGGTGGCCAACGGCCTGGTCGACACCACCACTGCGCTGGGTGTCCTGCCGGGCGGGTCCACCAACGTGTACGCCCGCACGCTCGGCTTCCCCAACCGGCCCGTGCCCGCCGTGCGCCTCCTGGTCGACGCCCTCGCAGCCCGGTCCGTCCGCCGGGTCGGCGTCGGGCAGGCCGGCTCGCGCTCGTTCCTGTTCCACGTGGGCATCGGGTTCGACGCCGCCGTCGTGGAGCAGGTCGAGAAGCGGGGAGGGCTGAAGCGCTGGCTCGGCCACGGCCTGTTCGCCTACGGCGCGGTCACCACCTGGCTCAGTCACTACGACCGCAGCCGGCCCCGCTTCCGCGTCCACCTGCCCGGGGGCGAGGTGATCCCCGACGGGTACTTCGCCATCGTCGAGGAGACCGACCCGTACACGTTCTTCGGTCCCCGGGCGTTCCGGGTGGCGCCGGGCACGGGGCCGGGCACGGGGCTGTCGGCGGTGGTACTGCGCGACCTCAGCGCCACCACCCTGGTGGGAGCGGGCCTGGCCGCCCTGGCCGGCGGGCGCCGCTTGGAGGGCATGGGCTGCGTCGCCGTCCACCGGGGCCTCGAATCCCTGCGGGTGGAGGGCCTGGGCCCGTTCCCCTGGCAGGTCGACGGCGACTTCATGGGCGAGCTGGACGAGCTTGAGATCACGCACCATCCCGACTGCCTCCAGGTCATCATGCCGGTGCCGCCGGCCGGCGGCACCGCTTCCTGAACGCGGGCGGGGCGCATCAGCGCCCGAGTGCCGCCCGCGCCATGCCTGGCACGTTGGTGATGAGGGCGTCGACGCCGAGTGCGTCCATGAGGCGGATCCGGTCGGGGTCGTCCACCGTCCAGGTGTGCACGGCCATGCCCCGCCCGTGGGCGGCTTCAACCAACTCCTCGGTCACCGCCTCGTGGCGCGGGTGCAGGGCGCTGTGGCCCCGCTCGGCGGCCAGGGCGAGGGCGTCGAGCTGGTCGTAGCCGGCCAGGGTGAGCCAGCCGGTGGCGATGTCGGGCGCAATGGCATGGGCGGCGTCGATGGTGGTGATGGCGAAGGCGGAGATCAGGGCGCCGGCGCCGGCGCCCAGGCGGACCACCAGCCGGGCGGTCTCGACGGCGATGCCCTCCTCCGGGTCGTAGCCGACCTCGGTGGGCAGGTTCTTGACCTCGATGTCGACCTGGAGGCCCGCGCACTCCTCCAGGGCCGCCTCCAGGGTGGGGAGCCAGGCGGGCAGCTCGACGGCCGGCCTGTGGGCGATGAAGCGGCCGTCGTACAGGGCAGCATCGTGATGGACGACGAGCACGCCGTCGGCGGACGCCCGCACGTCGAGCTCGACGCCGTCGGCGCCTGCCGCCCGGGCGGCGGCGAAGGCGGCGAGGGTGTTCTCCCGCCCGCCGGCGGTGTCGCCCCGATGCCCCCACACGGCCGTCACCGGACATGCCTAGCCGGTTCCGGTCGGCGCCTCCAAGGTTTCCGGCAACCAACCCCTTGCTTTCACCTGCCCGAAACCGTTACCCTTCCTGCTACCGAGGCAGTTCGCAACGCCATACTTCTGGTGTACCTTGTGAACAAAATCACAAATGCAACGCCGTAACCATCGAGGAGGACATCGCACGTGGCTTTGATGTGGAGCCGCAGCATCGACTGGGACACCGACGACTGGCGGGATCATTCTGCCTGCCGTGACACGAGTCCCACGCTGTTCTTCCCAGTGGGCACGACCGGCCCCGCCGTCGACCAGATCGAGACAGCCAAGTCGATCTGTCGCAGCTGCCCGGCCCAGTCGCCCTGTCTCGAGTTCGCTCTCGCCACCAACCAGGAGTCGGGTGTGTGGGGCGGCACCTCCGAGGAGGAGCGCCGCAAGCTCCGCAAGGTCTGGCTCAACCGCCAGCGGCAGGCCGCGGCCAGCTGATTTCGCCTCGGAACCGGAGGTTCCGAGGCGAGTTTGTCGGTGCTTCGGACGCCCGGCGGGGCCGGTCGTCCTTCGCCCTGAGGGCTCATTTCAACCCCTTGCCGGCAGCCAGGCAGGCCGCCTTCGGCGGCGGGGGCGGCCGCCGACACCCCTGATCGGCGGGACCCCTGATCGGCGCAGGGTGGCCGTCGGCACCCATGCTTCGCCGGTTGCTCGTCGTGGTCAGGCGAGGGGGCGGGTTCGGTCGAGGGGGATGTGGAGCTCGATGACGGTGCCGCCGTCGGTGTGCATGGCGATGGAGCCGGCGAGCTGGCCGACGACCAGGTCGTGGACGATCGAGAGCCCGAGGGTGGCGGCGCGTTCGATGGAGAAGCCTTCCGGGAGGCCGATGCCGTTGTCACGCACCTCCACGGACAGCGAGGTGCCGTCGTTGCTCAGGACGACCTTCACCTGCCGGTCGTGCGCCTCGCTGCCGTCGGGGAAGGCGTGCTCGACGGCATTCTGGAACAGTTCGGTGATCACCATGGCGAGGGGCGTGGCCATCTCCGCCGGCAGCTGGCCGGCGTCGCCCTCGGCCGAGAACGCCACGACCCCCTCCGGCGAGATGGCCGCCTCCTTGGCCATGCGCAGGAGCGGGCTGATGATCTCGTTGAAGGGGACCTGCTCGGAGGGGTCCCGCGACAGGATCTCGTGCACGAGGGCGATGGACCGGATTCGGCGTTCGGCCTCGATGAGGGCGGTTTTGCCTTCACCGGGCGGGAGGCGACGGGCCTGGAGGCGAAGCAGGGACGAGATGGTCTGGAGGTTGTTCTTGACCCGATGGTGGACCTCGCGGATCGTCGCGTCCTTCGACACCAGCAGCTGGTCGCGCCGGCGCAGGTCGGTGACGTCGCGCAGCAGCACGAGGCCCGCCGTCACGTCGCCGCCCTCCAGGAGGGGGATGCAGCGGAGCAGCACGATCACGTCGGGGTGGCGGCCGACCTCCTCGGTCACCGGCATGGCCTCGAAGAACGCCTTCTGGATGGCGGTCTCCTCCACGCCCAGCTCATCGAGGCGCAGCCCCTCGGCGTTGGAGTAGATGCCCATGCGGTGGAGGGCGTTCACCGCGTTGGGCGACGCGTACTCCACCCGCCCGGAGGCGTCGAGGGCCAGCACGCCGTCGCCCACACGTGGCGCCTCGGCCGTCGGCGCGTCCTCCTGCTCGAACGGGAAGCGGCCGCCCACGATCATGCGGGCCAGCCGGTCGAACATCTCCACGTAGACGCGCTCGAGCTCGCCGGGCCGGCGAACGCCCACCGCCAGGGGCGACTCGCGGGTGAGGACGGCCACCAGCTCGCCGTCCCAGCGCACGGGGATGCCCTGCACCCGGGCCCGCTCCCCCCGGCCGGCGGCCGCCTCGCCCTCCACGATCTCACCCAGCCGCCATGCCCGCACCACAAGGGGCCGGTCGGCCTCGGTGACGACTTGGCCGACCAGGTCCTCGTGGTACAGCGTCTGGCCGGTGGTCGGCCGCATCTGGCCGTGCACCACGAAGCGGGACGGGTCGCCCGGCGTGGCCGGCACGAAGAGCACCAGGTCGGCCCGCGACAGGTCGGCCAGCATCCCCCAGGTGGCCATGAGGCGCTGGAGGTGGGCCTGGCCCTCGTCGATGGGCACGATCGGCTCGATTTCGTTGCCCCGGGCGGGCGGCGTCACCCGTCGACCATGGTGGACGCGGCCAGTGGCACGGGCCGGGGCACGCGCCCGGTGAACGCGGTCAGCTCGGTGTAGCCGGCCGCTTCCACCAGCGCCCGCAGGTCGGCGGAGCGTTCGGCCACGTCGGGCAGGGTGTGGGCGTCGGACGCGGTGGTCACCGGCACGCCCCGCTCCTTGAATCGGCGCAGGAGGTCCGGTGCCGGGTAGGCCTGGCCGACCGGCTTGCGCCACCCGGCCGAGGAAACCTCGGCCGCCATCCCGCTCGACGCAGCGGCCTCGGCCATGCGGTCGTAGTACTCCCCCGGCACCTCGGGGAACCGGCCCGTCACCATGCACAGGTCGGGATGGGCCAGCACGTCGCACACGCCAGAGGCGGCCAGTTCCTCGAGGGCGGCGGTATAGCCGTCCCAGGCCGCCTCGGCGCCCCGGCGGTCCCACTCCGCCGCCACGACAGGATCCTCATAGCAGTCGAAGCCCCATGCGCCGAGCCAGTGCACCGAGCCGAGCAGCACGTCGAACGGGTAGCCGGCCAGCAGCGCCCGCACCTCGTCCATGCGCCCGGCGTAGTGGTCCACCTCGAGGCCGAGGACCACGGGCAGACCGGCCGCCTTGGCCGCCAGGCCGGCCTCGACATAGGCGTCGAGGTCCTCGTGGGCGTGCTCGGCCCAGTAGGCGGCCATGCAGGCGCGTAGCGCCGGGTCAGGGTCGTCGTCCCAGAACCCGCCCAGCACGGCGTCGGCCTGGGAGAAGCGGAACAGGTGCTCGGTGACGGCGATCTCGGTGATCCCGGCCGCACCCGCCCGCTCGCAGTAGGCAGCCAGCCGGTCGACCGTCTCGCCCTCGGACCGGCGGCCGTGCGGCCACAGGTGCAGGTGGTAGTCGAGCACGGCGAACCGATTCAGGCCTTGGCCAGGAGGGTGACGCCGTCGCGCATGGGCAGCTGCACGCACACCACCCTGGCATCGTTCGCCACCAGGTCGTTGAACGCCCGGATGGCGACGGTGTCCTCGCTGTCGTCGGTGTCGTCGAGCACCCTGCCGCTCCACAGCGTGTTGTCGACGACGATGAGGCCGCGGTCGGCCAGCTTGGGCAGCACCGCCTCGTAGTAGGCGGCATAGCCCGTCTTGTCGGCGTCGATGAACACCAGGTCGAAGGGCCCGGCGAGGTTGGCGATGGTCTCGAGGGCGGGGCCCAGGCGGATCTCGATGCGGTCGGAGAAGGCACTGTCGGCCACGAAGCGCTGGGCCACCTCGGCGTGTCGCGGCTCGATCTCGCAACTCACGATGCGCCCGTCGGGCGGGAGGCCGGCCGCCATCGACAGGGCCGAGTACCCGCTGAAGGTGCCGATCTCCAGGACCCTGCGGGCCCCGGTGGCCCACACCAGCACCTGGAGGAACCGGCCCTCCACCGCGCCCACCATCATCCCGGGGGCGTCGAGCGACCGCTTGGTTTCCGCTTCCAGTTCGGCCAGCAGCGGCGGTTGGGGGGTGGTGTGGGCCTCGGTGTAGGCCTCCAGGGCTGGGTCGACCACGGGCACCCGCGAAATCTAGGCCCTCTCCCCCGCCTGGGCCCCAGCTCCGGCTCCCACCGCTCTAGGTCCAGATCTGCTCGCCGAGGCGGAGGAGGCCGGCCAGGTCGCAGATGTCGGTCTCGAAGTAGGGGACGGGTGCCACCACGTCGGTGGCGACCGACAGCTCCGAGCGTTGCTCGGCCTCGCGCTGGGCCACAACCTGGAAGCGCAGGAAGCTCTCGGCGATCTCGGTGAGAACACGCGCCACCTGGGCCTCGTCGCCCTTGGCCATGGCGGCGGCCGCCGCACTCGGGTCGTCGACCAGCACCCCCGCCGCCAGGCCGGCCCGCTCGTCGAGCAGGTATGACGGCAGCACCCTGTTGAGCACCACCGCGCCCAGGTGGAAGCCCTTGGCCGTGATCGCCTCGACGAACACCTCGGCCTCGTGCAGCGGAGCCGCCTCCAAGGTGCTGACGACCACGTAGGTCGTGCGGTTGTCGCGGAGCAGGCGGCTCACCGCATTGGCCCGCTCCACGAACCCGGGGGCCATGGTCTGGAAGAGCGAGAAGAACTCGGCGATGTCCTGGAGGAACTGCGAACCGAGCACCCGGTCGGCGACGGTGAAGAACGGCTTGGAGGCGAAGCTCACCAGGCGCGACCGGGCCGGGGCCGTGAGCACCCGCAGGAACTTGCTGGAGAAGAACTCGGCCATGCGCTCCGGCGCCTCGAGGAAGTCGAGGGCGTTGCGCGTGGGCGGGGTGTCGACCACGATCAGGTCGTAGGTGCCCTCGTTGTGGAGGTCGTAGAGGCGCTCCATGGCGATGTACTCGTGGCTCTGCACGAACCGCCCCGAGATGTTCTCGTAGAGCTTGTTGTCGAGGATGCGCTTGGCAGTTCGGCGGTCGGGCGCATGCTCGCGCACCAGGTCGTCCCACGACTGCTTGGTGTCGAGCTGGGCCGCCCACAACTCCCCGCGCGCCGGGTGACCGGCGTCGACGAAGGCGGACGCCGGCACCCGCCGGGCGTCGTTGCCGAGAGCCTGCACGCCGAGGGCGTCGGCCAGCCGGCGGGCCGGGTCGACCGTGAGTACCAGCACCTTGCCCCCGTGGCGCGCCGCCGCCGTCGCCGCCAGGGCTGCGGCCGTGGTGGTCTTGCCCACCCCGCCCGAGCCGCACGTGACCACGATCTCCTTGGCCGCCAGCAGCTGCTCGATCGAGGCGTGGCTCCGGGGCCGGTCCATCAGTACCGGTCCATCAGTAGCCCAGCTCGGCGGCCAGCGCCTCGGACACCTGGTGCGTTGCCCGCAGCCCGTGCGACCGCAGGAAGAGGTAGGGCACGTAGAGCATCGGGACGGCTGGGTCGACATCCGCCCGCAGGCGCTCGATGTGGTCCGCTCGGGTGCGCCGCAGGGTGACGGCCAGGCGGGCGGCGTCGACGATGGGGCCGACGTCGTCGCCCGCCGCCTTGCGCAGTGCCGGCAGCGCGTCGGGACGGGCCAGCCGCTCGAAGATGGCCTCCTCGCCCCGCCCGAACAGCTCGGGCAGGACCCGGTTCACCACGACCGCGGCCAGGTCGACGGCGGTCTCCGAGCGAAGCCGCGCCGCCAGCTCGATGGTCTCGTTCACCGGCATCTCGTCTGGCGTGGCCACGATCACCATGCCGGTCTTCTCCGGGTCGGAGAGGATGTCGAGCATCCACCTGGTCTGCTCGCGGATGATGCCCACCTGCACCAGCTCGTTGATGGCCTGGGGGGCGGCCAGCTGACCCACCACGTGGCCGGTGGCGGCGCCGTCGACGACCACCAAATCGTAGCGGCCCTGGCGGACCTCGTAGGCCAGCTTGCCGATGGTGAGTATCTCGCGCACGCCCGGCGCAGCGGTGGCCACGAAGTCGAACATGCGAGCCAGCGGCCCGATGCGGGCGGCGATCGGAAGGTGCAGCTGGAGGGCGAGGTACTCCTTGAGCGACGCCTCGGTGTCCATGGTCATGGCCCACAGGCGCGGCTGGACCTCGCGCTCGGCGAACGAGGTCGGGCCCGTCTCGAACACCGCCGCCAGGCTGCCCTTGGCGTCCACCTCGCAGGCGAGGGTGCGCATGCCCCGTTGGGAGGCGAGGAGGGCGAGCGAGGCGGCGACGGTCGTCTTCCCCACCCCGCCCTTGCCGGTGACGAGGAGCAGCTTGCGGTCGAGGAGGTCGCCCACGGTGCGGCTAGTGGGCGCCGAAGCCCACCCGGCGGTCGTCACTCGCACTGCCGATCTCTACATAGGCGATCTTGGCCGCAGGCACGCCGATGCGGCGGCCCTTGCGGTCGGTGAGCCACAGCAGGGTGTCGCCCGCCGCCACCGCCGACTCGACGGCCTTCTTCACGGCGTCGCCGTCGTCGGCCATGTCGAGCTCGATCTCCCTCGGCGTCTGGGTGATGCCGATGCGCACGTCCATTGGCTAGTCCTCTCGTTCGTGTGGTTCGGGTCGGGGCGCGTCCGGACGGACGTCGCCGGCATCGTCGGGACCGGCGGCGATCGAGTCGCCGGCGGGTTGGCGGGCCAACTCGGCGTCGTCGAACGCCTCGGGGGCGTCGTCCGACTCGTCGTCGTCATCGACGTCGTCCCCCGCGTCGGGGCCGGCGCCGCCCGGTGGGAGCTCGTCCCAGCGGCCCCATCCCGGCGTGCGGCGCGCGAAGGCCAGCCACGACAGCGTGACCGTGACGGTGGCCAGCGCCGTCATCTGGCTGCCGGTGAGGCCGAAGCGGCGGACGTCCTCACGCAGGAAGTCCTCGAGGATCCGCTGGCTTCCGTACCAGGCACCGAACACCATGATGAGGAAGCCGTCGAACCGAGGTCTGCGTCGCAGCCACAAGAGGGCAAGAAGGAGCGGGATGGTGAGGATGAGGTCGTAGAGCGCCGTCTGATGGACGACGGTTCCGGGGATGCACGGCGAGGCCGTGTCGACGCTGTTGGGCGGGCACACGTAGCCGAGGAAGAAGTCGGTGGTCTTGCCCAGGTGGTCCCCCACCACCAGATCGCCGATCCGGCCGACCACCACGCCGAGGGCCATGCCAGGGGCGCAGGCGTCCATGAGCTTCCAGAACGACAGTTGGCGCCGGCGCATGGCCGGCATCGTGAAGA
>JBKJNA010000034.1:0-2645 GCA_046596195.1 Acidimicrobiales bacterium | reverse complement strand
CGTCCTCGGCCAGCGCAGCCGGCACAGCACCAGCCGGTTCCGGGGCGGCGTCACTGGTGACGGTCCTCAGCATGATCGCCTCGCCGAGGCCGAAGAGGCGGTCCTCGGCGTCCTCCGCCTGGGCCGTCGCCTCATCGAGCTGGGCGTGCAGCCGGTCTCCGGACGAGCGGACAGCCTCGATGTAGGGCTCGGCGTCGACGACCAGGTAGGCCCGCTGCCGGCTGAGGCCGGGGGTAAAGGACGCGGTCGGGGCCGCTGGGCGGCTGCTGAGGGCCGTTCCCGCGCCGATGGGAGCGTCAGCGGTGGTGCTGCTGCACAGCCCGGCGACGTTGCGGCACGCACTGGCCAGCACGGCGAGCGCGCCCGCTCGCGCCTCGACCAGCACGCGCCAGGAGTCCGGATGGCCACCGGTCCGGCGCCGGGTGGCCGCCGCAACCGCCGCGGCCTCGATCGTGTCTCTCGCCGCCATGGCGAGACGAAGCTGGACCTCGGCCCGGCTGCTCCGCGCCCGGGCGCTCGCCACATCGGCGAGCAGCGCGGGAACGTCGGGGTGCACGGCCTTGGCCCAGGCATCGACCTCGCCCGCTGGGTAGGCGAGCTGCGCCGCCGTCAGGTCGTGCGGGGCCGGATCCGGTCGTTCCACGCCCGTCGCAGGCATCGCCTGCGGCCGCGCCGGAACGGACCAGATGGGCATGTCGGTGAGGGTACGGACCGTCGGTAGACGTCAGGTGAACGACGCACGAACACGACGTGGAGAGACGGTGCTGACTCGAAACGGCAACGTTGGTGGATGGTAGGCAACAGAGGGTGAAGGGCAGGCGAACACTTGTCCAGCGCGCCCCATCCGAGAACTCTGCGCCGTCTGGGCGTGCTCCAATCCCGGGCATGGAGACATTCGGGTGACGGCCGTCGCACTGTCGGGTGGCCGCGACCTCGTCGCCGACGCCCGGGGCCGCTGGCGGCGGACGCCGCCCCGGACGAAGACATCGGCTCGGGTCGTGGCCCTGCTCGGCATGGTGCTGGTCGCCTACCACTACTCGCTCTCGAGCCTGCTGCAGAGCCTCGGCCTCGAGACCCCGCTGGCGTACGTCGGTCTGACGCCGGTCATCGCCCTCGGCATCGCCAGCCTCAAGGCCCGCCCGCTCCGACCTGAGCCGGCCATCCACGACCGCCAGCTCGACTACATCCTCGGCGTGCCCCTGCTCACCATGGCCGTGGCCGTCAACCTGATCTTCCCTTCACGTCTCTCCACGATGTTCTGGGTCTGGAGGATCGACCTCTTCACGCTGCCCTTCTTCGTCGCTGGCGCGGTGGCCGTCCTGTTCGGCGTGCGCACGATGTGGCGGCAGCGCCTGGCCATCGGCTTCCTCTTCCTGGCCTGGCCGCTCCCCTACCAGGTCCTCCTGCTCCGCTTCCTGCCCTGGTTCACCGGCATGACGCTGGCCGGCGTGAAGCTCATCCTGCGGTGGGTGCCGGTGGCCACGGAGATCCCGTCGGCCGACGGCTCGATGTTCCAGGTCCTGGCGGCCAAGCCGTTCCAGGTCAGCGTGGTGTCGGCCTGCTCGGGCGTCAACGGGATGGTTGGCTTCCTGCTCGTCGGGATCGCCTTCGGGGCGGTGGTGCGGGGCCCGAGGGTCCGAAAGGGGCTGTGGCTCCTGGGCGGGCTCACCCTGTTGTGGTTGATCAACCTCAGCCGGATCCTGTTCATCTTCTGGGCCGGGAGGCAGTGGGGCGAGGCGGTGGCCATCGACGTGTTCCACCCCTTCATCGGGCTCGTCACGTTCAACCTCGGGGTCCTCGCCATGCTGTTCGCCCTGAAGCCGTTCCGGCTGTCCATCGACGGGATGGGGTCGGTGCGGCCGAAGGCGATACAGGCGGTGGGCACCGGACGGCGGGCGGCGGTGCCACGGATCGGGATCCCGATCCTGCTGGTCACCCTCCTCGGCGGCACCCTCGCCTTCACCAACTCCCGCCTCGACTCCTACGACATGGTGGCCAACGCCGTGGGCACGCCAAAGCTGGCGTCGTTCTCCGACTACCCGGCCACGCCCGAGGGGTGGGGGGCGGCGCAGTCCAACCGCTACGACTGGGCCAAGCCCTACTTCGGCGAGAGCTCCACCTGGCTGCGGTACACGATGTCTCCCGGCGCCTCGCCCGACCTGGCGCTTCCGTCGACCGGCTCGGTCACGGCCGACGTCATCTCCACCTCGAACCTCCGCAGCTTCTCGGCGTACGGCATCGAGGCCTGCTACCGGTTCCACGGCTACAAGCTGCGCGACGTCGCCTCGGTCAACCTGGGTGGCGGGGTGAAGGGACAGACCCTCTCGTTCTACAACGCCAAGCAGGAGCAGGACTGGACCGTTGCCTACTGGATCTGGCCCGTGCGCAACGGCGAGACCACGCGCTACGAGCGGGTCGCCCTGTACATCCAGGGCAGCGGCGCTTCGAGCTTCGACGAGGCTGCCCCGGCCGACGGCGTGCAGAGCCTGCGCGGAGGGTTGGCTGGCTCCGACCCCGTCGCCCGCAAGCTGGTGAACGTGCGCTCGTTCATGGTGGAGTTCGCCCGGCAGGTCGTGCAGAACCAGACCAAGGTGGTGCCCGGAACCATGCTGCCGCAGGTCAGGACGGCGGTTCCCCCGCCGCCG
>JBKJNA010000224.1:0-17061 GCA_046596195.1 Acidimicrobiales bacterium | reverse complement strand
TGTTCCTCAAGGTGTCGAAGCAGGGCTCGACCTTGGCCGGCGTGATGGACGCCTTCGCCATCTCGGTCTCGCTCGGCCTCCAGCACGGCGTGCCCCTCAAGACCTACGTGCAGAAGTACACGAACATGCGCTTCGAGCCCGCCGGCATGACCGACGACCACGATCTGCGCATCGCCTCGTCGCTGGTCGACTACATCTTCCGCCGGCTGGCGGTCGACTACCTGCCCCGTGACGAGCGGGCCGAGCTCGGCATCCTCACCACCGATGAGCGCATCCAGCCCACCCTGCCTGGGGTCGAGGAGACCTCAGTGCGCGACGAGCCCGTCGTGGACGCGCCGCGCGTGTCACCGCCCATGTCGCACAGCGATGCGCCCTTCTGCATGACGTGCGGGGTGCAGATGGTGCGGGCCGGCAGCTGTCACGCCTGCCCGTCATGCGGGAGCACCAGCGGCTGCTCGTAGGCAGGGCGAAGTCCTGCGGCGCCAGCCCCCGGAATCCGGGCTACACGCAAGCAGGCGCCGGTGGCTGAACTTCCAGCCGGACGCGCCTGCCCGGGACCCGTGCCCGAAGAGAGATCCCCTCTCGTCGGCCCTGTGCCTGCTGCGGGGCATGGTGGGCCTGCTGCCGCCCGCACGCAGCGAGGGGGCGGGAATGTACCCGCCCCCTCGCCGATAGTCGGAACGGCTGCGCCAGCTACTTGTGGATCACGATGCTGCCGCCGCCGATGGCCTGCGGATTGGCCGACGAGATGGTGTCGGAAGCGCCGAGAACGTTGTCGTAGACGACGGTGTCCGACACCGTGTCCCACACCTTGATGCGCAACTTGTCCACGCCGCCGCCCCCGGTCACCTGGCCGTCGGTGGCGGTGAGCAGGAACGAGTAGCCACCCGTCCCGTTGACGCTGCCGGTGCCCTTGTACTGGGCCTTCGGGCCCGAGACCACGAGCCACTGGTAGGCGGCGCTGTGGAAGTTGAACGAGCCGGCGTGGAACTGGAACTCAGTCTGGCCGGTCGGGACGGTCGCCCCCTTCTTGTACTTCGAGACGAACCCGAAGGTCGCCTTGCCGGACAGCGACGGGTTCGCGACGTACGACCCGGGTGCCGAGGTGATCCACCCGCCACCGGTGACGAAACCGGCCGACGGGTCGTACACGATGACCATGACGGTGGCGAGAGCGGAGCCGCCGTCGACGTCATCGGCCTTCATGCTCAGGTTGTAGACACCGGGTGCACCGAACGCGTTGGCGGCGTTGCAGCTCGTGCCCGAGGGGGTCACGGCCGCCGGGCCCGCGCCGGCGTCCCAGTCGACCGCGCACACCATCGTGGCGAGGTCGTTGGTGCCTGCATCGCCGAACGTGCTGGCGAGGTTCACCGTCGCGCCCATGGGCACGATGCTGCCGTCGGCCGGCGCCGTGATGGCGATCGTCGGGCTCACGTTGGCGACGGTGACCGTCGTGCTCGCCGTCGTCGACGCCGTCCCGTCGCTCACGGTGAGGTCCAGGTTCACGATGCCGTCGTCGTCGCACGTCACCGAGGTGGCGAGCGAGGTGGGAGCGGCGATGGTGCACGTGGCGCCGGCATCGAGCGTGCTGGCCGTCTGCGCCCACAGGTACGTCAGGGTGTCGCCGGGGTCGGCGTCGGCGGCGGTGCCGGCGAGGGCGATGGCGGAACCCTCGTTACCGCTGTAGGGCCCGCCGGCTCCCGCCGTGGGCGGGTTGTTGGTGACGGCGACCCAATCCTTGGCCGCCGTCGCCGTCTGGGTCGCGCTGCCGACGGTGACCTGGGCGGTGATGGTGTCGGAGCCGGCGCTCGCGCCGGTGTAGGTGAAGGTCACCTGACCGGCGGAGTCGCTCACGCACGAGGCGGGCCCGCAGGTGCCGGTGGCGCCGGCGTTGGCGCCGGTGACGAGGAACGACACCGTCACCCCGCCCTTGGCCGAGCCGTCAGCGGGGTCGGTGACCGTCGCCGTGACGGTATGGGTGGTCCCGACCGGGTTCGTCGCCGTGAGCGGCGTCAGGCTCAGGTTGGGCGCAGACGCCACGATGCCGGAGCCGGCGATGAGGATGTAGGCCTCCCCACACTTCGCGGCGCCGGTGGTCACGTCGGTGCCACAGGTCGGCGTCGTCGTTGTGTCGGTGGCCACCGCCAGTGGGAACCAGTCGGTCGGGTACACCGGGAACGTCTCGTGGACCGAGCAGCCCCACCCCTGCAGGTGGGCGGTGGCGAGGGTCGCGAACTGGGCGGCGTTCGAGATCAGCGACACGCTGCCGCCGCACGGCGGCGACTGGTTCTGCGTCCACACCGGGGACGGGGCGGCGCTCAGCTTCGGGAGCAGCTTGTCCTGGACGTCGGGGACGAGGTTGCCGTCCCAGTCATGGTCAAGGCAGCTCATGTCCAGGTAGAGCCCGGTCGAGCCGGGCTGGACCTTGGCGAAGTCGATGCCCGTGTCGATCAGCTTTTGGCCGCCGGCGCCGGTGGAGCCGGCGGTGTAGTGGAACACGGGGTCGGTGCCGATGAGGATCCGGTTCCCCGCCGTCGTGTTGCCGCCCGCGCGTGCCATCACGGCATCGGAGAGTGCCAGGGCATTCTGCGAGACAACGGCCGGCACGAAACTGCACGTCGGGTCCCCGACGATGATGAGGCGGTACTCGGCGAAGTCGGCCGCCGTCATCGCCCCCCACGCCGGGTCGGACACCACGTTCACGGTGTAACCGAGGGCCGCAGCCCGCACCGCCTCTTTGCTGCCGGCTCCGCCCGAGGCGCTGCTGCCGAGCACCAGCGCCTTCGTTCCGATCACCGCCTTTGCCGGTGGTGAGACGATAACCGCCGCCAGCGACAGTACCAGTGTGAGCGCGACGAACAGCGCTCCAGCTGATCGTTTCATGAATCCCTCCCCCTCGGTGCAAGGAAAACGTGTCTCGTCGTCCTTGATGTTTCGCCTAAATGAGTAGCAGCACTATGGGGATCGGGATAGGGTTCTTTGACCATACTGTTTGGATATATCAAGGTTGACTGGATCCTCGAGGCTTCAGCAGGTCACTCATACAACGACGAAAAATACCTTTTATGGCAGGGCTGAGCAGTCAAGGGTGTGTGCAAGTGACGGTGGAGATAGCTGCCTGAAACGTGGGCAACCGTACGCACAACGGCCGTTCCATATGTATTTAACCCCGAATCACCCGATACGATCTTGTCCCCGTCGAAGCCTGGTCACGTGGCAATCGGAGAGCCGGCGCTCCCCCTGGTGTATGCCGTCCGGTGAAGGGACGTGGTTGAGCCTCATGAGGAAAAATTGGAAGGCTCACGTCCGGTTCTTTTCCGGGGTCTACTGGGAAACGTGGTTGCCCGGTCGGCTATTCGCAGGCCCAGGCCGGTGTGCTGAGCTCGCCCGGCGCGCGCTAGTGGGACGGCCGGGTGCGGCGAACCCTGCCGGTACCTGCGCCAGCGCCGGCCCGCCCAGCACCGGCCTTCGGCGATGCCGCAGCAGCTCGGTCCGCCTTTGGCGCCGCCCGCCCGGCACCGGCGGCCTTCGGCGAGGCCGCAGCAGCGCGAGCGGCCTTCGGGGATGCCGGGGCAGCGGCGCGAGCAGCCTTCGGCGCCCCCGCCACGAGCCGCCCCGGCACCGCCGACCCATCCGTCGCCCGCCGGAACAGCACCAGCGTGGCGAAGCCGTTGTGCACCGGCGTCATGAGCGAGGGCTCCCAGCCCTCCGCCGCCATATCGCCGAGCTTGTCGGTGTCCACCGCGGCGAGGCCTTCGAGGCCCACGGAGAACACCTCCGTTGTGTACTCGTACATCCTGCCTCCCGGTCGACGTCTGCCGGAAGACTAGAGAAGGCAGCGGCCGGACGGGGCTACTTCACGAGCCCCCGCCGCAGCGCCGCCGCCACCGCCTGCACCCGGTCACCCACCCCGAGCTTCTGGTAGACGCTGCTCAGGTGGGTCTTCACCGTCTCCTCGCCCACGAAGAGCTCCTTGGCGATCTCCTTGGTTGACTTCCCGGTGGCCAGCTGCTCGAGGACGTCACGCTCCCGCTCGGTGAGGCGCACCTGGTCCTGCGCCGACTCCGCCATCTTGCCGAACGCCTTGAGGAAGGGTCGGGTGACCGACGGATGCAGGAACCCGCCGCCCGCTGCCACTGCCCGGATGGCGGCGGTGAGGTCCTCGCGCCCGACGTTCTTCGGGACGAACCCGGAGGCGCCGGCGGCGATGGCGTCGCGCACCGTCTCGGGGTCGTCGTGCATGGTGAGGATGAGGACCTTGGTGGACGGGTGCCGGTCGATGATCTGGCGGGTCGCCTCGATACCGCCCATGCCCACGAGCGAGACGTCCATCAGCGCCACCGCCGGCTTGTGGCGGGCGACGATCTCGATGATGCCTTCGCCCGAGTCGGCCAGGCCGAGCACGTCGAAATCCTCGGTGAACGACAGCATGGTGGCGAGCGCCTCTGCGACCACGCGGTGGTCCTCGGCAATGGCGATGGTGATCACGAACCGCTCAGGTGACGAGCGGGATGGGCACGCGGACCCGCAGCGCGGTGCCTCCACCCAGGTTGGCTTCGATCCACACGCCTCCTCCGGCGAGGTTCACCTTGTCCCGGGCCAGCACCAGCCCCAGCCCGGAGGAGCTCCCCTGTGAGGCGGGCCCGACGCCATTGTCCACGACCATGAGCTCGGCGGCATTTCCGTCGCTGCTCAGTGCGATGCGCACCGACGTCGCCGCCGCATGGCGGGCCACGTTGGTGAGCGCCTCCTCGCAGCACTCGCACAGCAGGAGCTCGATGGACAGGGGCACGTCTGCTGTGAAGGTATCGCAGTGCACCTCCACCTCCACCCCCGAGGCGGCATGGAACGACCGGCCCAGGCGCTTCAGGGTGCCCGGCAGGCCGCCGGCGTCGAGCGACGTCCGCCGCAGGCTGCGCACTACCGTGCGCAGGTCGGCGATGGTGGTCTCTATCCCCTGGGCCGTCTTGCGGGCCAGGTCGGCGGCCGTGTCGGGGCGGCCGGCGTCGAGGGCGGAACCCATGGTGTCGGCCTGCATCTGGATGGCGGCAAGCTGCTGGAGGACGCCATCGTGGATGTCGCTGCCGATGCGGGCCCGCTCCCGCTCCCGCTCGTCGATGAGCTGGTCGGACAGCCGGCGCCGATCGCGCTCAGCCGACTCGAGCTGGCGGGCGGCCCGGAGGGCGAAGCGGGCGCCCAGCAGCGGGATCATCGAGACAGCAACGGCCCACGCGCCGACGCGGAGGTAGGTGAGTGCGAGTACGACGCCCATGAGGGACTGGAAGAGGTACGCCGTGGTACCGGCTGCGCCGCGAGGCAACATCCGCCGGATCACGCTGCGGAGCGGCACCGAACGGCAGGTGGTCTCGGCCAGGGCGACCAGGATCAGGTTTGTGGCCTCATACGCGACGATGGCGCCGAGTGCCGTGAAGGGGTTGAGGGCGCCGCGGTCGGAGGTTTCGAAGACCGCTGCGGCCGCTGCCACGGACATGCCCAGCTGGGCCCTGTTGTACAGAGCGTGCAGGACGGTCGTGGACCGCTTCACCTCCCATTCCGAAAGCGCGGCTGCGAAGACGAGCGGGCCCGCGACGGGCAGGGGGAATATCAACGCAGTGGCGATGTTGGCCGAGCTGCTCAGACTCATGTGCACGTGCTCGGACACCGGCACGGGCAGGACGCTGGCAGCACCGCAGAACAGCATCCACACCGCAACGGTGCCAGGGTGCTGGTCGGCGGCAGCGCCGCCGACGGCGGCGTTGATGGCGAGCACCGCCACGGCGCTCGCCACCACGGCGGCGAGAACGATGAAGAGCAGTGGGTCGCGGGTGCGGGGAACTGCGTCCGTCAAAGCTCAGCTGTCCAGGAGGGACAATGGTCGGTCATCGCCACTGCCAGGTGCTGCCGTGTGCGGCGCCGGCCTGGGTCAGGACGACACCTGCGATCGACACCAGGGTAACCGCGATCTTGCTGAGAATGCTGCGCATGTAGTCACCTCCTCTCGGTTGCTCTGGCGCCAAGGCGTGCGACGCAAAGGATGACTCCAAGTCTTACAAGCGGATGGTGACCGCTCTCGGGGCGGTCTGGAAGCCCCGGGCGCCGATATCCCCCGGAAGAGGAGGAGTCGTTCCCCCGAGTGGGGGAGGCGGGCCTGCGGACGCCCTGTCACAGTCGGAGGACATGAGCGATCGGCGGACGTACGGAACGTTGCGGGAGCGGCCGCGCCTGCCGCTACACCTCGACGACGGCATGGACCGGGTACTGGCCGAGGTGGCCGCCTCCGGGTTCGCTCTCGTGCGGGGTGCATTGGGCGATGATGACCGCCGGCTGCTGCTGGCCGAGGCGTCGGGGGAGCGCGGGCGGTTCCTACGGGTGCCGGCCCGGGTGAACAGGGTGCACCAGCGGGCCGACCAGCTCTCTCTGCGCGTCGGCGATCCCCGGTGCCCGTTCGTGAATGGCCTGGCCCGGCGCCTCCGCGACCTGCTGGTCTCGTGTCCGGACTCCCACGGCCAGCACCGCTTCGATGCCACCGAGGCGCGCTACATGCGCTACCGGGGCGCCGCCGGCGGGCTCGGTGCCCACCGCGACGGCATGTGTTACGGGCTGCTGGTCGCCGTGTACTCCGTCGTCGGGTCCGCCGAGTTCACGGTCTTCCCCGATGACGACGAGCCCACCCTCCGCATGCTCGTCGAGCCGGGCGACCTGCTCCTCCTGCGGGCGCCCGGCTTCGACGGCGAGCCCGACGGCCGCCGGCGCCACGCCGTCGGGCCGCCCCTCTCGGGCGACGAGCGGGTCTCCCTCACCTTGCGCATGCTGGGCCGCCACGGCGGCCACCGGCGCGCCGACGGGCGGTCAGCCGAAGCCGGCTGACCCCACCATCGCCCCCTCCCCCCGGGGGCGCTGCCGCCGCCGCCCGGTCTGCCGGCTCTTCCGCCGGAGTCGTCAGACCGGGGCGGCGGCGACTAACCCCTCCGACGCCGCCCACCGCCCCAGGTCCCGTCGCTCGATGGCGGCCATGAGGTCCGGGAACTGGTCGGGCGTGCAGGCGAACGACACGATCCCGAGGTTGGCAGCCCTGGGCGAGGAGGGGTCGTGCGCTCAGGAGAGGCGGTCGGACACCGCGGCAGGACCCGGGTTCGGGGTCCCGCCCGAGGGGCGACCGTTGTCGGTAGGCTCCCGCACTCGTACAGGAGGGAACGCCGCATGGTGTTGGCCGTCAGCTCCGCGTCCCGCCGCCGGCTGGTGCGGCTGGTTTGTGCGGTGCTCGCCGCGGCCGCACTGACCTCGTGCGGTGACCCGAAGGGCTCCGGCCCGGTCACCGTCATCGGCAGCGATGCCGGCTGGAAGCCGATCTCCGCCGCAGGCATCACCGGTCGTTTTGTGCACGCCACCGTCTGGACCGGCACCGAGATGATCGTCTGGGGCGGCTTCGACAACGGCGAGGTGTATTACGGCGACGGCGCCGTCTACGACCCGTCCACCGATGCGTGGCGCCCGACGGCCCCCTCGCCACTCGCGCCCCGTGCCCTCCGCTCGGCGACGTGGAGCGGCAAGGAGATGCTGATCTGGGGTGGGGAAGGCAAGGGCACCAGCCTCGGCGACGGTGCCGCCTACGACCCCACGGCCAACACCTGGCGCAGCATGGCCCGCTCGCCCCTCACCGCCAGGGCGGGCAGCCTCACCGCCTGGACCGGTACCGAGATGGTGGTGTGGGGCGGTGGGGCGCGCGGCACCATCACGGCCGACGGCGCCCTCTACGACCCCGAGAAGAACACCTGGCGGACGATGGCGCAGTCGCCGATAGGCACGCGCTTCGGCTCCGCGTACGCGTGGACGGGCACCGAGTTCGTGGTATGGGCGGGCTCGACCGGACAGAACGCGGTCGTCGCCGACGGCGCCGCCTACAACCCGGCGACCAATGCCTGGCGGCCGCTCTCGGCTGCACCGGTGGCCGGTCGCTACTTCGCCGGTTCGGCGTGGACCGGCTCGGAGCTGGTCGTGTGGGGCGGGAACGACGGCTCCAAGCGGCTGGCCGACGGCGCCGCCTACAACCCCACGGCCGACACCTGGCGCACCCTCCCGAAGGCGCCGCTCGTGCCCCGGAGCAACATGGAGACCGTCTGGACCGGCGGCAAGGTCTATTTCTGGGGCGGCGAGGGGATCGAGAACGAAATCTGGTCCAACGGCGCCGCCTTCGACCCGGGCTCAGACACCTGGGCGCCCCTCGCCACCACCCGCTTCAAGGGACGGGCCGACGCCAGCGCCGTGTGGTCGGGCAAAGCGATGGTGGTGTGGGGCGGACGGGCCCGGGCCGAGTCGGCCAGCTTCGAGTTCGCCGCCGACGGGAGCACGTTTACGCCGTAGTCGTCCGCCTGTTCTGGTAGCCGAAACGTGTCGAGATCCGTGACGATTCACCGACCAGTAGGCCCGCGCACCGGGTCAGGCGGGCACGAAGCGGAGGGCGTCGGGCCCGTACCCGCCGTCGAGGCGGCGGGCCACCACGCCGGCCAGCCCCTGGTCCCGGGCGGCGGCGAGGAGTGCGGCGCCCTCGCCTGGGGACGTGGGCGACGTGTGCCACGCCGGCCCGGACAACTCGATGCGCTCCAGCAGTAGCCGGCGCTGACGAAAGGGCAGGCCGGTCGTGTCGTGGCCTTCGAGCCACACCACGTCGTCGGCGAAGAAGGCTGCCGGGTTGCGCCCGGCCAGACGGCGCAGGGCGGTGTCCCTGGCGGCCAGGCGGCGGGCCGGCGCGACGGGGTCGGGGCGCCCGTCGGCGCCGGTGACGACAAGCTCGCCCTCCATCGCCACCATCACTGCGCCGACGGCCCGCCCCAGATCACGCAGCTCCGGGTAGCGGCCGGTCACATCGTCACCAGCGGCGTCGACGGCGCGGGCCCGGCCACCCTCGCTCGAGACCACCACCCGGTGGCCGCCGAAGGCGGGCTCGAATGACCACGCCGGCTCGTCGTCTGGAAGGGGACCGGTCGGCAGTTCGAGCGGCCGGAGCCCGCCGGGCATCGGGCTCCGGCCCGGGTCCTCGGCCGGGTCGAGGCGGTGCAGCATCCACTGGTTCCCGCCGGTCCGGAACAGCACGTACCGTCCGCGGGCCCGCTGCCCCGAGAGCGTGATCATCACCTCGTCCTCCCGCCACTTCTCGCACGTGTACGTGCCGGTGTCCCACACCCGCATCCGCCCGCCGCCGTACTCGCCCTTGGGGATGTCGCCCTCGAAGTCGAGGTACAGCATCGGGTGGTCCTCGGTGTGCACGGCCAGGTGGTTCACCTTGGGATCGGGCGGGATGCCCTTGGGAACGGCCCATGACACCAGCACGCCGTCGCGCTCAAGGCGGAGGTCCCAGTGCATCGAGGTGGCGTGGTGCTCCTGCACGACGAAGCGCTCGTCTGCCGCGTGAACATCCGGCTCGTCGCCTGACGGCTCGGGTGTGCGCCCGAAGTCGCGCATGGCCCGGTAGCGGGCCAACGGCTCCTCGGCGGCACCGGTCCCGGGATTCCCTTCCATACCCCTGTGCCCTATCAGCCGGCGAGCAGGGCGCCGGCCCGGGTCGACAGTGACATGCCGCGGCGGAACTGGCGGATGACGTTGGCGTCGATGCCGTTGGTGGCGTAGGCGAAGGACAGGCCCGACTCGGGATCGGCCCACGACACCTGGCCGGCGGCGCCGTTGTGGCCGAAGGCCCGGGGCGACACCGACGAGCCGAAGCCCCGCAGGAAGCTCATCCCGTCGCCCCCCGCCAGCACCAGCCCGAGCGTGCGGTTGGCGGGCAGTTGGAACAGGGGGTCACCGAACGAGTTGCGCACCGTCCCGGTTGCGTCGGCCAGCACGGCCGGGTCCCAGATGCCGTCGGGGTCGTGGAGGAGGCGTTGGTAGAACAGGGCCAGGTCGGCCGCCCGCAGCACGGCGCCCGCGCCCGGCACACCCACCTCCCGCACCTCGGGCAGGTTGAACCCGAGCAGGGCGGCGTCGGTCACCTCGCTCGACGGCAGCTCCCGCACGCCGATGGCCGCCTCCAGCTCGTCGGGCGTGGCCGGTTCGCCGCGCAGCTCCATCGCTGCGATACCCGCCTGATCCTCCGGCCCGGCGGGCGTGATCCCGAGCACGCGCCCGATGCCCACCGGGTCGGTGACCAGCCCCTCCACGGCGTCTCGGAAGTCGCAGCCCGCCACCCTTTCGATCACCTCGGCCAGCACCCAGTGGGCCGACGTGGCGTGGTACTCGAACGCCGTGCCAGGCTCCCACTGCAGCGTCCAGTCGGCGAAGGCGGCCAAGCGGCCCTCGCGAGTGTTCCACTCCGGCGGCATCAGGGTCTCGGACGGGAACCCCGAGGTGTGCAGGAGCAGATGCTCCACCGTCACCGCCTGCTTGCCGAAGGTGGCGAACTCGGGGATGTAGTCGACCACCGGGCGGGCCACGTCGAGGCGACCGTCGCCCATCAGGACCCAGGCCGTGGAGGCCACGATCGGCTTGGTGCAGGAGAACACCGAGTACCGGGTCTCGGTGGTGGCGTCGCCGAACGCCTCGAAGGCGATCACCTCGCCGTCGAGGCCGACCGCCACCTGGCACGACGGCAGGATGCCCTCGTCCACGTCCCGCCGGGCCCGTGCCAGCAGGTCGTCGAGCTTCCCGGCTGACACGCCCACGGGTGCAAGCTACCCGCCGGCGCCGCCGGGGAAATCGCCACATTCGCCCCCGATGCACCTTCTCCTCGAATCGGTGCAAGGCTCTCCTGCCGTGGCAACGCTTCTCCGCCGCCTCGCGCTGGCGCTCGCCGGCGCCGGCGTCATCACCACGGCCACCGTGGTGGCGCCCGTGTCGATGGCGTGGAGTGCGCCTCAGGTGCGCATCGCCGAGCTCGCTGTTCCCGCCCGGTCAACCGTTTCGACGCCTTTCGCCCGTCTTGTCCTGCCTCTCACCCGGGTGCTGACGGCGCCGTTCCCGCTGTCCCACCTGGGGGTCAAGTGGACCGGCAGTGAGGACGCCGTGGTCGAGGTGCGCACGGCCCTGGTGGACGGTGTGTGGAGCCCGTGGCAGACCGTCGAGGTGGCGCACGACCTCGGCGACGAGAAGGCGCACAAGGTCCTGTCGGGGCTGGTGCGGGCCGACGGGGCCCAGCTCGTGCAGGCCCGGGCCCGGGGTGACGCCGGCGATGTGCGGGTGGTGGCGATCGACACGGTCAACGGGCCCCGGCACCTGGTGCGAGCCGGGCCCGAGGCGGCGGGGGCCGACGTCGCCCAACCGGGAATAGTCACCCGGAGCCAATGGGGCGCCGACGAGGGGATGCGCCGATCCACCCCGCCGTCGTTCGCGCCCGTGACGCGCATGGTCGTGCACCACACGGTGACGCCGAACGACGACCCCGATCCGGCGTCGACCATGCGGGCCATGTTCGCCTACCACGTGCGCGGGAACGGCTGGGACGACCTCGGCTACAACTTCGTGGTCGACGCGTCCGGCAGCGTCTACGAGGGTCGCTGGGCCCGCACGTACACCGCAGGCGAGGCGCCGACCGGGGAGTCGGCGGACGGCCTCGGCGTCGTCGGTGCCCACGCCGAGGGCGAGAACGGCGGCTCGGTTGGTGTTGCCGTCTTGGGGACGTTCACGAACGAGGCGCCGTCCCGGGCTGCCGTCGACGCCGTGCAGCGGGTACTGGCATGGAAGGCCGACCGCGCCAGCATCGACCCCCGGGGCACCACGACGTGGGCCGGCGGGCGGGTGCTGTCGACCATCGTGGGCCACCGCGACGTCGGCTCCACGTCGTGCCCGGGCGACAGGCTGTGGGCCCGCCTCCCGGACATCCGCAACGCGGTGGCCACCCAGATCACACAGGCCCGGGCTGCGGTGACGCCCGGCTACGTCGTGCTCGGGCGCGACGGCAGGATCGTGCCATTCGGCGGCGCCGACGCCGGGTTGATCGGGCCGATCTCACCGCTTCTGCTGAACCCTGCCGCGGCCATCGCCTCCACGCCGTCCGGCAGGGGCTACTGGGCCCTCAGCGAGGGCGGGCGGGTGCTCCCCTCCGGCGACGCCCAGGGGCTCGGATCGCCCGAGGGCTCGGCCCTCCTCGGCCCGCCCGTCAAGGCAGTGGCCATCGAGCCCACGCCGACCGGGCTGGGGTACTGGGTCGCGGAGGAGGGCGGGCGCATCTCGAACTACGGCGACGCGCCGGCCCTCGGTTCGCCGGCCGGCGGGGGAGTGGTGGGCCTGGCCGGCACCGCCTCCGGGCGCGGTTACTGGGTCGCCATGGCCGACGGGCGGGTGGCGTCCCACGGTGACGCCGCCGTCCTCGGGTCGGCACCGGGCCGGCGCGTCGTGGCCATAGCGGCGGCGTCCGGCGGCGGGTTCTGGCTGGTGGCGGCGGACGGCGGCGTGCTCCCGTTCGGTGCGGCCCGCCGTCTCGGCGGCCTTCCTGAGCGGCGCATCACAGCCACGATCGTCGACGCAAAGCCGTCCTCGTCAGGACGTGGCTACTACCTGCTGGGCTCCGACGGCGCCCTGTTCGCCTTCGGCGACGCCGCCTTCTTCGGTGCGCCCACAGGCCAACTGGACGGCGGCGCCACCGGCCTCGCCGTCCCGTAGGGAGCTACTCCTCGGGCTCGCGCTCCTTGCGCCGCAGCACCCAGGTGGACAGGGCCAGGCCGACCAGCACGGCGCCCAGCACGCCCACCTCGAGCATCGAGTTCTGCACGTCGCGACCCTTCTCGGCGAACGCCGACACGATCACGATCTCCTTGATGGTGGCGATGATGCCGACGAGCAGGAACGGTTCGGCCACCAGCTTGCGCTCGGTGAGCGTGGAGCGCACCGCGCTCAGCAGCTCCACCAGGATGAACACGATGAGGAGCGAGTCGAGCGTCGCCTCCATGGCGGCGGTGATGCCGTCGCCCCCCTTGGTGAGCAGCTCGTTGACAGTCGACGCCAGCACGGCGAAGGCGCACCCGATGAGGGTGACCGCCACCAGGGCGTAGAGCAGGTCTTCGGCCCACCGCAGGCCGTCGTTGGTCACCCGGGTGAGGAAGGGCTGCGGCGGGTCCTTGGGCTCGGCCATGTCGGCGGCAGTGTAGGACGGTGGCCGCGGCGCTCCTTACCTGAAGATCGTGCCCCGGTAGTAGCGCAGCTCGGCCACGCTCTCGCGGATGTCGTCGATGGCCCGGTGGGCGCCCTTCTTCGACGGCGCCGCCGCGTACGCCTCGGGGTACCAGCGCAGGGCCAGCTCCTTCACGGTGGAGACGTCGACGGACCGGTAGTGCAGCCAGTTCTCGATGTCGGGCAGGTAGGCGGCGAGGAAGCGGCGGTCGGTGCCGATGGAGTTGCCGGCCAGGGGGACGGTGCGGGCCTTGGGCACATGCTCCTGGATGAAGGCCAGCGTCTGGCGCCCCGCCTCCTCCAGGGTGACGGCGGACACCTTGATCGCGTCCAGCAGGCCGCTCGAGGTGTGCATCCGGGTGACCACCTCGTCCATCGCCGCCAACTGGCCCGGGTCGCACGCCACCACCAGGTCGGGGCCCTCGGCCACCACCTCCAGCTCGTCGTCGGTGATGAGCGAGGCGACCTCGACGATGGCGCACCTGGCCGGGTCGAGCCCAGTCATCTCGAGGTCCATCCAGACGAGCACCGACGGATCGTAGGCTGGCGGGCGTGCTGGAGGTCCCGGTGGTGCGACTCGACCCCGATCTCCCCCTGCCGTCCTACGCCCGGGCGCTCGACGCCGGCGCCGACCTGGTGGCCCGGGAAGACGCCGAACTGGCGCCGGGTGGCGGCCGGGCGCTGGTCGCCACCGGCATCGCCCTGGCCATCCCCGAGGGCTACGCCGGCTTCGTGCAGCCCCGCAGCGGGCTGGCCCTGCGCCACGGCGTCACCTGCCTCAACACTCCCGGCCTCATCGACGCCGGGTATCGCGACGAGGTCAAAGTGCTGCTCGTGAACACCGACCCGACGGCGCCGTTCTCGGTGCGGCGGGGCGACCGTATCGCCCAACTGGTCGTCCAGCGGGTAGAGCACGTGCGCTTCTCGGCGGTCGACGCGCTGGCCGCCAGCGAACGGGGCACCGGCGGCTTCGGGTCGACCGGGTGACCGGCCGCCGGCCCGGGGATCGTGGGTAGGGCGTGCCCGAGCTGCCGGAGGTGGAGTCGCTGGTCCGGTTCCTGCGGGAGAAGGCGGCCGGGCTCACCGTGTCCCGGGCCGAGCTGGCCGCTTTCGCCGCCCTCAAGACCTACGACCCGCCCCTCGACCGGCTGGTCGGGCGCACCGTCACCGGCTGCGATCGGCGGGGCAAGTTCCTGCTGCTGGCCCTCGACCCGTTGTGGCTGGTGTTCCACCTGGCCCGGGGCGGCTGGCTGCGCTGGAGCGACCCGCTTCCCGAGGCCAGGGCCAAGCCGGGCAAGAGCCCGCTGGCCCTGCGCATCGGCTTCGAGGGAGGCGCCGGGTTTGACGTCACCGAGGCCGGCACCGAGAAGCGCCTGGCGATCTACGTGGTGCGCTCCGTCGACGACATGGAGAACGTGGCCGCGCTCGGGCCGGACCCGCTCGACCCCGCCTTCGGCCCCGGCGAGTTCGCTGCCGCCCTGCGGGGCCGCGGCGGCCAGGTCAAGATCGCCCTCACCACCCAGTCGGTGGTGGCCGGCGTGGGCAACGCCTACTCCGACGAGGCCCTGCACACGGCCGGCCTGTCGCCGTTCAAGAACGCCGCCAAGCTCACCGACGACGAGGCCGCCCGCCTGCATGCGGCGGTGGTGTCGATCCTCACCGACGCTGTCGAGCGCAGCGGAGGCCTGCCGGCGGCGGGGCTCAAGTCGGAGAAGAAATCGGGGTTGCGGGTGCACGGCAAGGCGGGCCAGAACTGCCCGGTGTGCGGCGACGTCATCCGCACGGTGTCGTTCGCCACCAAATCGCTGCAGTACTGCGCCGGATGCCAGACGGGTGGCAAGCCGCTGGCCGACCGCCGCCTGTCCCGGCTGCTGAAGTAGGCGCGGCCGTGCAGCGGCTGTCCGGGATCGACGCCGCCTTCCTGGCCATCGAGACGCCCACCAGTCACATGCACGTGGCCTCCCTGGTGCTGCTCGACCCAGCCTCTGCCCCTGGCGGCTGGGGCTTCGCCGACGTGCGCCGGTTGGTGGCCGACCGCATCCACCTGGTGGCGCCCTTCCGCCGGCGGGTGGTGGAGGTGCCCTTCGGCCTGGAGCACCCGGTGTGGATCGAGGATCCCGCCTTCGACCTCGACCACCACCTGTTCCGCTCCGCACTCCCGTCGCCCGGAGGCGACGCCGAGCTGGCCGCCCTGGCCGCCCAGGTGGTCGGCCGGCCGCTCGACCGGGGCCGGCCGCTGTGGGAGATGTACGTCGTGGAGGGCCTCGAGTCGGGGCAGGTGGCGCTGCTGGTGAAGATCCACCACGCCGCCATCGACGGGCTCCTCGGCGCCGAGCTGCTGGTGCAGCTGCTCGACCTCCAGCCCTCGATCCGCAGTATCCCGCCGGAGGACCCGCCGTGGGAGCCCGACGCGGTGCCGGACCCGGGCGACCTGCTAATGGGCGCCCTGCCGTCGCTGGTGGGTCGGCCGGAGGCCCTGCTGGAAGTGGTCGGCCGGACGATCGACACCGTCACCGCCGTGATCCGGCGCAACGAGTCATCGTCGGAGGCGCCGCCCCCGTCGCCCTTCACCGCGCCCCGCACCTCGCTCAACGTCCCCGTCACCTCGCTGCGCCGGCTGGCGTGGGCCCAGGTGGCGCTCGACGACGTGAAGGCGGTGAAGAACGCCTTCGGCTGCACGGTGAACGACGTGGTGCTGGACATGTGCGGCGGGGCGCTGCGGTCGTATCTGCACGGTCGTGGGGAGCACCCCGACGGCGACCTGATCGCCCTCGTCCCCGTGTCCGTGCGGGCCGACGACGGCCTGCCCACCACGGCCAACCTGCTCTCGCCCATGCTGGTGTCACTGGCCACTGGGGTGGACGATCCGGTGGAGCGGCTGCGGGCGGTGGCCGCGTCCGCCCGCCGGGCCAAGGACCAAGAGCGCGATGTCGGGTTCGACGTGGTCCTCGGGTGGGCCCAGGTCGCCGTGCCGGGCCTGGCCTCGGCGGCCGCCCGATGGGCCTCACGGCTCCGGTTGGTCGAGCACATCCGCCCGCCCTGCAACCTGATCGTCTCCAACGTGCCCGGACCGCCCATCCCGCTCTACCTGGCGGGCGCCCGGGTGGACGCCGTGTTCCCCATGGGCCCGGTGACAGACGGCGTCGGGCTCAACATCACCGTCCTCAGCTACGTGGGGCGCATGTACTTCGGCCTGGTCGCCGACGCAGTGGCGGCGCCGGCGCTGTTCGGGCTGGCAGCCCTCCTGGGTCCCGCCCTGGAGGAGCTGGTCAAGGCGGCGGCTACTGCCGGCGCCGGGAACGGCGCCGAATCCGGTTCGACGCCGGAGGGCCACTGCTAGGCTCGCTGCCGCTGCGGACGTAGCTCAGCTGGTAGAGCACAACCTTGCCAAGGTTGGGGTCGCGGGTTCGAATCCCGTCGTCCGCTCCATGAAAGTCCAGGTCAGGGGCCCATTTCGGGCCCCTGATTCGCGTTCTGGCCCAGGCGTGTCCATCCGTTGTCCATCCTTGTCCATCTGCCGTGCTGTACCCTGGGTGGCCGTGAAGGGCTCGATGCGCCAGCGCGGAACGGAGAGTTGGCAGCTCCGGGTGTTCGTCGGCCGGGATCCGGTGACCGGTCGCAAGCGGTGGACGACCAGGACCGTCCGGGGCGGCAAGCGACAGGCGCAGCGGGCGCTGGCCGCGATGGTCACCGAAGCCGACCGGGGACTGCCCGGCACCGACGTCACCCTGTCGGTGCTGCTGGAGCGCTGGTTCGAGACCGCCTCACCGGACTGGGCGCCGGGAACGGTGACCCAGACCCGCAGCGCCATCCGCCACCACCTCGGACCCCGTCTTGGGGCGATCCCGCTCAAGCACCTCCGAGCCACTGACATCGACGCCTGCTACTCGGCGATGCGGAAGCTCCCGGGGAGGAAGGCCGAGTTCATGTCGCCGGCCGCCATCCGACGGGTCCATGTCGTCC
>JBKJNA010000137.1:0-49899 GCA_046596195.1 Acidimicrobiales bacterium | reverse complement strand
CGAGCAGCTGGTAGCGGGGGTTGGTGACGAGGAGGCGGCCGCCGCGGCCCTTGGGGGCGCCCCGACCGCTCACGATGAGCCGGCGGCCGGCCACCACGCCGGCGATGTGGGTGCGGCCGGTCCACATGACCTCGAGCGAGCCGGTGCCGTCCTTCACCGTCGCCTCCAGCCACGGCGAGCCGTCTGGCCGGGGGACGATGCGGACGTTGGTGATCTCGCCGACCACGGTGACCTCGGCTCGGGGGGCGCAGTCGCAGATGCGGGTGACACCGTCGACCTTGGAACAGAAGTCCCGCAGCCGGTCTCGATCGAGCTCGCTGACCGGGGTCGTGAGGCGCTTGAACGCCTTCTTGAGCGCCATGGATCAGTTGTAGCGCATGGAACGCCGTTACGCCGACACGTCGAGGTCGTCGGCCGGACCGCAGAACATGACCAACCGCACCGATGTGCCCGCTTCGGACGGGTCGAAGGAAACCTCGTCGACCAGGGTGCGGATGAGGGGGATGCCGAGGCCCCGCTCGAAGTTGAGGCGCTCCGGGTCGGTGACGGGCGGGTGCTCAGGGAGCTGACCCGGGTCGAAGCCCTGGCCCCGGTCCTCGATCTGGACCTGGAGTCGGTCGTCGCCCTCAGACCACCGCAGGGTGACCCGTTCGTCGACATCGACATCGGCGTGCGCCTCGATGGCATTGGTGCAAGCCTCGGAGACAGCCAGCTTGAGGTCGTCGATCCGCTCCTCGGCCAGCGTGCGCCTGGCCGTGGCCAACGACGACATCACCAGGCGGGCCAGGCCCACGTACTCCGCCCGGGCGGGGATCTCCAGCTCGATCACCGGGCCGGCCTCCACCGCTTCCATCCGGTTCCTACTTGGCCGTGGTGGCGGCGTCGACGGACTCGTAGATCGTGAACACCTTGGTGAGGCCGGTGATCTCGAACACCTTCAGGATGCGCTGCTGCGTGCACACCAGGCTGAGGTCCCCCTCGTGGCTGCGCAGGCGCTTGAGACCGCCCACCAGCACGCCGAGCCCGGTGGAGTCCAGGAAGTCCACCGCCTCCAGGTCGACCACGATCTGGTGCTTGCCCTTGCTCACCAGCTCGACGAGCTTCTCCCGGAGCCGGGGCGCCGTGTACACGTCGACCTCGCCACGTACCGCGAGCACGGTGATGCCGTTGTCGTACTCGGTGACGTCGAGACCGAGATCCATGACGATCCTCCCTCTGGGCGCCTGCGCGCCGCGTGCCCCGGAAAGCTACCCCGCACCGCCTGTGACCGTCAGACGCCGGTGGTGACCCTCTGGCGGCGCCCGGCACGGGCGCCTGGACGGGCGGGGCCCCTGGCGCCCTTCAGCTTGGGGGCCACGACCACGGGCGCGAAGTCGGCCTCGCCGATGTCGTCGAGGGTGGGGCCCGGGCCGTCGTTGCGGCGGCCGCGGCGACCCTTGCCCGACGACGACCACCCGTCAGCCGGCACCAGGTCCTCGGGCTCGAGCGCCTCGAGCGGGACCCGCCTCACCTCGCTCTTCACCCACAGGACGTGCATGAGCAGCACCGTCGCCAGCAAGCCGGCGGCGAAGAAGGCCATGGTGCGGGCCTTGTCGGTGGTCGACGTCTCGTCACCCAACTCCCGGAACTGGCTGTCGGCGGCCACCTCGCCCAGGTCGCCGGACTCGCCGACGAGTGGCTCGTCGGCGAAAGTCTCACCGGGGGCGAAGGGCAGGGTGCTCTGGAAACCCGGATCCGGCAGGGGGACCGTTCGGGGCGTGACGGAGCGGGTCTGGTTGCGCACGTTGTTGAAGCCCGACAGGTCGACTGTGCCGGAGGTGGTGAGGGCGCCCGGACTGCCGGCGGGGATAGAGGACGCTGTGCCCGTCCCGGCGGCGCCGGCGGCACCGGCGGGAGCGGCGGAACCGGCGGGAGCAGCGGTGGTGGGCGGGGGCGGCGGGTCGGGCACCTTGGCGGTGGAGTCGGCCGTCATCTCGGACGGGTCAGAGCTGAGCTCCTCGTTCCCCGGCACGCCCTTGCGCACGGCCACGACCTGGTAGCGGTAGTCGCCGCCGGCGGTCGAGGTGGTGGCGTCGACGAAGCTGGTCTCGCTCGGCTTGGTCTTGGCCACGGTGGTGAAGTCGGAGCCGGTGCCTTTGAACCGCCTGACTTCGTAGCGGATGAGATCGGGCTCGGTGTTCTTGTCCCACGTGACCGCCACGGAGCGGGAGACGGCGTCAACGGCGGTCTTCACGTTCTTGGGCCGGGCGGGGAGAACGGCGACGAGGAAGGTCCGGGTGGCGGTGGCGGTGCCGGTGGCGCTGTCGCCGAAGCCGGTGTGATTCCACGGCGCCGAGATCGTGACGTCATACGAGCCGTTGCGGGGGAGGTCGACCGGGAAGGAGAAGCTGTTGCCGGCCGGGGCTTGGTTGGCCGTGACGTCGGGCTGGCCGACCAGCGACAGCTTCATGGTCACCTTGTCGACCGAGGTGCCTCCAAGGGTGTGCGTGCCGAGCGAGAACTGCCCGGTCACGGTGCCATCGGGGGCGCCGAGCACCTGGCCGGCGCCCGGCGACGAGACCGTTACCGTGGCGTGCGCCGACGCCGGCTGGGCCTGCACGACCAACCCTGCCAGCACGACGCCGGCGGCGAGCACCCCCCTGAGCAGGCGAATCGTCATGCCTTGGTCGCCGCGCCCTTGGTGAGCGTGGCCTTGATGATGAGGCGCTCCTTGGCCGAGCCTCTGGGATGGCACGTCGTGAGGGTGAGGGCGTGCACCGCCGGGTCGTCGGCCACGACCGAGAAGTCGACCGGCGTGGTGATGAAGGGCTCCCTGCTCACCTCGTAGGTGCACGAGCCGACCGGCGTCTCCAGGATGATCGTGTCACCCGTCTTGAGCCGGTCGACGTTCGCGAACGGCTTGCCGTAGGTGGTGCGGTGCCCGGCGATGGACACGTTGCCTGCCTCGCAGGGCAGCGGTGTCTTCGGGTAATGGCCTGCGCCGGCCCGCAGCGCACTGGCAGACGTGCCCTCCACCACCACCACATCGACATCCAGCGCCGGGATCTTGATCCTCGTGAGGGCGTCGCCGTCCTTGAGCGTGCCGGCCTTGTAGCGGGCGATGTGCTCGGGGCTGGCGATCTCCTTGTCGAGCCGGCTCTGGACCCTGGTCTGGTAGAAGTTCGTGTACACGGGATACCCGAGCAGCCCCACGGCCGAGAGGAACAGCACCACCGACAGTGCGGAGAGCCCGAAGCGGGCCCCGCGGGATCGACGGAGCATGTTGATCAGCGGGTCCACGGTCTTCTCCTCGGCGTGGGCAGCTCGAAACTCGGACGGACAAAGTCAAGCAGGGTGACCACGTGGTGACCCTCGATGTCACCAACGGCGCTGCGGCCCCGACGGTTCCCGGATGGCCCAGGAACCGCAGAGTGTCCGTTCCGTCGGGTCAGTCGGTCAGTCGGGGGTCAGTCGGGCCGGACGACGAACCTGCGGACCAGGACCGCGAGCCCGAGCACGCCGACGCCGGTGAGCGGCAGCCACGGCGTGCCGCCCGTGCGGGGCAGCTCGAGGACCGGGGGTGCGGCCACGGCGACCGTACCGCCGACGCCCGCTTCGGCCCGTGCCAGGTTGAGCAGGATGCCGCCGCTCACGCCCTTGAGGGCGTGGATCTTGACGGCGTCGGCGAAGGCGCTGACGGTGCCGTCGGCGTTCTTGACCGTGCGGCCGGCGGCGACCACGATCTCGGTCTCCAGCGGCGTGCCGGCCGTGCCGGGCAGGATCAGGCTGGTGCCGATGGGGACGCTGATCGTGGCGGGGATACCCAGGGCGGTGGTGAGCACCGTGTTGAGCTTCACCGTGACGAGGGCCGGGTCGATGGTGGGCGTGGCGGCGCCGGTGGCCCGGTCATAGACGGCCGTGGCCGTGGCCGTGCCGACGGTGATGGTGGCCAGGGGCTCGTTGCTGACCACACCGCCCACCACGGGCAGGGGCAGCAGCTTGATGACGGCGCCCTCCGAGACCGCCTTGGCGGTCACCTTGCCGGCGACGGCGGTGACGGTGGACACCGACTTGCCCGCCGCGACCTCGAGGGTCTTGGTGTCGAGCACGCTGCTCAGCACGTCGTTCACGGTGGCGGTGACCGGGCAGAGGATCGCCAGGGTGGTGCAGACCGGGGCGAGGGCGGTCGCCACCGTGCCGCTCACCAGGTCGGTGACGGGAGCCACCGAGTCGAGCAGGTTCTGGCCGGACAGGTCGATGGAGGCCACCGAACCCTCGCTCGTCGCCACCGGGTTGTTCGAGGTGATGTTGGCGGTGGCCGAGCCGCAGGCCAGGCCCACGTTCAACAGGTTGGCGACGGGCAGGGGCAGGGCGCAGCTGGGGCCCTTCACGTCGTTGCCCGAGTTGGTGACCTCGGCCCGGACCGTGGACCCGAGCAGGCCGAGCGAGCCCGCCCCTTCACCGACGGCGGTGAGCAGCGAGGTGACCTTGCTGGTGGACACGCCGAGTGTGACCTTGGGCAGGGACAGCACGCTGAGGTCGAGGGCGGCGCCGGCTGCGCTCCCCACGTAGGACTCGGGCTTGGCGGTCTGCGCCGAAGCGGGGCCCGCCACGAAGGCGCCCACGAGTGCGGAGGCCGCCGCGAGTGCTGCGAGCCGTCGGATCCTTGCCATCTTGCGTCCCGTCCCTTTCGTCAAACCCTGTGCCGCCGCTCCGCATGCTCGGTGCGACAACCAATCACTAGACGGCCCGGCCGCAGTTCGATGACGCCCTTTGCCGCTGAATCGATCGACGGCCTGGGGCATCTCGAACAAGGGGGTCGGAACCGCTCAAAACTCCCGTCTCATGGAGGCACGCCCCTCCAGGAGAATGTCGGGCAACAGCAGGCCAATCATAGGGGCAATCGTCGCCGACCTATACGAAACGGTCACCGTGACCTGGCGCCCGGCGGTCGCCGGCTGCACCCGCACGACCAGCCGGGCCGGGTCGAGGGACGCCGCCGCCACTGCCGCCCGACGGGGGGCGCCGGCCGACGGGTCGACCGCCGCCGCCCGGGCGGCCTCCCTGGCGGCGTGGACGACCAGCACCTGGTCGCGCACCACCAGCGCCGTCTGCACCACGAGGAGTAGCAGCATGGCGAGCAACGGCAGCACCAGTGCCACCTCGACGGCGGCCTGGCCGGCGCTGTCACGGGTGCGGCGGCGGAGCCCGGCCGCCGCCGGTGTCGGGGACGACAGCGACCAGAGGTCGTTCCCGACACCGGACGTCCCGACCGGGCTCACGTGACCCGGTCGAGGAGCTGATCCATGACAGCGTCGAGGAGGCGGCCCACCCGGTTGGTGCGGGCGGCCCAGCCGGTGACGAGTAGGGCGACGGCGGCGGCGCCGAGGAGCACCAGGGCGTACTCGGCGGAGGCCTGGCCCCGCTGGTCGCGGCGGCGCCGGGTGAGGGCCGCCAGCGGCGACGGCAAGACGGCGAGGGATGACTGGACGAAGACGTAGATGGCGAGCATTCGGTTCTCCCTGGGTCGGGACGACAGCTTCTAGAGGCGCAGCTCCCGGAGGGCGCCGGCGACGAGGGGCGCCACAGTGAGCAGCGCGAAGGCGGGGAGGATGCACAGGACCAGGGGGAAGAGGAGCGTGACGGGCACACGGCGGGCGGCCGCCTCGGCCCGGCGCTGGCGTTGGAGGCGGACCTCGTCGGCCAGGCGGTTGAGGGCCGGGAGCACGGGCGTGCCGTAGCGCTCGCACCCGGCGAGGACGCCGGCCAGCGCCCGGGTGGGCTCGCCAGCACGGGCGGGCAGGTCCTCGAGGGCGTCGGCCAGCCGCCGGCCCCGCCCGACGTCGGCCGACACCCGCTTCAATTCGGCCGCCAGCACGCCGGTCCCCCGCCGCCCGGCGGCGGCCAGGGCCAGCGGGACGTTGCACCCGGCACCGACCGCGAGTACGAGGAGGTCGACGGTGTCCGGCAGGGCCGCCTCGAGCCGGCGCAGGCGGCGCCGCTCCGCCGCGCTCGCCCGGATCCGGGGCACCACCACCCCCGCCGCCACGACGAGGGGCGCCACGGGTGGCGCCACCACCAATGCCACGACAGCGGCAATGCTGAGGGCGCCCACCGCCCTGGCCGCGGAAGCCGGGTACGGCCCCGGGCGGCTGCCGTCGGACGCGGGTGGCCGGGCGCCGGCGGGCGCGGCGGGCGTCAGGCGCTCGGCCCTCGCCCGGACGCCCGGAGGTAGGCAGCGGAGGACGGCGGCCCCGAGGACGGCGAGCAGGTCCGGGCGCACGGCGCCCACCGGCCGGGGCGCCGCGGCGCGCTCAATCAGCGTGCGAGCGCGTGCCGGGGGCGGCCGGCGCCGGTGCGCGGCCAACAGGACCAGCGCTGCCCATGCCGCCCCAGCCACCATCGCGGTCATCACTGGTGCGCCATCGCTTCGAGATCCCGCACCCCTGCATGACGTCCGGACCGCCCTCCCGGGCCGGTCACTGATTGACCATCCCCTTGGGATGGCCCATCCGTGAGTTGCCTATGGACCGTCCTCCCGGGCCGGTCACTGGTGCACCATCTCTTTGGGATGGCCCATCCGTGAGTTGCCTATGGACCGTCCTCCCGGGCCGGTCACGTCGCCACCCTCGTCAGGCGGGCCATCCAGACGGCGCCGGCCGCGTCCAGGCCGAGGCCGGCGGCGAGGAGAGCCAGCCCGAGCGGGGTGCGCAGCAGGAACGCCGACGACCGGGGGTCGAGCGCCGCCGACACGGCGCAGAACGCCACGGGTGCAGCGGCCATGACGGCGGCCGACGCCCGGGCCTGGGTGGCCAACGCCCGTGCCTCGCCCTGCGCCGCCAGGCGTTGACGGAGCGTGGCCGCCACCGCGTCGACGGCTTGGGCGGCGGCTCCGCCCGTCTCGGCCGACAGGCACAGCGCCGCCACGATCAGCCGCACCCCGGGCAGCGGGCGCCGGACCGCCCACGCTTCCAGGGCGGCGACGACGGCCGACCCGCGCTCGGTCGCCTCCGCCACGAGAGCCAGGTCGGCACCGAGGGCGCCCGGGGTGACAGCCGCCGCCTCACCGACCGCCTGGCGCAGCGACGCCCCTGTGCGCAGCCCTGCCGCCACCGCCTCCACGGCAGCGGGCAGGCCCGCCTCGAGGGCCGCCTCACCGCGGTGACGGAAGAGCCGCCACCCCAGGCACGGGCTCCCCACCGTCACGCCGGCCGCCAGCACGCCGGCCCCGACGCCGGCCGCTATCGCCGCCCAGGCGATCACAGCGACCGCCCCGAGCACCCACACGGCCCACGCCGTGGCCGGGTCGAGGACCAGATCGGTGTCCGCCAGCCGGGGGCCGACCCATGCCGGAGCCACCAACAGTCGCGCCAAGGCCGTTCTGGTCGGCGAAACGTGTCGAACCTCGCAGCGATCTGCCGGCCAGAAGGCCGCCACGCCGACAGAACGGGCCCGGGCCGCGGCGCCCCGCGCCCGCCACCCGACGACGCCGGCCTGCAGCGCACCGGCGCCCACCACGACCAGGAGAGCGGCCACGACGGCCTGCGACCCACCGGTGTGCGCCGAGACTCCGGGCGACAACTCGGCGGACATCACAGGCGATGACCGGCGCTGGACGGGGCGTGCTGGAGCCAGCTCGGGTCCGGCGCCGGCGCCTCGGGTGCCCGGGCGGGGCGGCCGGGGAGGCGGTGGAGGCCGTGCTCGTCGGCCAGCCGGACGACCCGGGAGGCGTCGCCGACGGCAACCTCGGCGATGTCGACGATGCGCCGGCCGCCGGCGGGCCGCCGGGCGACCTGCACCACCAGGTCGAGCGAGGAGCTGATCTGGTCACGGACGGCGCCGAGCGGGAGGCCCACGTCGCCCAAGAGCACCATGGTCTCCAGGCGCCGAAGGGCGTCGGCCGGACCGTTGGCGTGGCAGGTCGACAGCGAGCCCTCGTGGCCCGTGTTCATCGCCTGCAGCATGTCGAGGGCCGCCGCGTCACGGACCTCGCCGACGACGATGCGGTCGGGGCGCATGCGCAGGGCATTGCGGACGAGGTCACGCACCCGCACCTCGCCCGCCCCGTCGGCGTTGGCCGGCCGGGCTTCCAGCCGCACCACGTGGGGCTGGGGCAGGCGCAGCTCGGCGGCGTCCTCCACCGTCACGACCCGCTCCCCCGCTGGGATCTCGGCGGCCAGGGCGTTGAGCAGGGTGGTCTTCCCCGACGACGTGGCGCCCGAGATCAGCACATTCATGCGGGCGCGTACAGCCCATGCCAGCAGCGCGGCCACGCCGGGCGGGCAGAAGGCGGCGAGGGGGACGGCCTCGGCGGCGAAGCGGCGGATGGTGAGGCACGGCCCGTCGACGGCGAGCGGCGGCACCACCGCGTTGACCCGTGACCCATCCGGGAGGCGGGCGTCGACCATGGGCGACGAGCGGTCGGCCCGCAGGCCGAGAGGCCCGACGATCTTCTCGATGAGGTGCTCGATGGCCGGGCCGTCGAGGTCGAGCGCCACCCGCTCCAACACCCCGCCGCGCTCGACCCACACCCGGCCGGGCCCGCTCACCATGATCTCGCTCACCGCCGGGTCGGCCAGCAACGGCTCCAACAGCCCGAGGCCGGTGGCACGGGCCAGGACCTCGGTGATCGCCCGGTCCAGCCCGGCCGCGTCCACCAGCGGGCCCTCGGAGCGGGCCAGGCGTGCCACCAACTCCCTGCTCACCGGGGGCTGGGGGCGGCCCGGTCGGACCTCGAGGAGCCGGGCGTGGACCCGGTCGGCCAGCGTGGGGACGTCGGCGCCGAGTTGGGCGGAGGGGCCGGTCACTGGTGCACCATCCCTACGGGATGGCGCACAGTGAATTGCTCGATGGACCGGCCTCCCGGGCCGGTCACGCCGCCCGCCGCAACGCCCGCTCCAGAGCGCGGGGAAGGTGGCCGACCAGCAAGCCGGCGTCGACGTGGCGGGCGATGGCGGGGTCCCACGCCACCTCGGCCCGCACCGGGACGCCGAGCACGCTCTCCACGTCCCGCCGGCCGAGCGAGCGCCCGTCCTCCTTCACCAGGATGACGCCCGACGGGCGCACCGGCACGGCCAGCGCCCGCCGCAGCGCCAGGTAGCAGGGCCGGAGCACCAGCAGCGACAGGCCGGCGGCGGCCGCCACAGCCAGGCCGGTGCTCGACCCTGGCGGGCCGCAGTCGACCACGGTGTGCCCGTCGCCCGACAGGGCTGCTGCGAGGCGCTCGCCGCCGATGGACGGCAGCGGCCCCTCCCCCCTGGCCACCAGGCGCAGGCCGGGGCTCACCTCCACCTCGAGGCGGGCCAGGGCGTCGGCGGCCACGTCGGCGCCGGCCGCCAGCCACTCCCCGACCCCCGGGCCCCGCGGTTCGGCGATCCCGAGAGCGGCGGGCAGGTCACCGCCGAGGTCGACGAGGCACGCCCCACGGGGATCGGCCGGGGCGAGGAGGAGGCCGAGGGCGGCCGCCACCACGGTGGTTCCGCTGCCCCCCTTCACGGACCAGCAGGCAACAAGCACGATGTGTCTTCTCCGGGCGCGGAAAACAAGGCTCCGGGGGAAGGGATTGCTTCAAATCATACGACGCCCGCCGCCGGAACACAAGGCCCGCGGGCCAGGTTTCGCGGAAACTTGCCCTGGCTACGAACGGCTCGTGCAAAGCCGCCTGTTCCTGTTGGCGGTACCGGGGACGTGCGCAGTGCTGGCCGCCGTGCTGTACCTGTCGGCCGTCGCCGAGCGGCGACTGCTGTCGCCCCGCCGCCTCATCCTGGGCGCGGCACGGGCCCGGCGCAGCACGCCCGAGTTCGCCGAGGCGTTCGTGGCCCGGCAGTTCGACCGCCTGCTCCGCGAAGAGTCACAGCGCTAGCCCACCGGCCTTAGTGGCGCGGTCCTTCGCCCGACGAACGGTGGACCTGGGGAGTGTGGTGCGAGGAGAGCTTGGGAGCTACTCGACGCGGAGCTTCTTGGCCGCCACGGCGCCGAGGGCGATGATGACGACCAGCAGGAGCAGCTTCTTCATGGAGCCAACCCTAGTAGGGTTCTCTGGCTGGCACCCCAGGCACCGGGGGCGCCAGCGAGGAGGTGTCCGGGTACCTGGTGGGCTCCCCCGCCTTCAAAGCGGGTGGGACGGGTGATCCCCGTCCGGCGGGTTCGATTCCCGTCCACCTCCGCCGTTTCGGTTCGGAACCGGAGGTTCCTCACCGAGATTGACGGGCGGTGGGCTGCCGGCGGAGCCGGCGCCCACCGCACTGACACCTCATGCCGCCGGGCTGGCGCCCGGCGGTTGCGCCCATCCATCGGGGCCGCCTTCGGCGGCTTGTGTGGCCGGGCGCCTCTGGCGACACTTTCCGGCGGCGTGGGGCACCGGAATCCGGGGACTGGCGCCGACAAAAGCCGGCGCCGCCCCTCCCTCAGACGGTCAGAAGATCCCTGGCGCCGGTGTCGCTGCTGGGGTGGCGGAGCTTGGACATGGCCCTGGCTTCGATTTGGCGGATGCGCTCTCTCGTCAGGTTGAAGTGCTCGCCGACCTCTTCGAGCGTACGGGGCTCGCCGCGGTCGAGGCCGAAGCGCAGGCGCAGGATCTCGCGCTCGCGCTCGTCGAGGGGGCCGAGGAGACGGGAGATCTCGTCGCGCAACAGGGAGGTGGCGGCCACCTCGAAGGGGGACTCGGCCGAGCGGTCCTCGACCACGTCGCCCAGCTCGGCGTCGCCGTCCTCGCGGAGGGGCTCGGAGAGCGACAGGGGCTCGGCTGCGAAGCGCAGGGCCTCGGTGACCTTGTCCTCGGGCATCTCGACCTCGGCCGACAGCTCGGACAGGGTGGCCGGGCGGCCCAGCTTCAACTCCAGGCGGGCACGCGCCTTTTGGAGGCGGGCCAGGGTGTCGCCGGCGTGGACGGGCAGGCGGATGGTGCGACCGGTGTTGGCGATGCCGCGGGTGATGGCCTGGCGGATCCACCAGGTCGCGTAGGTGGAGAACTTGAAGCCCTTGCGCCAGTCGAACTTCTCGACGGCGTGCATGAGGCCCAGATTCCCTTCCTGGATCAGGTCCAGGAGGGGCAGGCCTGACGCCTGGTACTTCTTCGCGATCGACACGACCAGGCGCAGATTCGACTGCACGAAGGTGCGCTGGGCGTCGTCGCCGCCCTTGAGGTGGCGGCGCAGTTCCCGGCGGCGGGCGGCGGCGAGGCCCTTGCCCGTGCGCTCGAGCTCGACCCGCGCCTCGTTGCCGGCCTCGATGGCCTGGGCCAGGCGGACCTCGTCGTCCTTGGTGAGCAACGGGTACTGCCCGATGTCGGTGAGGTACAGGCGGACGAGGTCCTCCTCGTCCCGCTCTACTCGCTCCTTAGCCACGGTTCCAAACCCTTCGTCGTCCTGCCGTCACCGAAGCCTCCTCTTCCGCCGGAGGCGAAGCTCGTCCCCAGGAGGGACTGGGTGGAAGACGTCTCTTCTCACCATACCGGCGGAGTCAAGGGGCCCTCCCCGAGGTCGTCTCCCCGCAAGGAAAGGTTCGACGCAGGGGCGCCATCCCCTTCCTGCAACGGTCTTTCGCCCATCTTCCGCTTCTATCCGTGGTAGCGGTTGGTGATGGGGACCCGGCGGTCCTTGCCGAAGGCCTTGGGGCTGACCCGCACCCCCGGCGGCGTCTGGCGCCGCTTGTACTCGGCCAGGTCGACCAGGCGGACCACCTGGCGCACGATGTCGGCGTCGAAACCGGACTCCACCAGTTCGCCGGCCGTGAGGTCGCCCTCCACGTAGGCCTCGAGGACGGGGTCGAGCACGTCGTAGGGGGGCAGCGAGTCGTCGTCACGCTGGTCGGCCCGCAGCTCGGCCGACGGCGGCTTGGTGAGCACGTCGTCGGGGATCACCGCACGCCCGGCCCGCTCGTTGACCCGCCTGCTGAGCAGGTACACGAGCGTCTTGGGCACGTCCTTGATGACGGCGAAGCCACCGGCGGTGTCGCCGTACAGCGTGGAGTAGCCAACCGCCATCTCGCTCTTGTTGCCGGTGGTGAGCACCATCCAGCCGAGCTTGTTGGACAGGGCCATCAGCACCGTGCCCCGGATACGGGACTGGAGGTTCTCCTCGGCGATGTCGGCCGGACGGCTGCCGAAGGCCGGCGCAAGCATCTCCAGCAGGGCGGCGTGGGCAGCCTCGATGGGGATGACCCGCAGGTCGATGCCCAGGGCATCGGCCAGGCGGGCGGCGTCCGCCTCGGACCCGCCGCTCGAGAAGCGTGAGGGCATGGCGACGCCGTGCACGTGGTCGGCGCCCAGGGCGTCGACCGCCACCGCCGCAGTCAGCGACGAGTCGATACCGCCGGACAGCCCGATCACCACGTCGGTGAACCCGTTCTTGGTGACGTAGTCACGGGTCCCGAGGACGAGGGCGCCGTGGACCTCGTCGACCGGATCGACGGCCGCCGTGATGCGGGCCGGCCAGCGGGCGTCGGTGGGCGCCGGTCGGTCGGTCACCACGTGCATGCTCAGGGCGGGTGCGCTGGCCCGGCCGCGCGGGTCGACCAGGCGCCTGCGGAACACGGGGTGGACGTCGAGGTCGACCACCAGCACGTCCTCCACGAACTGCGGGGCCGACCCGACGACGCGGCCGTCGGCGTCGAGCACCATCGACGCCCCGTCGAAGACCAGCTCGTCCTGGCCGCCCACCTGGTTGACGTACACGATGGCGCACGAGGCGTCCGCCGCTCGGGTGGCCAGCATGCGCTCCCGCTCGGCCAGCCGGCCCCGGTAGTAGGGCGAGGCGTTGAGGTTGAGCACCAGCTCGGCCCCGCCGGCCGCCTGCTCGGCGATGGGGCCCGACGGCGCCCACGCGTCCTCGCACACCGACACGCCGCACGGCACGCCGCCGATCACGAACAGCGTGAGCGGCGCCACGCCGGCGCTGAAGTAGCGCTGCTCGTCGAACACGGCGTAGTTCGGCAGGACCCGCTTGTGGTACGCGCCCTGCACGGTGCCGAAGGCGCACACGGCGGCGGCGTTGAACAGGTCCCGGTTCCGGTCGACGAAGCCGACGACCGCCGCGCAGCTGCCCGTGCGCGCAGCCAGCTTGTGCAGGGCCTCCAGGTTGTCCTCCACGAACCCGGGCTTGAGCAGGAGGTCCTCAGGCGGGTAGCCGGTGATGGCCAGCTCGGGAAACACGGCCACGTCGGCGCCGGCCGCCTCGGCCGTGTCGAGGGCGGCGAGGATGCGCCCCACGTTGCCGTCGAGGTCGCCCACCACGCTGTTCACCTGGCATGCGGCGATACGGATCCGGGCCACCCCGGAAGCCTACGACCGCACTGGCCCGGCGACGGCCGGTGCGAGACTTCGGCCGTGGCCGACAGGGCGGTGGACCGGGCCGTCGAGCGGTCCGCCGCGCCCGCCGCTGTCGCCATCGCCCTCGACGCGTTGGCCGGCGTCCACCCCGGGCTGCGCGACCGGCTCGAGCACGACGCCGACCTCCTGCGCACGCTGGTCGCTGTCACCGGCGCCAGCCGATTCCTGGCCCGCCTGCTGACCACCGACACCGAGGCCCTCTCCGTACTGGCGGATCTCGACCGGCGGGTGCCCGTACCGGGGGCGGCGGTCGAGGAGCTGGCCGCGGAGAAGCAGCGGGAGCTGCTGCGCATCGCCGGGCGCGACCTCACCGGCCTCGACATCCTCGAAGCGGTCGGGGCCAACCTGGCCCGGCTGGCCGACGCCGTCCTGGCCGCCGCCTGTCGCCTCGCCGGAGATGACGCGTCGGGCTTGGCCGTGGTCGGCATGGGCAAGCTCGGCGGGCAGGAGCTCAACTACGCCAGCGACATCGACGTGCTGTTCGTGGGCGACGGCGACGCCCGCCACGTCATGGACGCGGCCCGCACCTGCTTCCGGGTCGACGCCGACCTGCGCCCCGAGGGACGCAACGGACCACTCGTGCGCAGCCTGGCGTCGTACGAGGCGTACTGGGATCGGTGGGCCTCCACGTGGGAGTTCCAGGCCATGTTGAAGGCCCGGCCGGTGGCGGGCGACCCCGCGCTCGGCGCCAGGTTCGCGACGGCCGCGTCCGAGCGGGTGTGGCGGCGGCCGTTCGGCGCCGACGAGCTCTACGAGGTGCGGGCCATGAAGGCGCGGGCCGAGGGCCTTCTGGCCAGGCGGGGGCTGGCCGAACGGGAGATCAAACGTGGGCGGGGCGGCATCCGCGACATCGAGTTCGCCGTGCAGCTGCTCCAGCTTGTGCACGGGCGCAACGACCCAGGCCTGCGGTCCCCCACCACCCTGACCGCCCTGCGGGAGTTGGCCGACGCCGACTATGTCGACCCCGATGACGCCGCCGCCCTCTCCGATGCCTACCGCTTCCTGCGCATGGTGGAGCACCGACTCCAACTGGTGGAGGGCCAGCAGGTACACGCCGTGCCCGCCGGCGCCGGCGCCCGGGCGCAGGTGGCCCGGGTGCTCGGCCATCGCGACGACGCCGGCCAGACCGCCGTCGCCCGCTTCGACGCCGACCTGCGCCGCCACCAGGCGACGGTGCGATCGATCCACGAGCGCCTCTTCTTCCGGCCCCTGCTCGAGGCGTTCACCGGCGTGTCGCCGATGCCGGCCGAGGCGGTCGAGGCACGGCTGGCCGCCTTCGGCTTCACCGACGCCGAGCGCACCCGCCAGGCGCTGGCCGAGCTCACCCGAGGCATCACCCGCTCCTCCCGGCTCATGCAGCAGATGCTGGCCCTCCTGCTGGGCTGGCTGTCGGAGTCGCCCGACGCCGACCTCGGACTGCTGGGGCTGCGGACCCTCGCCACCGGTCCGCACCGCACGTCGCAACTGGTGGCGGCCTTCCGGGAGTCACCGGAGGCGGCACGCCGTCTTTGCCTGCTGCTCGGCACGAGCCCCTTGCTGCGGGCGGGCTTCGAGCACCACCCCGAGCTCATCCCCTCCCTCGGCGGCGATCGGGCCATGGCCGCGCCGGACCGGTCCGAGCTGTGCGAGCGGGCCCGTTCGTCGCTCGCATGGCGCGGCGACGCGGCCGCACGCCGGAGCGGCCTGCACCGGTTGCGACGGGCCGAGTTCACCCGCATCGCGTCACGCGACGTGCTGGACCTGGCCGGCATCGAGGAGACATCGTGGAGCCTCACGGCGCTGGCCGAGGCGGTCCTCGAGTCGGCCCTCGAGACGGTGGAGCCGGCGGTGCCGATGGCGGTCGTGGCCATGGGCCGCTTCGGCGGGGCCGAGCTGTCGTACGGCAGCGACCTCGACGTGCTGGTCGTCTACGACGGCTCCACCGCAGAACACGTTGCCGCGGCCGGGAGATCGGCGGGCGAGCTGCTCCGCTTCGTCAATGGCGCCACGCCGGCCGAACGCATCTACGCCGTCGACGCCGGGCTGCGCCCCGAAGGACGCGACGGCCCGCTGGCCCGCAGCATCGAGGGTTACCGCACGTACCACCGGCGGTGGGCCCAGACATGGGAACGACAGTCGCTGTTGCGGGCCCGGGTGGTGGCGGGCGACCCGGCCGTCGGGGCCCGCTTCATGGAGCTGGTCGACGAGGTGCTCTGGGGAACGCCCGTCACCGACGACCAGGTTCGTGAGATCCGCCGTATGAAGGCCCGCATCGAACGCGAGCGCATCCCGGCCGGCGGCGACCCGCAGTTCCATCTCAAGCTCGGGCGCGGGTCCCTGTCGGACGTCGAATGGACGGCCCAGCTGCTCCAGCTCCAGGCGGGCGTGCCGGCGCCCGGAACCATGGAGGCGCTCCGCCGCCTCACCGCCGCAGGCGCCCTCGCACCGGGCGACGCTGCCGTGCTCGGTGAGGCGTACCGGTTCTGCGAGCAGGTGCGCAACCGGTGGTTCCTGGTGAAGGGCGCACCCGGCGACGCTCTCCCCGCCCATGCCGATCAGCTGGCCACGCTGGCCCGCAGTTGCGCCACCACTGCGGCCGCGCTGCGGGAGGAGTACCGCCGGGTCACCCGCCGGGCGCGGCGCGTGGTGGAGCGCCTGTTCTACGCCCAGGTGCCCACCGCCGGGCCGGCCGACGGCTGAGGCCCGCCGTTCACTCGATGGGCGGAGCCACCAGGCTCATGTCCTCCAGGCAGTGGCGGGGCGGGGGCGGGTCCTCGTCGGGGGCGGCCGTCATCTTCAGCTCCACGCCGCAGCTCCCGCACCGAAAGCGCAGGTTGACTCTGCGCATCTCGCCAGCCGGCGGCGGCCCCGGGACGGGACGGGCCAGCATCCGCAGGATCATCAGTCCGAGCTTCATGATGACGAAGAACATCGCTACCGCGACGAGCAGCCGGATCACCCGTCGAGCGTATGGCGCCCACGAGCCCCGGCGGCACCACGACCTTCGTAGGATCGACGGCAGTGCTGGCCTTGTACCGAAGTGAGGAGACGCAGTGACTGACATCGAGCACGTCGTAGTCCTGATGTTCGAGAACCGCTCCTTCGACCATCTGCTCGGCCTCCTCTACGACGACCCGAAGTATCCGGGTGTGCGCCTCGACGACCCCGCCTTCTCCAACCCGGTCGACCCGACGGATGCCTCCAAGGGACGGGTCGGCGTCACGGACGACGGCTCGCCCGACCTCACGTTCGACCCGCCGCATTCCCACGCCAGCGTGGTCGAGCAACTGGGACTGCGGCCGCTGGGCGAACCGACCATGGAGGGCTTCATCGCCTCCTACGCCCGCAAGATCGCCGGGCGCGAGGCGGGCCTGCCCGTGATCCACTTCGACCGCATCTTCGTGGTGGTGGGCGGCGCAGCCGTCACCGTCGCCGGCATGCTCGCCCTGCCGGCGACCGGCCCGCTCGTCGCCGGCGCGGCCGGCGTATTGGTCGTCGGCTACGGCGCGGTGACGTTCGCCTACATGCGGCGCAGAGCGCTCCCCGTCGACACATGGACCGGCGCCTTCGTGGCGCCGGCAGGGGTGGTGGCTGCGGTCGGTGGCCTCTCGGCGCTGCTCGGCCGCCACGCCGGGTTCCCGCTGCGCATGCTGGCCAATGCCGCGGTCGTCGGCGCCGCCGGCACCCTGGCCGTCCTGCGCAAGCGGAAGAAGGTCGCCAAGCCGCCCCCGGTGGACGCTGACCAGGCGTCGCAGATCATGCGCTGCATGAAACCGATGGAGCAGCTCCCGGCGCTGGCCACGCTGGCCAAGTCGTTCGCCGTCTGCACCCGGTGGCACTGCTCGGTGCCGGGCGCCACGTGGCCCAACCGCAACTTCGCCCACGCCGGCACCTCCGACGGCACGGTCGACATCGAGGTCGGCTTCTACCGGAACCCCACGATCTTCAACCGGCTGCACGAGGCGGGGAAATCGTGGGCGATCTACCGCGATCCCGGCTCGCTGGCGCAGGTGATGGCCTTCGAGTGGCTGTCGGACGACGCCCAGATCGGCAACTGGCGGCGCCTGCAGGACTTCGCCGACGACGTGGAGCACGACCGGCTGCCCGCCTATTCGTTTCTGGAGCCGTGCCATGACGGCAAGCTCTCGAACAGCCAGCACCCGGGCAACAACGACGACAACAGCGGTCCCAAGGACGGCGGCCTGTGGGACTTCCAGCGGGGCGAGAACCTGATCATCGAGGTGTACGAGGCCCTCCGGGCCCACCCCGAGGTGTTCGACAAGACCGTGCTGCTCATCACCTACGACGAGCACGGCGGCCTCTACGACCACGTCCCGCCGCCCACCGACGCGGCGGCGCCCGAGCCGTTCGGACGGCCTCGCCGGTCGTGGATGCCCCGCCTGATCGGCTGGTTCGTCGAGCAACCCGACTCAGGGTTCCGGTTCAACGTGCTCGGCCCGCGCGTGCCGACGGTGATCGTGTCGCCCCGCATCGACCAGCGCTGGGACGACACCACCTACGACCACGCCTCCATCCCCCGCACCGTCCGCAAGCTCTTCGCCCCGGGCACCGCCCCCCTTTCGGCACGGGAGGCGGCGGCAGCCACCTTCGAGGGGCTCGTCACCCGCGACACGCCCCGCACCGACCTGCCCGACCTCCGGGGCTACCTGCGCCCCGAGGCCCGCACCCGCGCCATGGCCGCACCCCCGCTCCCTCCCCGCCAGGACGAGTTCACCCGGCAGATGGCGGCGCTGCGCACCAAGCTGGCCGACAAGATGGCGGTCACCGGCCCGGCACCCCCGCCGGCGACCCCCCGGGGCGCCGATGGGCCCCTGTCCGCACCGCAGTCCACGAGGGCCACCCCCATCGAGCCTGCCGACGGCGCCGCCGAGGACGGCGACGCAGTGGCGCGCCTGTTCACTGCTCGGGCCGAGGCCGCCCGCCCGTAGCCGCCGCAGGCTGGTTCCGGTGGCGGAATCGAGCACCATGAGGCGCGCTATCGCTACCGGAACGGGTGGGTCGGTCGACACGCCGCATGAGTACACGGCGGCCGAGGACCGGCGGTTCCTCAGGGACGCTCTGCGCTGCTTATCCCCCCGAGGTCGGCCTGGTGGGTGTGGCCGGCTGCTCGGTCGGCGCAGCCGGCGGTTTGAAGTCGGCGTCGTCCACGTCCGTGGCGACGCCGGTCGCCACCAGCTCCGAGCCCGACAGCGTGAACTTCACGGGCACCCCGTCGTCGCGCAGGCACACCACATCGTCGGTCGTCGGGTCCAGCGTGTAGCAGTCGGCGTCGGTGTCGCCGACCTTGGCCTTGGCCGCCGTGACCGGCTTGCCGTTCAGCTGCGCCACCAGCGAGTCGATGATGCTCGCCGGCTTGCCGGTGGCTGTAGCCACCCCCGAGGCCGAGCGCTGGCACGCCCAGACGCCGTCGCCGCCCTTGATGCAGGCCACGTTCCCGCTCCGGAGTGCGAACGACGACTGCTGCTGCTTCCCGGCCGGCGTCTCGGTCGTGAGGTCCTGGCGGGTCAGCTCGCCGTCCCACCAGATCTCGATGGTCAGCTTGCCCGTCTCCGGGGCGGCGGCCAGCTCGCCCGCGTACGTCAGGTGCAGCGGCCGCTTCCGGGCCGCCACCAGCCGGTCCACAAGCTCCTGGGCCTCGTCGTTGAGGGCGGCCGTGGTCCTCGTCGTCGCTGCCGGTCCGGCCACGACGTCGCCGTCGCCGCCGCCGGTGATGGCGACGACGAGGGCGCCGATGGCGGAGACGGCGAAGACGGCGATGAGGGCGAGTGCAACGGTTCGCTTGTTCACGACGACGAAGCTACGGCAGCGGGTCGACGGCGATGACGAGCTTGGTGGCTCGCCACTCCTGGGGGAATCAGGCGGGGAAGACGTCGATCTCGGTGGCCTTGACCGCCACCCACACCGGGCCGCCCGCCTCCAGCGCCAGCTCGCCGGCCGCCGCCGCCGTCACCTCGGCCACGACGGCGAGAGGGCCGGCCAGGGACACCCGGACGCGGTCGCCCTCGTGTTCCACCGCCGCCACCGACCCCTCCCAGACGTTGCGGGGAGACCCGTCCGGCCGGCGGTGATGGAGCGTGACGGCCCTGGGAGGCACGGCCACCGCCACGTCGCCCGACGCGTGCTCCGCCACCGTGAGGACGAAGCCGCCGATGACCGTCACAGCCGTGCCCTCGGCCCGGCCCGTGAACAGGTTCACCCCCACCAGGTCGGCCACGTACCGCGACCTGGGGCGGGCGGTGAGCTCGGCCAGCGTGCCCTCCTGGGTGACCCGCCCGCCCTCGAGCACCACGAGGCGGTCGGCCAGCGCAGCCGCCTCCACCGCATCGTGCGTCACCACCACCCGGACGCCGGGCGCAGCAGCCAGGTGGGTGCGGAGGTCGCGCCGCACGACGCTCCGTACGGAGGCGTCAAGGGCGGCCAGGGGCTCGTCGAGCAGCAGGAGGCGCGGGTCGCCGGCCAGCGCCCGGGCCAGGGCCACCCGCTGGGCCTGGCCGCCGGACAGCCGGTCCGGCGTGGACTGGGCGTGGGCGGCCAGGCCCACCCGGTCGAGCCAGTCCCTCGCCCGCCGGCGCGCCTCGCCCTTGCGGACGCCCCGCGCCCGAAGCCCGAACGCCACGTTCTCCAGGGCGGACAGGTGGGGGAACAGCAGGTTGTCCTGGAACACCATGCCGACGGGCCGCCGCTCGCAGGGCACCCGCCGCCCGCCGGCGGTGTCCTCCAGCACCTCGCCGTCGAGCACCACCATGCCGGAGTCGACGTCGTGGAGGCCGGCCAAGGCCCGCAGCAGGGTGGTCTTCCCGGCTCCGTTCGGCCCGAGCACGGCCACCGTCTCGCCCGGCGCCACGGCCAGGCGGACGCGCAGGTCGAGCGCTCCGAGGCGGACCTCGACCTCGGCCGAGAGCCCGTCGGATGCGGTCACTGACGGACCATCCCTGAGGGATAGCCCACAGTGAGTTGCTTGACGGACCGTCCTCCCGGGCCGGTCACAGGGCCCCCAGCCACCGGTCCCGCAGCACGGCCAGCACCGTCACCGAGACGGCCAGGAGCACCAGACTGAGGGCCAGGGCGGAGCCGAGCCGGCCTGACTCCAGCAGCAGGAAGACCTGGAGGGGGATGGTGGTGGTTCGCCCGGGAGCGTTCCCGGCGAAGGTGATGGTGGCGCCGAACTCGCCAAGGGCGCGGGCCCACGCCAGCAGGCCGCCGGCGGCCAGCGCCGGCCACGTCAGGGGCAGGGTGACCCGACGGAACACCGTCCACCGGCCGGCGCCGAGGGTGCGGGCGGCGTCCTCGTAGCGCCGGTCGGCGCTGCGGAAGGCGGCCTCGGCGGTGAGCACCAGGAAGGGCATGGCCACGAAGGCCTCGGCCACGGCCGCCCCCGCAGTGGTGAAGGGCAGCCTGATGGAGAACCACTGGTCGAGGTACTGGCCCACCACCCCCCGCCTCCCGAGCGCCAGCAGCAGGGCGACACCGCCCACCACCGGCGGAAGCACGAGGGGCACGAGCACCAGGGCGCGCACCAGGCGCCGGCCCGGGAACGGCACCCGCGCCAGGGCCCACGCCAGGGGCAGGCCGAGGCCAACCGCCAAGACGGTGGCCCCCAGTGAGCAGACCAGTGAGAGACGTAGGGCGGTGCGGGCGGCCGGATCGGTGAGGTCGGACCACAGCCCGGCCCACGGCGCCCGCCACACGAGAGCAGCGAGGGGCAGGGCGAGGAATGCGCCGGCGGCGACGGCGGGGACGGCGACCGCCGGCGACAGCACCCGCCGGCGGCTCATGGCTCGAGGAAGCCCGCCGCCGCCAGCGCCCGCAGGCCGGCCGCCGACCTGACGAGGTCCACCCATGCCTTGGCCGCCGCCCGGTTGGCAGCGGCGGTGGTGACGGCCACGGGGTACACGGCCTGAAGGGCGGCGTCGGCACCTTCCTCCACGTCGACGCCTCCTGCCTTGTCGCCGGCCGCCTGCACGTCGCTGCGGTAGACGATGCCGGCATCGGCCTCGCCCAGCGTCACCTTCGAGACGACGGCCTTCACAGTTGCTTCGAGCGACGCCGGCTCGGCCTCGACCCCCGCCTTCTGGAACGCGGCGGCAGCCAGGCGGCCGCACGGCACCTCGGCTGCACAGACCACCAGCACGACGTCGCTCCTCGCCAGGTCGCCCAGCCTCCGGATGCCCTTGGGGTTGCCCTTCTCCACGATGATTGCCAATCGGTTGCGGGCCACAACCACGGGCTCGGCGGCCTGACCGGCGGCCACCACGGCCGCCATGGTCTTCTCGTCAGCGCTGGCGAACACGTCGCCGGGCGCGCCCGCGCCGATCTGGCGGGCCAGGTCCGAGGACCCGGCGAAGCTGAAGGTCACCTCCACGTCGGGGTGCTCGGCCTCGAACGTCCGGCCCAGCTCCTCGAACGGTTCGGTGAGCGACGAGGCGGCCAGCACCACAAGTTCGCCCGACACGGGATCGGCCGCCGCCGTGGTGCTCGTGGCAGTCGTGGCAGTCGTGGCAGTCGTGGCCGCCTTGTCCGACCCACAGCCGCCGGCCGCCAGCGCACAGCAGACCGTGAGCGCCACGACTGCGAAAGCTCGGCGGGACATCACGGGGCGGTGAGCTCAATGACCACGCTGGTGGACTTCACCGCCGCCACCGCCAGCACGCCCGGCGCCAGGCCGAGCTCGTCGGCCGCCTCCCGGGTCATCAACGACACGATCCGGAAGGGCCCGGCCCGCATCTCCACCTGGGCCGCCACCTTGTCCTTCACCACCCGCGTCACGATGCCGGGCAGCCGGTTGCGGGCGGACTGCCCGACCACGGCGGCCGCATCGGGGGCGTCGCCATGGTCGGCGAGGAACGCCGCCAGCGAGGCGCCGTCCACCCTGCGCTGCCCTCCCCCGGTGCGGGTCGTGACAAGTTGGCCGTCGTCGGCCCACCGGCGCACGGTGTCGACGCTCACGCCGAGCAGGTCGGCGGCCTGGCCCAGGCGGTAGGCATGCTTCGTTACCACTCGGCGAGCGTAGCCGCACCCACTACCTTCTCTTAGCTTTAAAGCTAGCGTTTGCAAGCTTCCTGTCCGCTCCCTTCGTCCCGGTGCGGGTCGCCGCGCCTCTCACAGCGTTTCGTCGACCACACGGTCCGCTGGTCAGAGTCCGGTGAGCCGTTCCAGGAGGTCGCGCTGGACGGCATCCGGCGGCGGGCCGAGGCGGCTGGAGAAGTCGCCGGACGGGACCTGCCAGGCGGCGAAGCTCTCGGCGAAGTCACCGGCGGGCGTGCCCAGGTCGTCGCAGGCGTTGCAGCCGAACCACGGCAGGTCTGGAGGCCCCGGGCCCACCGGCACGGAGCATGCTGCCAGACCCACCCCCCGGAAGTCCCAGCCATCCGGTGATGATACCCTAGTGGGGTATGGTATCTTCACAGCAATCCGAACAGCGAGGAGCCGACCATGGCCAGCGAGACCTTCACCGTCACCGGCATGACCTGCGACCACTGCAAGAACGCGGTCACCACCGAACTCAGCCGCCTCGACGGCGTCACCCTGGTGGACGTCGACCTCACCACCGGCGCCGTCACCGTGGAGAGCACCGAGCGGCTGGACCGGGTCTCCGTGGCCGAGGCCGTCGACGAGGCCGGCTTCGAGCTGGCGTCATGAACACCCGCACCCGCCTGGCGGCGTTCGGCGCCGGCCTGGCCGCCGTCGTCGTCGTCGGTGCCGGCCTCGGTGCCGCAGTGGGGCCTGATGCCGCAAGCGGCGCCGCCGAGGCGCCGGCGCCCGAGGGCGAAGGCGTCGTGGCGACAAGGGACGGCTACCGGCTGGTGCCGGCAACCGCGACGCTCGAAGCCGCGGGCGGGCCCTTTCGCTTCGTCATCACCCGCCCCGACGGCGAGCCCCAGCGATCCTTCCGGCCGCTCCACGAGCGGGCTCTGCACCTGATCGTGGTCAACCGGGAGCTCACCAGCTTCGAGCACGTGCACCCGAAGCTGGACACGGCCGGCACCTGGTCGATCGACCTCCCGCCGATGGCCGCCGGCTCCTACCGGGCGGTGGCCGACTTCCAGGTGGACGGAGGTCCCCGCCTGGCCCTGGGCACCGACCTGGGGGTGGCCGGCGCCTACCGGCCCGGCCGCCTCGGCAATCCCTCCTCCCGCACGACCGTGGACGGCTACGACGTCACCCTCCTCACCGACAAGGGCGACGGCGGCGAGATCACCGCCGCCCTCACCGTCGAGCGGGACGGGAAGCCGGTCGCCGACCTCCAGCCGTACCTCGGCGCCAACGGGCACCTGGTCGCCATGCGCTCCGGCGACCTCGCCTACGCCCACGTGCACCCGGCGGACGAGGAGGGCGAAGGTGCGCCGGAGGACGGGACCATCCGCTTCGACGCCACGCTCACCTCGGCCGGCCGGTACGCGCTGTTCCTCGATTTCAAGCACGCCGGTACCGTGCATACGGCGGCGTTCACGTCCGACCAGGTCGCCGTCACCGGCGCCTCCGAGATGGAGCACTGACTCGATGACCAGCCCGGGAGGATGGTCCATGAGCAACTCATCGGTACGACATCACGAAGGGATGGCGCATCGATGACCGACACCGCCAGGCCGGAGGCCGATCCGGTCACCGTCGACCTCGACATCGGCGGGATGACGTGCGCCTCGTGCGCGGCCCGCATCGCCAAGCGCCTCAACAAGATCGAGGGCGTGGACGCCAACGTCAACTACGCCACCGAACACGCCACCGTGACGGCCACCGGGGGCATCACCCCTGAGCGGCTCATCGCCGAGGTGGAGGCCATCGGGTACACCGCCACCCTGCCGGCGCCGCCCGCCGGCCCCGCCAGCTCCGACGGCGACAGCGAGGAAGTCGGCGAGGACGGGCACTCGGCGGTCGTCGCCCTGCGAAACCGCCTCATCGGGTCCGCCGCCCTCGGCCTGCCGGTGCTGCTCCTGTCGATGGTGCCCGCCCTCCAGTTCACCAACTGGCAGTGGCTGGCCTTCGCCATGGCCGCGCCCGTGGTGGTGTGGGGCGCCTGGCCCTTCCATCGGGCGGCGTGGATGAACCTGCGCCACGGCGCCGCCACCATGGACACCCTCATCTCGGTGGGCACCATCGCCGCCTTCGTCTGGAGCGTGTACGCCCTCTTCTGGGGCGGCGCCGGCGAACCGGGCATGAAAATGGGCTTCTCGCTGGCCGTGGAGCGGGGCGCCGGTCAGGACGAGCTGTACCTGGAGGTGGCGTCCGCCGTCACCGTGTTCATCCTGGCCGGTCGCTACTTCGAGGCCCGGGCCAAGCGCAGCTCGAGCGCCGCCCTGCGGGCCCTGCTCGGCCTGGGGGCCAAGGACGTGGCCGTGCTGCGCAACGGCGCCGAGGTGCGCGTGGCCATCGCCGACCTCGCCGTGGGCGACCGGTTCGTGGTGCGCCCGGGGGAGAAGGTCGCCACCGACGGCGTGGTGGAGGAAGGCTCGTCCGCCATCGATGCCTCCCTCCTCACCGGTGAGTCGGTGCCGGTGGAGGTCGGCCCCGGCGACACCGTCACCGGCGCCACCGTCAATGCGGGCGGCCGCCTGGTCGTCACCGCCACCCGGGTGGGCGCCGACACGGCGTTGGCCCAGATCGCCCGCCTGGTGACCGCCGCCCAGAACGGCAAGGCGCCCGTGCAGCGCCTGGCCGACCGGGTGTCGGCCGTCTTCGTGCCCATCGTGATCGCCCTCGCCTTCGGAACCCTCGGGTTCTGGCTGGGCACGGGCGAGACGGCGGCCACCGCGTTCACCGCCGCCGTCGCCGTGCTCATCATCGCCTGCCCCTGCGCCCTGGGGCTGGCCACGCCCACCGCCCTGCTGGTGGGCACCGGCCGGGGCGCCCAGCTCGGCATCCTCATCAAGGGCCCCGAGGTGCTCGAGTCCACCCGTCGGGTCGACACCGTTGTGCTCGACAAGACGGGCACCGTCACCACCGGGCGCATGGCCCTCATCGAGGTCGTTTCCGTCGAGGGCACCGCCCCCGACGAGGTCCTGCGCCTGGTGGGCGCCCTGGAGGACGCGTCCGAGCACCCTGTCGCCCGGGCCATCGCCGAAAGCGCCCGTGAGCGCCTGGGCCCGCTGCCGGCGGTCGAGGGCTTCGCCAACCACGAGGGCCTGGGCGTGAGCGGCGTGGTCGACGGTCACACCCTGATCGCCGGCCGCCAGTCCCTGCTGGCCGACCGGGCCATGCCCCTCACCCACGATCTGCGGGCGGCCAAGGAGGCGGCCGAGGACCTCGGGCGCACGGCGATCGTGGCCGGCTGGGGCGGCGCCGTGCGGGCCGTCATCGTGGTGGCCGACACGGTGAAGCCCACCAGCGCCGAGGCCATCTCCCGCCTGCGCACGCTGGGCCTCACGCCAGTGCTGCTGACCGGCGACAACACCCGCGCCGCTCGCGCCGTGGCCGGCGACGTGGGCATCGAGACCGTGGTCGCCGAAGTGCTGCCCGCCGACAAGGTCGACGTCATCCGCCGCCTCCAGGCCGAGGGCAAGGTCGTGGCCATGGTGGGCGACGGCGTGAACGACGCCGCCGCCCTGGCCCAGGCCGACCTGGGCATCGCCATGGGCACCGGCACCGACGTGGCCATCGAGGCCAGCGACCTCACCCTCGTCCGAGGCGACCTCACGGTGGCGGCCGACGCCATCCGCCTCGCACGGCGCACCCTCGGCACCATCAAGGTCAACCTGTTCTGGGCCTTCGCCTACAACGTGGCCGCCATCCCTCTCGCCGCCGCCGGCCTCCTCAACCCGCTCATCGCCGGCGCGTCGATGGGGCTGTCGAGCGTTTTCGTCGTGTCCAACAGCCTGCGCCTGCGCCGGTTCCGCCCGCTTTCGGGGTCGTAGGTCGGGGTGGGTCAGGCGACGGTGACGGTACCTTTCATCTGCTGCGGGTGGTACTTGCACTCGTAGTTGTAGGTCCCCGCCTTCAGCCTCTCGGTGACCGGCGCCTCGGCGGACTTGCCGCCCTCCACGTCCTGGTCGACGCCGAGGCCCTCGATGGTGAGGCTGTGCTCGACCTGGTCGCCATTGGTGACGGTGAACTGGACGTCCTCGCCGGCGGTGAGCTGGATCTCGGTGGGGTTGAAGGCGAACTCGGCCGCCTTCACCTCAACCTTCCTGACGTCGGCCGCGGGAGGCTCGGCGATGGTGCCGCCCGTGTCGTCAGAGCCGCAGCCGGCGAGAACCACCCCGGCGAGCAGGACGGCGGCGAAAGCAGCGACTCCACGATGCATGTGACGACCTCCGAAAGCGCGGATGCCCGAGCAGCATGCCCGATCGACGCCTACCTCGCGAGCACCGGTCCGTTCCTGTCGGTTCCGTTCCTGTCGGTGAAACGGCGCGACGTCCGCGCCATTCCGCCGACGAGAACGGCGAGGGCTAGACCTTCTCGGCGATCAGCAGGGTGTAGCCCGCGATACCGTCGCGCACGGCCTGGGCGGCCAGGGCGACCCGCTGGCGGGCGGTGTCGAAGTCGATCGACTCCAGCGCCGGCACCTTGGCCATGCGGAAGGCGATGAGGCGGGCGTTGATCTGCTCGATCATCTTGGCCAGGGCGTCGTCGTGGTCCTCCCGCACGGTGACCTTCAGGCCGGCGTCGCCGAGGAGGTCGACGTACTGCTCCACGGGCCGGGCGTCGGCGAGGCAGGCCACCCAGCCGGCCAGCGTCTTGAGCTCGTCGTGCAGGCGGTTGGGGTCGAGGGCCACGTCGGTGATCCCGATGCGGCCGCCGGGCTTGAGCACCCTGGCCATCTCTGACGCGGCGGTGGCCTTGTCGGGGAACGTGCAGAAGGCGCACTCGCACACGACCGCGTCGACCGACTCGTCGTCGAGCGGCAGCCGCTCGGCGTCGCCCACGGTGAACCGCACCGTGTCACCAAGGCCGTTGGCCTCGGCCTTGGCGTTGGCCGTCGCCACCGACTGGTCGCCCAGGTCGACACCCTCCACGGCCACGCCGAACTCGGCGGCGAGGAGGAAGGCGGTGGCGCCGGGGCCGCTGGCCACGTCGAGTACCTTCTGGCCCCGCCGCAGGTCGAGCGCCCGCCCCAGCCGGCGGGTCAGGTCCAACCCGCCGGGGTGGTACGACTCGCCCAGGATCAGGGCCACGGCGTCCTGCTGGTACGCCGTAGAGCAGCACATCTTGATGTTCTCGGCGTCAGTGGTCATGCCGCGCCCGCTTTCGAGTAAATAACCACCGGATTCCGGTGGTTATTTACTCGGGAAGGGCTGGGGGCGCTCACCGGAGCTTCTTGCCCACGTTGGTGGCGTCGGCGGGGACGTGCTTGGACGGGTCGGACGCCTCGTCGCCGCCGCTGGCCGCTTCGCCGAACATCTTGGAGCCGTACTTGGTGGTGAGCAGGATGGGCTGGAGCTCTGTGGCGTTGGGCACGATGGTGGGCACGGAGGCGCCGCTCAGCTGCTCACGGATCTCCTCGCGGTAGCCCACCGAGTTGTAGGCGCAGAACGGGATGAGCCGGCCGTCGGGCGTGATCTCCTCGACACAGCACTTCATGAGGGCCTTCACGTTGAGCGTGTAGGGGTCCTGGAAGTCCTGGATCACGACCATGAACGACTTGTCGGCGATGTCCTTCAGCGCCTCCGGCAGGTCGATGCCGCAGGTGGCGCACTCCAGCTGGTTGGTGGTGTTGCCGTCGCCGCCGGGCACCGCCGACGCGCTCCACAGCTTCTCCAGGGCGCCCCGCACGCTCATGTCGGGCATGACCCGGTTGCTCACGTAGTCGAGGTAGTTGTCCACGTCGAGCAGGCGCGGGATGGGAACCACGTTGTCGCCCTCCACCAGCAGGTAGGTGATGGAGCGGCAGGTGGGGAAGCAGCACGGCACCGGCACGAAGTCGGAGAGCTTGAACCAGTCGCTGCACTGGTCCACCAGGCCGTGGATGATGTCGGAGTTGGTGAGCCGCTGCATGGGGTCGAACTCCACGTGGCGACCCGAGTGGGTGACGGGCTGGTAGGCAACCGACTTCACGGCGGGGTGCTTGATGCCGAAGCGGATGATGTCGCCCAGCTCGTGCTCGTTGAGGCCCTTCTCGATGGCCGCCACCAGGGAGACCCCGAGGCCGAACTCGGCGCAGTTGTCGAGCGCCTTCTGCTTGACCTCACGCAGGTCACGGCCGCGGATTTTGATGTGGGTCTCGGGGTCGAAGCCATCGAACTGCATGTAGATGGTGGGCTTGAGCTCGGCCAGCTTCCGCACGAAGTTGCGGTCGTGGGCCAAGCGGATGCCGTTTGTGTTGAGCGTCACCATGTGGACGCCCTTGTCCTGCGCCATCTTGATGAAGTCGAGGATGAGGGGGTGAATGGTGGGCTCGCCGCCCGAGAACATCACGACCTCGGGCTCGCCCTCCGAGCGCACGAAGGCGTCGAGGCCGGCCTCCACCTGGTCCATGGTGAGCGAGAAGCCGTCGGGCTGGTGGCCGGAGTCGGCGAAGCAGATGGGGCAGTCGAGGTTGCAGCCGCTGTTCACCTCGATGATGCCGAGGCAGGCGTGCTGCTTGTGCTCGGGGCACAGGCCGCAGTCGAGCGGGCAGCCGTCCTTGACCTCGGTCTGGGTCTCCAGCGGGTACGTCCCGGGCTTGTTGTACTTCATGGACGCGAAGTACATCTCGGCGTCGCCGTAGAGCAGGGCCTCGAACTTGCCGTGCTCGGCGCAGCGCTTGCGCAGGAAGACCTTGTTGTCCTTGACGTTCACCTCGGCGTCGATGACCGTCTTGCACACCGGGCAGATGCTCTTGGTGTACTCGAGGAAGACCTCGTCACGGTCGACCTTCTGCCTGGGTGGGGTCATGGTCATGTCGGCGGTCTCCTGCCTTGGGGGAACGACCGGCAAAAACTAGCAGTACCCCGGGCGCTCGCCGACAGCAGGGCAGGCCGGAAGTGTCGACTTTCCACATGCTGTGGCCGCCTGTGGTCAAACGATCAGGAGGACGAGGCTGCCCCGAACACCTTGGCCAGCTCCTCGGGAACGGCCGTGTCGAGCTGGGCGTAGGTGCAGGACCGTGGCTCCCGGTCGGGCCGCCACCGGCGGAACGTGGTGGCGTGGCGGAAGCGCTGCCCTTCCAGGTGGTCGTAGGCCACCTCGCAGACGAGCTCCAGCCGCAGCGGCTCGAAGGTGAGGTCGCGGCCGGCGTTCCAGCGGCTGTGGGCATGGGGGGCCCGGCCGTCGAAGCCGAGTCCGTCCCGCCCACCCTCCGGCTCCTCTTTGGCCAACCGGTACGGGGCCAATTCGTCGACCAGTTCCTTGCGGCGCTGCATGGTGAACGATGCGCTCACCCCGACGTGGTGGAGCAACCCGTCGTCGTCGTAGAGGCCGAGCACGAGGGAGCCCACGATGGGGCCGCTCTTGTGCCAGCGGAAGCCCACGACGGCGCAGTCGGCCGTGCGCTCGTGCTTCACCTTCACCATGGCCCGGACATTCTCCCGGTAGAGGAGGTCGGACGGCTTGGCGATCACGCCGTCGAGGCCGGCGCCCTCGAAGCGGTGGAACCAGTCGGTGGCCACCTCGCGGTCGTCGGTACAGGGGGTGACGTGGACCGGCGGCTGCACGCCGGCCAGCGCATCGCACAGCAGGGCACGGCGCTCGGCGAGGGGCATCTTGCGGAGGTCGCGGTCGCCGAGGGCGAGCATGTCGAAGGCCACGAACGACGCCGGCGTCTCCTCGGCCAGGCGCTGCACCCGCGAGTCCGCCGGGTGGATGCGCTGCAGGAGCGCTTCGAAGTCGAGCCGCTTGTCGGCGGCGATCACGATCTCCCCGTCGAGCACCACCTTGGCGGGCAGCTGGTCCCGGATCGCGGCCACCACCTCGGGGAAGTAGCGGGTGAGGGGCTTCTCGTTCCGGCTGCCCAGTTCCACCTCGTCGCCGTCGCGAAACACGATGCAGCGGAACCCGTCCCACTTGGGCTCGAAGAGCATCCCGCCTGCGGCCGGCAGCGCCTTGGCCGGCTTGGCCAGCATGGGCTTGACGGGCGGCATCACCGGCAGGTCCATCGCCCCGAACCTACGCTCCCGGGGCGGGCGGCGTTCGGCCCTGCGAGAGCGCCTCGGCCACGGCGGCCACTCGGTGGTCACTCTCGACCTCGTCGAGGGGGACGGGGAGGGCGAGGCACCAGTTGGGGCGCTCCGAGACGGTGCCCGGGAGGTTGGGGCGCTCACAGACGCCGAGGGCGTCGTCCAGGGTGGCCGCCACCACCGCGCTCGGGGCCTCGGCCAGCAGCTCGTAGGTGCGGCGCACGACCTCGTCGACCGGCGCGTCGTCCGCGACACCGGCCCAGTGCTGGAGGCGCCGGCGTATGGCGAGGGTGGACTCCACGTTGGGCTCCTGGCCGATGCGCTCCTGCTCCTCGAGGTCGGACCCGGTCCACAGGCCGGCGATGGTGGGCAGGTCGTGGGTGGTGACGGCGGCCATGGCCTGGCGGGGGAAGTGGCGGGGCGGGACGTCCTCGAACCAGGCCAGCCGGTAGGACAGGACATTGCGGCGGGCCAGCTCCTCTCGCACGAAGGGTTCGACGGTGCCGAGATCCTCCCCGACCACCCAGGCGCCGGCACGCGTGCTCTCCAGGGCGAGGATGCCGAGCAGGTCGCGCCACGGGTATTGCACGTAGGCGCCTTCGGCGGGCGGGCGGCCGGGTGGGATCCAGAACAGGCGGAACAGGCCCATCACGTGGTCGATGCGCACGCCGCCGCCATGACGGAGCATGGACCGCACGGTGGTGATGAAGGGCTGGTAGCGGGCGGCCCTGAGGCGCCACGGGTCCATCGGCGGGAGTCCCCAGTCCTGGCCCGACGCGGTGAACTCGTCGGGCGGGGCGCCCACCCGCACACCGAGGGCGAAGACGTCCTGCCAGAGCCAGGCGTCGGCGCCCGCCGGGTCGACGCCGATGGCCAGGTCCTGCACCACGTCGATCTCCTGGGCCGCCCGGCGCAGCTGGCCGTCCACCAGCCACTGGAGCCACTGGTGGTACCGGATCCGGTCGCGCTCCTCGGCGACGAAGACGAGCACGCCGGGGCCCTCCGGATCACGTAGCTCCGCAGGCCAGGTCGTCCACGGCACGCCGTGGCGCTCGGACAGAGCGCAGAAGGTGGCGTAGGCGGCGAGGGAGGCGCCGTGCTCGTCGCAGAAGCGGTCGAAGGCGGGGTCGCCACCGGAATCCCGGAAGCGCTTCCACAGCCACTCCAACGCGGGCGACTTGCAGGACCACACCTTGTCGCGGTCGATGAGGCGGTCGTCGTTCAGCACCCGGGCGTCGTAGGCCAGCCGGGCCAGATCAACGCCTTCGGGCGCGTCGTTCAGGCCGGCGTAGCCGGGCACGTCCTCCAGCCGCAGGTACAGCGGGTTGCGCCAGCTACGGCTCGACGGCGAGTACGGGCTGGCCTGCTGCGGACCGGTGGGCATGGCTGCGTGCAGCGGGTTGATCATGGCCATGCCGGCGCCGTGCGTGGCCGACCACCGGCCGATGCGGGCCAGGTCACCCAGGTCGCCCATCCCCCAGCTGGCCCGGGAGCGGGCCGCGTACAGCTGGACCGCCCACCCCCACACCCGCAGCCCGGCGGGCAGGTGGCAGGCGGGCGGCGCCACCACGAGGCGGGCCACGAAGCCGTCGTCCTCCCGCTGGAGGCGGTGGTACCCGAGGGGGACGTCCGCCGGCAGCACTTCCTCGACCGCCGCCTCACCGCCGTCCTCGGTGTGCAGCAGCCAGCGGCCGGGGACCTCGGCCTGCTCGCCCGCGTCGACCACCAGCACCGGGCAGTCGGGACCGGGCGCCGCCGACACGGGCGCCGGCGGGTGGTCGCCGGCACCCATGGCGTCGAGCACGGCGTCGACCGTCCCGGGCGCCACGTCGTGCCAGGTGCCCCGGTCGTCGTGGTACCCGTGCTGCACGCCCCACGCGCGCCCGTCTGTCATTCCCGCAGTCTCCCCTACGCTCGGCCCGTGCCCGATGCGGTGGTGATCGGCGCCGGGCCCAACGGCCTGGTGGCGGCCGTTCTGCTGGCCGACCGCGGCTGGGACGTGGTGGTGCTCGAGGCCCAGGACGTGCCCGGCGGGGCGGTGAAGTCGGCCGAGCTGGTGGAGCCGGGATTCGTAAACGACGTCTTCAGCGCCTTCTACCCGCTCGGCGTGGCATCCCCCGTCCTGCGCGACCTCGACCTCGGCTCCTTCGGCCTGCGCTGGAAGCGGGCCCCACTGGCACTGGCCCACCCGTCGAGCGACGGCACGTGCGCCGTGCTGTCGACGGACATCGACGAGACGGCAGCCGCCCTCGACCGCCACACCCCGGGCGACGGGGACGGCTGGCGGCGCCTCTACGGCCGGTGGGAGCGCATGGGCGGGCCGCTGCTCGACTGCGTCCTGCGGCCGTTCCCACCGGTGCGGGCCAGCCTCAAGCTGCTGGGGGGCCAGCGCCCCTCCGACCTGGGCGACCTGGCCCGCTTCCTCACCCTCTCGGTGCGCCGGCTGGGCGAGGAGACGTTCGCCGGCGAGGAGGGGCGGCGCCTGCTGGCTGGCTGTGCCCTGCACACCGACCTGTTCCCGGAGTCGTCCATCGGCGGCATGGTGGGCTGGCTGCTGGCCGCCCTCGGCCAGGACGTGGGATGGCCGGTGCCCGAAGGCGGGGCGGGCCGGCTCACCGACGCCCTCGTGGCCCGGCTGCAGAGCGCGGGTGGGCGCATCGAATGCTCGTCGCCCGTCGCGTCGGTGGTGGTGCGGGGCCGCCGGGCGGTGGCGGTGCGCACGGCCGCGGGCGTCGAAATCGACGCCACCCGGGCGGTGGTGGCCGACGTGGCCGCCCCTGCCCTCTTTTTCGACCTGGTGGGCCAGGACCACCTGCCGGCGGGGTTCGTGCAGGCCCTGCGGCACTTCGAGTGGGACCACGCCACGGTGAAGCTGGACTGGGCTCTCGACGGTCCCATCCCGTGGGAAGCGGAGGATGCCCGGCGGGCGGGCACCGTGCATGTCTCCGACAGCGTGGACGCCCTCACCGTGCAGGCCGCCCAGCTGGCCGTCGGTCTGGTGCCGGACCCCCTGTTCCTCATCGTGGGCCAGCAGGGCCTGGCCGACCCGAGCCGCGCCCCGGCCGGCAAGCAGGTGGCGTGGGCCTATACCCACGTGCCCCAGCATGTGCGGGGCGACGCAGGCGACAGCGCCATCACCGGCGTCTGGGACGCGGCCGAAGCCGACGCCATGGCCGACAGGGTGGAGGAGGAGATCGAGATGCTGGCGCCCGGCTTCCGGTCCCTCATCCGGGGGCGCCACGTCCTCACACCGCGCAGCATGGAGGCGGCCGACGCCAACCTGGTCGGTGGCGCCACCAACGGCGGCACCGGGCAGCTGCACCAGCAACTGGTGTTCCGTCCCGTTGCCGGCCTGGGCCGGGCCGAGACGCCGGTGCGGGGCCTGTACCTCGGCTCTGCGTCCGCCCATCCCGGCGGTGGGGTGCATGGGGCGTGCGGGGCGAACGCGGCACGGGCCGCCCTGCTGGGCGACCGGTTGCGGCTCGGGAGGACGCGCCGCGCTTGACCGCCCGCATCCTGGTGGGCACGAGCTCGTGGTCCGAGCGGACCCTGGTGCACGAGAGCGGCTGGTACCCCAAGCGCACGATGAAGGCGGCCGAGCGCATCGCCTACTACGCGGCGCAGTTCCCGCTGGTGGAGATCGACGCCACCGCGCGCTTCCCGCCCACTCCCGACTTATCCCGCCAGTGGGTCGACCGCACGCCGGCCGACTTCACCATCGACGTGGCGGCCTGGACGCTGCTGTGCGGTGGCGCCGCACTGCCCGACTCGCTGTGGGAGGACCTCCGCGAGGAGGTGCGGCCCGAGCTCCGCGACCGCCGGCGGCTGTACCTCAACCACCTGTCCCCCGCCGGCCGCCAGGAGGCGTGGGCCCGCTTCCGCCACGCCTTGGCGCCGCTCGCCGCCGACGGCCGCCTCGGCGCCGTGATCCTGCGGTACCCGGCGTGGCTGCCGCCCGGCGACACCGGCCGCACGTTGCTGGTCGAGGCGCGGGCCGAGCTTCCCGGCATGGCCCTGGCGGTGGAGCTCACCCACAGGCGTTGGCTCGAGGCCCGGGAGTGCGAGTCCACCCTGGAGTTCCTGGAGGAGCAGGACCTCGGGTTCGTGTGTGTGGACCCGAGGCAGGGCCCGCCGGTGGTCGCCACAACCAGCGACCTGGCCGTGGTGCGCCTCGGTGGCCGCAACCCAGGGAACTGGGACGAGCCGGACCTGGAGATCGGCGAGCGCTACGCCTACCGGTACCCGGCCGACGAGCTGGCGGCGTGGGTCGACCCGATCCGGGAGCTGGCCTCGGGCGCGGCCGAGGTGCACGTGCTGTTCTCCAACTGCTGGCGCGACGACGCCGTGGTCAACGCGGCGGAGCTAGCCGCTCTCGTCGCCCTCTGACGGCGTGCTGGCGCTGACCAGCGAGCCGTGGTGGCACACCAGCCGCCACCCACCTCCGACCGCGTCCCGCACGAACACGTTCACCGCCGCCACCGTGGAGCCGCCCTGGTCCCCCAGCAGGTTCTCGTCGACGGTCACCCAGGCCACCCCGTCCTGCACCTGCACCCGCTCCTCGGTGAGAACGAACTGGAGCGACTGGGCGTTCTGGAACAGGGCGAAGAACGACGACGCCACCGCCCCCCACCCCTGGAGCGTGGCCCAGCCCGGGTGGGTGCACAGGGCGCGCTCGGAGCGCTCCCACAGCCCCGACATGGCGTCGAGGTCGCGGGCCTCAAAGGCCTCGTAGAAAGCCCGGTTGGCGTGTCGCACCTCGGTGGCAGCGTCCACCAGGGGAGGCTACCGGCCCCCCTTCGCCGAGCGGGACACCGGCGGGGCTAGCTTCGCCCGATGCGCACCGTCCCCGTGCCCGGTGGGCCTGCGATCGCCGTGCACGACCTTGGCGGGAGCGGCCCCGACGTCTTCCTCGCCCACGCCGCCGGGTTCCACGGGCGGGTGTGGGAACCCGTCGCCCGCCGGCTGGCGGACCGCTTCCACTGCATCGCCTACGACGTGCGCGGCCACGGCGACTCCGTCGTCGAGGGCGACCCGGCCGACGGTTGGGACTGGGCCACGCTGGCCCGGGACGCGCTGGCGGTGGTCGACGCCCTCGGGCTCGACCGCCCCCTCGGTCTCGCCCATTCGAGCGGCGCCACCGCTCTGCTCCTGGCCGAGGCGGCCCGACCCGGCACGTTTTCCGCCCTCTACTGCTTCGAGCCGATCGGGCCGCCCACCGACGACGACCACCCGCCGATGGCCGACCGTCCCATGGCCGTCAGGGCCCGGCGCCGGCGCGCCACGTTCGCCTCCCGGGAGGAGGCGGAGGCGACCTACGGCGCCAAGCCGCCCCTGTCCGCCCTGTCGCCCGAGGGCCTGCACGCCTACGTGGAGCACGGGTTCGCCGACGCCGAGGACGGCTCCGTCCGCCTCAAGTGCCGGCCCGAGCACGAGGCCCACATGTACGAGTACGGCTTCGCCCACGACGTGCGCCGGCGCCTGGGCGACATCCGCTGCCCCGTCGTGCTGGCAAGGGGCGATGCCTCGCTCGCCGTTCCGGCCGGCGTGCTGGAGGCCTGGGCCGAACGCCTTCCGGACGGGCGGGTCGACGTCCTGCCCGGCGTCGGGCACCTGGCCCCCCTCGAAGACCCGGACCTGGTGGCGCAGGCCGTGGCCGCCGCCTTCGTGCGCCGCTGACTGTCGCACCCTCCGCCTAGCCTTGCTGTTGATGGCGTTGCCGCTTCCAACCTCCCTGTCGCCCTCGCGGGTGGCCTCGTTCGAGGGTTGCTCGGCGCTGGCCGGCGACCCCGACTTCACCGGCCTGGCCCTCGCCGCCGCCGGCGCCGGCTACGACGCAGGCCGTTGAGCCCCGTGCCGTTGCTCCCCCTACACGCCCGCCGGAGCGTCGCCGACTTCGATGCGTGGGCCGACGCCGCCCTCGACCACCTCCGCGGCCACGCCGCCGACCGGGTCTTCTACGGGGCCTCCGCCGTGTTCGACCACAGCATGGGCTGGCTCATCCTCGGGGCGCTGCGCGGCCTGCGCTCGGAGCACGACTGGCATGCCGCTCTGCGGGTGGGCGCCGGCGTGTTCGCCGAGTCGGCCCTGGTCAACATGGGCATCAAGTCGCTGTTCCGCCGCTCGCGGCCGGCCTTCGCGGGCGACCGCCCTCACCCCCTCCGCCGCCCCCGCACCAGTTCGTTCCCCAGCGGCCACGCCTCCGCCGCCTTCACGGCGGCCGCCCTGCTGGCCGACGACGACCCGCTGTGGCCGTTGTACTACGCCCTTGCCGTGGTGGTGTCCGCCAGCCGGGCCTACGTGCGCATCCACCACCCGTCCGACGTGCTCGCCGGTGTCGCCCTCGGCGCCGTGCTCGGCCGGGTGGGCCGCAGGCTCGTGCCGCTGCCGCCCCGCCCCGCCGGCCTGGTGGGACTCCCCGGCCGGATCGCCTGACCCCGCACACGACGCCGGGCCATGTCGCCCTCGTTCATGCGGCGTGAGCCCCCGGAATCCGGGGGCTGACGCCGTGCAAAGCCCGCTGCGGCCGGCGCCGAGGGTGCGTCCGGTTCCTGCGGCGTGAGGGTCCGGATCCCGGCGCTGACGCCGCACAAGGCGTCGCGACGGGCGGGCGGTACCCGGTAATCAGCGCTTTGGCAGCCAGCCCTTCGGATCGACCGCCACGCCGCCCCGGCGGAGCTCGAAATGCAGGTGGGAGCCGGTGACGTTGCCGCTGGTGCCGACGCTGCCGACGCGCTGGAGGGGCTCGACCTCCTGACCCACCTTCACCACTGCGCGCGAGAGGTGGGCGGAGATGCTGGTGAGGCCGTCTGTGTGGTCAATGATGACCACCGTGCCGTACCCGGCATAACCGGCCGGCGCCGGGCCGGCCGCAATGACGCGGCCGGCGGCGGCAGCCACCACCTCGTCGCCCGTCGCCCCGTCGATGTCGATGCCCGGGTGGCGGTGCGCGCCCCGGCGCTCGCCAAACCACCCGGTGAGGGCGCCCCGGGCCGGCCACACGATGTCGGGCGCCTCCTCGACCGCCACCAGCGGCGCCGACCGGGAGGCGGCCACGCTCAACTGGTCGGTGCGCTCGGCCATGGCCCGGTCAAGCTCGTCGTACATGCTCAGGGATCGGGCCGCCATCGCCGGCCGCTGAGGCGGCGCTCCCGCCGGCTCGCTGAGCACCATCGCCCAGATAGCGCCCGCCAGCACGTACTGGGCGGACTTCCGGGCCAGGCTCGCGAACCGGTCCCCATGATTCCCGGTCTGTCGCATCTGGTCCGGTAGATGTTCGACGCCGCTAGGCAGCTTCCTGCAAGACGCCCGAAAGAACCGGGAGGATCAGTTGTTGATCTCGTAGACGTCCTCGGGGTCCTCGCCCCCGAATGCGATGCGCTCGATGTTGCTCTCGGGCAGGAGGACGGCCGAGACGGCGAAGGCGATGAACACCACGCCCACGATGCCCACGATGGTGATCCGGCTCCCGCTCTTGGTGCTGCAGGCCTTGTCCTCCCTGCCCACCAGGTACCCCTCGGTCGCCATCTCCTTGGGGTCGGCCCCCTTCAGGGGCGACTCGCACTTCAGGCCGCCGGCCGCCTTGAGGGGCAGGAGGGCGAAGCTGAGCATCCCGATCAGCCCGATGGCGACGGCGAGGCCCACAGCGATCGTGCGGTCCTTGGGCGTCACCGCCCCTCCTCCGAGGTCGGGCCGGGGGGGCGGACTGCGCGCTCGACGACCTCGTCGAACGGGCGCTGGGGTCGATGCAGGGCTCGTTGCACGGCGCCATCGTGGCACGCGCGGCGCCGAGCGAGGTATGTCGCCAGGCCGACCGGGCGGGGGCCGGGCCCGGAACGCCCCGGGAGGCTGTCACACCCCCCTTGCATACTCGGGTACATGGAACGACAGCTCATGCTCCTCGAGGACAACGCCACCGACTGGCGCCTCGACGAGGAGACCCGCCGCCGCGGTCGTCAGGGCGTGGCCGAGGCCAGGGCCACCCTCGTCGAGGCCACCCGCGGAGCCGCCGCCTGACCGTTGCGACGACGGCCGGGTCAGTGCGGCAGTGTCGACAGACCCACCATCGGTGCGTTCAGGCGGATCGCACCGGTCGAGCCGAGGAAGGCGGCGTCGCCGAAGGCGAACACCCCACCGTCTGACGCCACCAGCCGGTAGCCCCGCCCACTCTGTGCGGCCGCCATGCCCACCATCGGTGCGTTCAACTTGATGGCGCCGGTCGAGCCCAGAAAGGCGGCGTCGCCGAAGGCGAACACTCCGCCGTCGGAGGCGGTCAACCAGTAGCCGTTCCCGCTGGGCGACGCGGTCATGGCCACGACCGGCCGGCTGAGCCGGATCGCCCCGGTCGACCCTCGGAACCGAGCGTCGCCGAAGGCGAAGATCCCACCGTCGGCGGCCGCCAGCCAGTAGCCCCTGCCGGTCGGCGACGCGGCCATGCCCACCACCGGCTGACTGAGCCGGAGGGCGCCGGTCGATCCGAAGAACGTGGCGTCGCCGAAGGCGAACACCCCGCCCGTCGCCCGCCACCAGCCAGTACCCCGCCCCCGTCGGGGTGGTGGCCATCCCCACAACCGGGCTGGCCAGGCGCTTGCCAGCCATGCTGCCGAGGAAGCGGGCCGCCCCGAAGCCGAACACGCCACCGTCGGACGCCGTCGACCAGTAGCCGTCCAGGACGACGTCGGACCCGAGCACGTAGATCCCTGCGTTCACGTCACTCACCACCACGATCCCGGACCGCTCGCCCTTGCGCAGCACGTCCACCGCTGTCACCAAAGGGCGGGCGGGCCACGACGCCCCGCGCCGGAGGGATCCGGCCTCGCCCCGGCGGTTGGTGGGCCCGGCGCCTGCCGACGGCGACGGGTCGGCCACCGCCGGCGGCACGAAGGAGCCGACCTCCCGGGGCGCGAGGGGATTGCTCACGTCGAGCACCCGCAGGCCGTCGGACATCCAGGTGGTGAACGCCAGGTCGCGGCCGAACATCTTCGCCATGCGGGGGGCGTAGATGCCGTTGTCGGGCGGCGGCCACGCCGTCGAAGCGGGGCTGTGGTAGATCCCGACCTCCGCCGGCGGGTCGGCGCCGAAGTCCACGATGCGCTGGGAGCCCCAGTCGCCCTCGTCGTCGCGCAGCACCGCCGACAGGCCGACCGGGCCGAAGGTGAGGTGCTGGGCGTAGGCCAGGCCGTCGGCCTCGCCCGCCCACTCGAACTTGAGGCCCGCCTTCACGGCTCCGCCCGGAGCCACCACCTGCTGGTTGAACCGGGTCACCGGCGCCACGGAGCCGAGGGCGCCGATCTCGCTCTCACCGATGGCCCCGTCGACCGAGTCGTACCAGACGACGGCGGCACGGAATGCGCCCTCGGCCACCCGCTGCACCTCGAGGGGTGTGGTGAGCGCCCGGACGAGAAGCACCGTCGTCCCCGACGGGGCGGCGGCGCCGAGCGCCACCGTGATGGTCGAGGTGGTATTGGCCCACGAGACAGGGAACGCGCTGCCGGCGAGGTTGGGCGCCGGCGCATACTGGACGGCCCGGGTGGCGGCGGTGGGGGCCGTCACGTCGGGGATGGTGGGGTAGCCGCCCTCGGGGCCGGCGTCCACCGTGTCGAGGAAGGTGCTCCCCTGCACCACCCCCACGGCGCCGAGGGACTGCAGATGGGCCCGGCGCTCCCCAACCGTGCAGCCTGCGCCCGCCTCCACGAATGCGACCGCGCCACGCACGTCGACCAGCGGGGCGTCTGCTGCCAGGGTGGTGGCGCCGGCCAGGCTGGTGGCCCCGCAGCCGGGCCCGGCATAGACGAGGGGCGCCCGCAGCTGCCGGCCCGGCAGCTCGTACAGCTTGCGGCCGACCCGTGCCTCGCACACGCGAGCGTCGAAGGCGGTGAAGCCGGAGCCCTCCACGGTGAGGTTGGTGAGGGCCGGGTCGAAGTCGTCCTCCGACACGATGGCGTGGAGGCGGCCGTTGCGGTCCACCAGGGCCGCCACGTCGGCCGCGTTGCCCTCCACCTTGTCGTCGGGCGGGAACCCGATGTGCGGCGGCACCGACGAGAACTGCGGTGGGTTGGCGCCGGCCACGACGCGGCAGGTCGTCCAGACCGAGGTTGAGCACGGCGCCGGAGTGGGGGTCGAGCGACGTGGAGCCGTCCGACAGCGAGACGATGGCACGCGTGCCGTCGGGGGTCGGGGCGGCCGAGCGGGCCGCCACCGCCGGCATGCACCCGTTCACCGAGTCGCGGTCGATGTCCCCGCCCGACGGGTAGGCGCCCACCTCCTGCGGGTCGCGCAGGTCGTTGAGGTCGAGCACCCGGAAATCGCTGCCGTTGAAGGGCAACGTCACCACGGCATACAGCCGGGCTGCGCCACCGGGCCCGTTGTCACGGGTGAACATCCGCACGTCCTCGAAGACGCCCCAGCCGCCGCTCGGCCTGGGCGCCGTGAACCTGCCCAGCAGCTTGGGCGATCCCGGGTCGTTCACGTCGTAGAACTCGATGCGCCCGCCGGCGGTGTACGGCGGCTCGCAGCGCTCCACGGCCACCGCCAGCACGTCACCGGAGAACGACGGCGTGGTCACGGTGCGGGCGTCGACGGCGCCGGCGCTCACCGAAACGTTGTCGATGCGGGCGCCGCGCCGTGGGTTGCCCACGGGGCCTGCGTCGACGCCCAGGTCGTCGACGATGGTGATGGTGGTGCGCAGGCGGGGCCGCGCCGGGTCGGCCAGATCCACCACCTTCACGCCGCCCCAGTCGGTGCAGATCCGCCCCGCACTCCAGCGGGCCTTGTTGGAAACCGACCCACCACCCACGTACGCAGTGTCCCGGAGCACGGCCACGTCGCCGTTGTTCCCACGCGGTCGCACCGATCCGTCGAGGCCGGGCGAGGCCAGGTCATGGCTGGCCAGGAGGCGCAGGCGGACGTCGGCCACGCCGGCCGCAGGCGCCGCCGCCGTCTGCGCCTCCGCCACGTCGACCAGGCCAAGGGGCGCCTCAGGGGTGACCGGGCCGGCCAGGGCGGCGACCAGCAGCGCCGGAACGACGAGGCGGGCGGAGGCACGCCGGAGGCGCCGCCACCATCCGTATCCTCTCCGCCTCGCGTCCCCTCCGCCGGCGCACGGTCGCGCTGTCCCGAGCTGCTCGGCCCGAACCCCAACGTAGGAAGCCCGGTGCCCTTGCGCAATATGTGCGGCGCCCACGTAGTACGAAACGGCCGCCCGGCGGCTACGCGGTGGGTGCCTCCGCCGGCGCGGCGATGCCCTCGTCGAGGAAGGAGGCCAGGCGGTGTGCCTCGTCGGCTGCCAGGCGCACGGTGCCGACGCACTCCTCGGCCCGCCACACGCTCAACACCACCACCTCGGCTTCGGCGTGCCAGGTGACCCGGAGGGCCTGGCCCCGCTCGTCAAGAAAGAACTCGCCCACGTCGGGCCAACCCTACCGAGCGGGAGGCTGTCGCACCCGGCCGCCACAATGGGCCCGTGAGGTCCACCGCCGCCGTGCTCGCCGTTGCCGTCGCCACCGTCCTCGGCGGTGCATGCAGCCGGCCGCAACCGGCGACCCCGCAAGCGCCAGGCACGGCCACCGTCGTGCGGGTGGTCGACGGCGACACCATCCGTGTGCGCATCCAGGGCACCGACGAACCGGTTCGGCTCATCGGCATCGACACCCCGGAGACCCACGGCAGGGGCGGGCTGCGGGAGTGCTTCGGCGCCGAGGCCACCGACCGCATGGAAGCCCTGCTGCCGGAGGGGACGACTGTGCGTCTGGTGCGCGATGTCGAGGCGCGGGACCGCTACGACCGCCTGCTGGCCTATGTATACCGCGCCGAGGACGGGCTGTTTGTGAACCTGGCCATGGCCAAGGAGGGCTTCGCCACAACCCTCACCTACCCGCCCAACATCGCCCATGCCGACGAGTTCGTGGCCGCCGTGGGCACCGCCCGCCTCCGCCAGAGGGGCTTGTGGGACACGTGCGGCAGCGCCGACGTCCCCCTGTCGGGGAGCGCCGGCAAGGCCTGACGGCGGCGGCGCCCGACGCCAGCAGGCCGCGTTACGGTCGTCGGCTACCGTCGCACGCGTGCCGCCCACCGCCGCCGAGCGCCTCGGGTACCCGCCCGACGCCAAGCTGCTGCTGGTCAACTGCGCCGACCTCGGTTCCAGCCACGCCGCCAACGTCGGCGTCTACGAGGCGCTGCGCGACGGCCTCGCCACCACCGCCGGCCTCATGGTGCCCGGACCGTGGGCGAGAGAGGCGGCGGCCCGCCACATGGGCGAGGACGTCGGCGTCCACCTCACCCTCAACGCCGAGTGGGAGGTCTACCGCTGGGGCCCCGTCACCCATGCGCCGTCCCTGCTCGACGGCGACGGAGGCTTCCCCCGCACGGTCGAGGACCTCTGGGACCACGCCGACCTCGACGAGGTGGGCAGGGAGCTGCGGGCCCAGATCGAGCGGGCGATCCTGTGGGGCTTCGACGTGAGCCACCTCGACTCCCACCTCGACGCCCTCCAGGGCAGACCCGAGTTCTTCGACGTCTACCTCGGACTGGCCGTCGACTTCCGGCTCCCGGTCCGGCTGTCGGGGCCCTCCACCGAGAGCGACGTCGGCTTTCCCTTCCGGCGCCTGGCCGCCGAGGAGGGCGTGCTGTTCCCCGACCACTGCGTGGAGCTGCGGGGCACCGGCGTGCGCCGCGCCCTCGAGCGGGCCCTGTTCTCGCTCGAGCCGGGGCTCACGGAGATCCAGGCCCAGCCGGCCGTCGACGCCTCCGAGCTGCGGGCCCTGGCCCCGGACTGGGGACTGCGGGTCGACGACCACGACGTCCTCGTGCACGACCACGGGCTGCGCAGCCTGGCGGCGCGGGCGGGCGTGCAGCTGGTGGGCTACCGCCCGTTGCGCGACGCCATGCGGGCCTGACCGCACCGGTCGGCCCGCCGCACGGCTACTTCTTCAACAGGCGCCCGGCCACGATCGACAGCTCGTAGAACACGTACATCGGGACGGCCAGGGCGAACAACGAGTAGGGGTCCTGGCTGGGCGTGGCGACGGCCACGAAGACGAAGATGCCCACCGCCGTGTAGCGCCGCCAGCTCCGCAGGCGCCGGCTGCTCACGATGCCCACCAGCTGGAGGAACACCAGCACCACGGGGAACTCGAAGGCGAGCCCGAACGCCACCATCATGAACGTGACGAGCTTGAGGTAGGCGGACGGGCTGAAGATCGTCTCCAGGTTGTCGCCGCCGATCGACACGAGGAACTCGAGCGCCTTGGGCAGGGTGAGGAACGCAAGCGCGGCGCCGAACGCGAACAGGGCGACGGCACTGGCCACGAAGGGCACGGCCATCCGGCGCTCCTTGCGGTGCAGGGCGGGCGTGATGAACTGCCACAGCTGCCACAGCACCACCGGCATGGCCAGCACCAGGCCGGTGTACCCGGCCACCTTGATGCGGGTGGCGAAACCCTCCAGCGGATCGGTGATGAACAGCTTCGACGACCCGGTAGCGGAGACGTACGGCGCGATCAGGAACGACAGGATGCGGCTGTAGAGCACGAAGCCGATGACCCCGCCGACGGCCAGGGCAGCTGCGCAGATCACGAGCCGGCGGCGCAGCTCGGTGAGATGGCTGACCAGGCTCATCTGCGGCATGGGCGGCTGCGGCGCAGGGGGCGCCGGCGGTTCCAGGACGGCGGTGCTCATGATGTCGCCCCCACCTGGCCGTCGGTGGCGGCGGGGGCGGTGGCGTCGAATGTATCGGTCGATCCGGCTGCGGGGTAGACCGGCGGCGGGTACGAAAGGGCGGGGTACGACTCGGCCGGGTAGGCAGCGGCGGCGGGCCCGTAGGCAGGTGTGGTGCTGCGCACGGGAGCGGGCTCGGGAACGAACGCCGATTGGACCTCACTGGTCAGCTGGGTGCTCCACCGGCGGGCCTCGCCGATGCCCTTGCCGACCTGGCGCATGGCGTCGGGCAAGCGACTGGGGCCGAGCACGACCAGGGCGACCACGACGATCACGAGCAGTTCCATGGGACCGAGGTTGAACATCGGGAAGGTCACTCTCCGGGTCGGGCGCGGGCTAACAGCACGTCCTACGAGCCCATGGGGTGTGTTGGACGAGGTAGGTTCCTATTGCCCCTCGGCCATCCGCCACAGAGCGGGCTCCGTATCACTGATCACATGTCCGAGCCATCGGACGTCAAACCCAGGAGAGACGCACATGGGCCTCGGAGCACCGGAGATCCTCATCATCCTCGCAGTCGTTCTGCTGCTGTTCGGTTCGACCCGCCTACCCAAGCTGGCCCGGTCGCTGGGCGAAGCTTCCAGCGAGTTCAAGGCCGGCATCGGCGACAAGCGTGCCGTCCCCGCAGATGCGATCAGCGAGTAGGTTCGTGAACAACGCCCCCCGGGCGAGAGCGGCCGTGCTGGCTGCTGTCCTCGGCATCTCGGTCCTCGCCGGCGCCTGCGGCGGCGACAGTGACACCAAGCCGGCTGCTTCCGGCGGCGGCGGCGGCGGCGCCATGACCATCACCATCAAGGACTTCGCCTTCTCGCCCAACCCGATCGAGGTGCCCAAGGGCACCGTCGTGAAGGTGGTCAACGATGACGACGCCGCACACACCGCGACGGCCGACGACAAGTCGTTCGACACGGGCGAGCTGGGGAAGGGCGACTCCAAGGACATCACCCTGTCCAAGGAGGGCGAGATCTCCTTCATCTGCAGCATTCACGACTACATGAAGGGCGTCATCCAGGTCACGGCGTAGTGCCGAATACCTGACAAGCCGAACCGTTGCGTGGCCAGGGAAGTGGTGGACGGCACGTCGGCTCCAGCAACACCAAGGCAACACCTATCCCTGCCCACGGCAGAATCCGAGTACCGGTGGCATGCGTCCGCATGCCACCGCTGAACCTGAAAGGGGAACCGTTTCGGTGACCATCGATGACCGATCACTCAATGAGCTGATCGTCGAGTCGCAGGACCTGCAGGTCGACGCTCTCAAGGACATCAAGGCGACGCTCCCCGAGCTGGCCGAGATCCGCGAAGAGCGCCGCGGCCAGGCGATCAACCTCGACGAGATCAACCTCTACAACGCCAACCGCCGCAGTGTCCTCCAGAAGATGGGCATCGGCGGGGGCGGCCTCGCCGCCCGCGGCCTGCTCGGCGGCGGCTTCGGCGCCATGCTGGCCGGTCTGTTCGCCACGCCGGCCCACGCCGACGAGGCCCTCGACATCCAGATCCTGCAGACCGCTTCCTCGCTCGAGGTGCTCGCTGTCGCCACCTACGGCGCTGCGCTCACGCTCGACTTCATCAAGAGCGGTAACCCCGTCGTCATCAAGTTCGCCCAGACGACGATGATGCAGCACGACGAGCACAAGAAGGCCTTCCAGAGCCAGACCAAGGCGCTCGGCGGCAAGGAGCAGACCGCTCCGAACGCCAAGTTCAAGCCCATCGTCGACGCCGCCGTCCCGACCCTGAAGGCGTCCCTCGACGTCGTCAACCTGGCCGAGACGCTGTAGACGGTCGCCACCCAGACGTACCTCATGAACACCACCCAGCTCGAGGACACCGCGTCCAAGCGGGTCATGGCCAGCGTCATGGGCGTCGAGACCCAGCACGCCGCTGTCCTGCGTGCCGTCAAGGCACTCCTCATGGGCGGTGCACCGCAGCTGATCAAGATCCCGATCGGCGCCGACGCGGCCAAGCTCCCGGCTGCTGCCGGCAGCGTGGCCTTCCCCGACGCTTTCGAGCCCGTCACCAACGCAGCTGGTGCGGACACCGGAGCGGTCAAGTGACCCAGGAGACCAGCAACCACATGGACACCGAGCCCAGCGCTCTCGATCAGTTGTCGTCGTCGGCGTTCAGCCGTCGCAAGTTCCTCGTCGGCAGCGGCGTGGTGGCCGGTCTCGCCGTTGTCACCGCCGCGTGCGGCAGCGACGATAACACCGACACCGCCGCCACCGACACCACCGAGGCGGGCGGCACCACTGAGACCACCGCTGCCGCCGGCGGCGGCGGCGGCGACGACCTCGCAGTGGCGTCCTTCGCGGCCGGCCTCGAGGTCCTCGCGGTCGGCACCTACAAGGCGGCCCTCGACGCCGCCGTCGGCGGCAAGCTCGGCGAAGTGCCCGCAGCCGGCGCCGAGTTCGTCAAGACCGCCATGGCCCACCACACCGAGCACCTGGCGGCGTGGAACAAGGTGCTCAAGGGCGCCGGCAAGCCCGAGGTCACGACGCCCGACGCCAAGCTCAAGCCCACGGTGGACGCCGAGTTCGGCAAGGTCAAGGACTTCGGCGGCGCGGCCAAGCTGGCCAAGCTGCTCGAGGAAATCGCTGCGGCCACGTACCTCAGCGCCATCCCCAGCCTGAAGAGCAAGGACGCCATCAAGCTGGCGGCCTCCATCCAGGCCACCGACGCCAAGCACGTTGCGATCCTCAACTTCGTGCTCGGCGAGTACCCGGTGCCCGACACCTTCGCCAAGACCGACAAGGCGGCGAAGCCCTAGGGCGAGCATCTGCAGTCCCGTATTGCAAGGGACTGCAACCGCGGCACACCCACGGTGTGCGGCGAGTGGGCGGCCCGCCTCTCCCCTGGAGGCGGGCCGCCTCGCGTCCGTGCCAACCTGCCCACATGGCCCCCGCCGACACCATCGTGTGCGTCGACTGCGGCGGCACGTGCACCCGGGTGCCGTTCGACGCACCCGAGCTCGGCTGGCACGCCGGCGACCTGGTCACCTACCGCTGCGCCGACTGCGCCGACATGTGGTACCTGGAGGTCGACGAGGAGGACGTGGCCGACGAGGCCGGCGCCGGAGCGGGCGACCTGCCCTCCACCTGAGGCGCCGCTCCCGGTCTATCCGGTAGGAGCGTTCGGATTCCGGGGCCAGAGCCGGAGGAACCGGCGTTCGGCCGCCACCCGCCGGTTCATCCGGTAGTCGAGTAGCCCCCGGATTCCGGGGGCCAGAGCCGGAGAAACGTCAGGCGGGGCGGTCTGACGTGGCGGCGTCCGAGGCGGCGGTGGCGTCCGCTTCGGCAGCCGCAGCCGTGGACGTCGCAACCAGCCGGTCGAGCACGCCGGCGGCCCGCCCGTCGTCGATCGATGCAGCCGCCACCTCCAGGCCTTCGGCGAGGGTGGCGACCAGGCCGGCGACCAGGATCCCTGCTGCTGCGTTGAGCAGGACGACATCGCGGTGGGGACCCTTCTCACCGTCGAGGACCCGGCGGGCGAAGGTGGCGTTGGCGGGGGCGTCGCCGCCGGCCAGGTCCCCGGGAACGGCGGTAGACAGGCCGAGGTCGGTGGGGTCGACGGTGCAGGTGGTCAGCTCGCCGTTGTCGAGGTCGAGCATGGTCGACGTGGTGGTCGTGGTGAGCTCGTCGAGCCCGTCGTGACCGTAGACAACGAGGGCCCGGCGGGCGCCGCCGGCGGCCAGGGCCCCGGCGACCTTGACCGCCATGGCCGGATCGCTGACGCCCACCACCTGGCGGCCCGGCCGGGCCGGGTTGGCCAACGGACCAAGGAAGTTGAACACCGTGGGCACGCCCAGCTCCCGGCGGGTGGGACCGGCGTGGCGGAAGCAGGGGTGGAAGCGGGGAGCGAAGCAGAAGGCCATGCCCGCCTCGGCCAGGCAGCGCAGGACGCCGGCGGGGCCGAGGTCGGCGGCCACACCAAGAGCCTCGAGGACGTCGGCCGAGCCGGCGGAGGACGACACGGCCCGGTTGCCGTGCTTGCAGACGCGGGCGCCCGCCCCGGCCACTACGAAGGCTGACACAGTGGACACGTTGATCGACCCGCTGCGGTCGCCGCCGGTGCCGCAGGTGTCGACCAGGTCGGCGGCGTCAGGCGCGTCGAGGGGGGCGGCGAAGCGGAAGATGGCCTGCACCAGCCCGGTCATCTCCTCCACCGTCTCGCCCTTCATGCGCAGGGCGGTGGCGAAGGCGGCGATCTGGGCCGACGTGGCGTTGCCCGCGAGGACGTCGGAGAGGGCGGCACCCGCCTCGTCGCCGCTGAGGTCCTGGCGGTCGAAGAGCCGCCGGAGGACGAAGGGCCAGCCTCCCAGGTCGGCCAGGGTGGTCATCGCCGGAGGCTACCCGGGCGGCTCCCGAAACGGGCCGCCCGTAGCGTGCTGAGGGGTGGCTACGCCGTCTTGCGGCGCTGACGGATCATACGGCGACGCTCACGCTCAGTGGCGCCTCCCCACACTCCGTCACGTTCACGGTTGGCCAGTGCGTACTCCAGGCACGCCTCCCGCACGGGGCACACCCGGCAGATCGACTTCGCCTCCTCGGCCTCCTCGTCGGAGACCGGGTAGAAGACATCTGGATCGACGCCACGGCAGGCCGCCCGTTGACGCCAGGACAAGTTCATGTGAGCGGTTCCCTCCCGGTTTCGAATCGTCTCGTTTCTGTCTACCCCGCTCCGCCGCTCGGTATGCCGAGCACCCGAAGTCGTTCTCATGAACAACATCGGCCGGCGGGGCCACATTCCTGACCGCTTTGGCCAACGTGGAGGCCCGGTTCCCCGCTCACGCTCCGCCGCCGCCGGTGGCCGGGCCCAGATAGGCCTCCTGGACGAGGGCGTCGGCGGCCACCAGGGCGGGCGGCCCCTCGGCCAGCGTCACGCCCTGGTGGACGACGGTGACCGTGTCCGCCAAGGCGAGCACCGTCTCCATGTGGTGCTCCACCAGCACCACGGTGAGGCCGCCGGACCGCAGGCTGCGCACCAGGCGGACCAGCCGGTCCCGCTCGGCCTCGTCCAGGCCGGCCAGCGGCTCGTCCAGCAGCAGGAGCGCCGGCTCGGCGGCCAGCGCCCGGGCCAGTTCCAGCCGGCGCTGCTCGGCCAGGGTGAGGTCGCCCGCCCGGTCCCCCGCCCGGGTCTCCAGCCCCACCAACGCCAGGAGTTCGGTCGCCCGGGCCCGCAGCCGGCGCTCCTCGGCCCGGTCGAGGCCCAGGAGGCACCGCCCCAGCCCGGCCCGGCCCTCCACGTGGCCGCCGGCCAACACGTTCTCCAGGACGCCCATCCGGTGCCACACCCGCACGCCCTGGAACGTGCGGGCCACGCCGAGGGCCGCCCGCCGGTGGGCCGCCACGTCAGTGATGTCGGCACCGGCCAGCAGCACCCGCCCGCCGGTGGCCCGCTCCACGCCGGTCACCACGTTCACGAAGGTCGACTTCCCCGACCCGTTGGGGCCGATCACGGCGTGCACCGAGCCCTGCGCCACGTCCAGGTTCAGCCCGTCCAGGGCGGCCACGCCACCGAACGCGCGGGTCAACCCCCGCACCGACAGCAGCACCGTCCCCAGGTCGGTCCTCGGCCGGTCCGCCGGCCCCCTCTGGTCAGCGGGACCGGCCCCGTCCGGCACCGACCGGCTGACCGGTGTGGGCCGGGCCGGCGGGCCGGCGGGCGCCTCCCCGCTCTGGTCAGCGGGATCGACTCTTCCCGGTACCGATCGGCTGACCAATGTCGGCCGAGCCGAGGGGCGCCGGCCGGGCAACCGGCGGGCGACGCCAACGAGGCCGGGAAGAGTCGATCCCGCTGACCAGAGCGGGGAGGCGCCCGCCGGCCCGCCGGCCCGGCCCACACCGGTCAGCCGGTCGGTGC
>JBKJNA010000243.1:0-17762 GCA_046596195.1 Acidimicrobiales bacterium | reverse complement strand
GAACTCTTTCTCGCCCTCCATCAGGGCACGGCGCCACTGGTGATGCCGAACCCGTGGGACGTCGGCTCGGCCAAAGCCTTGGCGGCGATGGGGTTCGAGGCACTGGCCACAACCAGCGGTGGGTTCGCGGCAACGCTGGGGCGGATCGATGGGTCCGTGGCACGTGACGAGGCAGTCGCCCACGCCGCCGCCGTGGTCGCTGCGGTTGGTGTTCCCGTTTCGGCCGACTTCGAGAACTGTTTTGCCCACGATCCTGCGGGAGTTGCGGACACGATCGAACTCGGCATCGCCGCTGGGTTGGCCGGGTGCTCAGTTGAGGACTGGGACGGTGAGGCAATCTACGACGTCGGTCTGGCGACCGAACGTGTTGCTGCCGCGGCCGAGGTGGCCCACCGCGGCCCGGTGCACCTTGTTCTCACGGGTCGGGCCGAAAACCAAATCCACGGCCGGGATGACCTGGCCGACACGATCGCCCGACTGCAGCGTTACCAAGAGGCCGGGGCGGACGTCCTCTTCGCCCCCGGTGTGATCGCGCCCGACGACCTGCGGCGCCTTCTCGCTGAGGTGGACCGACCTGTCAACGTCGTCGCCCGTCCTGGCTGCCCACCTGTTGCCGAGCTGGGCGCGCTCGGCGTGCGGCGGGTGTCGGTCGGCAGCTGGTTCGCGTTTGCGGCGCTAGGCGCGCTCGTCGAAGCCGCGACCGAATTCCGCGACCACGGCACCTACGGATACCTCGACCGCGCCGGAATCGGTGCCAGTACCGTGCGCTCCACCTTCGGGTAGAGCCCTGGTAGGCGAGCTGATCAGAGCGCCAGGCCGGCCCCGGGTCAGGCCGCCGCCCGGCCTCCGGTAGCGGCCGCACCCGCCACCGGCGCCTCGCCCTCGACGGCAGCGGCCAGGACCTGGCCGATCTCCGACGCCAGGTGGACGGTGAGCTCGGCCCGGACGGCCTCGGGGACGTCCTCCAGGTCGGGCTCGTTCCCGGCCGGGAGCACGACCTCGGTGAGGCCGGCTCGGTGGGCGGCGAGCAGCTTCTGCTTCACGCCGCCGATGGGCAGGACCTTGCCCTGCAGGGTCAGCTCGCCGGTCATACCCACGACTGAGCGCACCGGTCGCCCGGTGAGCAGGGAGACCAGGGCGGTGGCGATGGTGACGCCGTCCGACGGGCCGTCCTTGGGCACGGCCCCATGCGGTCCAGCTGGGCGCCGGGATCGTCTCGATGACGTTTGGCCGTGGCCAGGAACACCACGTCGGACAGGTCGAGGTCGACCTCCAGGTAGTGGTCCCGGAAGGTGTGGTTCTGGGCCGGGTCGAGCACCTCCAGCAGGGCCGACGAGGGGTCGCCCCGCCAGTCGTTGCCGAGCTTGTCGACCTCGTCGAGCATGACGACCGGGTTCATCACGCCGCGTCCTTGATGGCCCGGGCGATGCGGCCGGGCATGGCGTCCACGTAGGTGCGCCGGTAGCCGCGGATCTCGGCCTCATCGCGCACGCCGCCCAGGGCGACCCGCACGGACGGGCGGCCCATGGCGCGTGCCACCGACTCGCCGAGCGAGGTCTTGCCCACACCCGGAGGGCCGACCAGCGTGATGATGGCGCCCGAGCCGCGTGTGCCGGCCACATGGAGGCCCCGCTCGGTGCGCCGCTTGCGCACGGCCAGGTACTCGACGATGCGCTCCTTCACGTCGTCCAGGCCGTTGTGGTGGGCGTCGAGCACGCGCCGGGCCTCGGGGATGTCGACGCTGTCCTCGGCCCGCGCGGTCCACGGCAGGTCGGCGATCGTCTCCAGCCAGGTGCGGATCCAGCCCCGCTCCGGGCTCTGCTCCGACGTGCGCTCCAGGCGGCCCAGCTCACGGTCGAGCGCCTTGCGAACCTGCTCCGGCACGTCCTCGTTCCCGGCCAGCGAGCGGAAGCGCTCGACGTCGTCCTCCTCGGATCCCTCGTCGCCCAACTCCTTGCGGATGGCGGCCAGCTGCTGACGCAGCAGGAAGTCCCGCTGCGTCTTCTCCATGCCTCGGACACGTTGCGGCGGATGCTGTCGCGCACGGTCTCCTCGGCCAGCACGTCTTTGGCCCAGGCCACAACCTTCTCCAAGCGAAGTTCCACGTCGAGGGCCTCGAGCAGGGCCGACAGTGCCTCCCGCAGACTCTGGCCCAACCGCACGGTGGGCCCCGACTTGTCGGCGCCGGCCGGGAGGGGCTCGAGGACGACCTGCACTTCCAGCAGGCCGGCAACATCACGCCGGTGATCCGCACCGAGAAGCTCGACGACGAGGCCGAGGAGCTCATCAACAAGGTGTCGGCCGTCCTCACCTCCGACAAGCTGATCGACCTCAACAAGTCGGTGCAGGTCGACAAGGAGGACCCCAAGGCGGCGGCCGAGGCCTTCCTGAAGGCCGAGGGGCTGCTCTAGCGCCGCGCTCGGTGGGGCGCTCCGCTGCCGTCCCACCGGCCGATGGGCCACACTCTGGCGGTGACGAGCCCGTTCGGCCGCTTGACCCTGATCGTCAACCCGCAGGCAGGCGGCCGGAGGGGCACCCGCCGCCTCGACGACCTGCGCCGGGCGCTGGGTGGGCAGGGGCTCGACCACGACGTGTGCGCCACCGAAGGACCGGGCGACGCGACCCGACTCGCGGCTCAGGCGCTGGCGGACGGTGCCCGCTTCCTCGTGGCCGTCGGCGGTGACGGGACGGTGCACGAGGTGGTGAACGGGATGGTCGACGCCTCAGGTGGCCCTGTGGCGCTCGGCGCCGTCCTGGGCGTGGTGGCGGCCGGTTCCGGGTGCGACTTCGTGCGCACCTTCGATCTGCCGGCCAAGACCGGCGCCGCTGCCGCCCGCCTCGCCGGCGACACAGTGCGGACGATCGACGTGGCCCGCATCTCGTACGTGGGCGAAGGCGGTCGGGCCGTCGCCCGCTACTTCGCCAACATCGCCGAGGCGGGCCTGGGCGCCGCCACGGCTGCCCGGGCCGTGCACCTGCCCCGGGCCCTCGGGCAGAGCAGGTACCTCGCCGCCTTCTGGGCCGTGCTGCCGTCGTACAAGCCGGGCACGGCGACCGTCGAGGTGGACGGGGCGTTGGCCTACAAAGGTCGCACGGTCAACGTGGTGGCGGCCAACTGCCGGTTCTTCGGTGGCGGCATGCACATTTCGCCCCGGTCCGAGCCGGCCGACGGGGCACTCGAACTGCTGGTGTTCAACGGCCGTAAGACCGACTCGTTCACCATGCTCCCGAAGGTCTACCGGGGCACGCACCTGCCCGACCGCAGGATCGTCGAACTCCGCGGCGGCCGGTTCGTGGTGTCGGCCGACCCGCCCCTGGTCGTCGAGGCCGACGGCGAGGTCCTCGGCACCACACCGGTCACCATCGAGGTCGTGCCCGGGGCGATCACGCTCAAGGTCTGATCATGCTGTGGAGTTCCAGCTCCGGTATCCGGATGAAGGATTCCAGAGGAACCGCGGGCGCCGGGCGTCTGGGGTGATCCCGGCTTCGCCCAGCCGTAACAATCCGGAGATACGGGCGTGGCATGTTGGGGTCCGACAACCGAGAGTGAAGGCACCTAGGGTTCCGCGCCCCTCAGGGGGTGGCCTGGTCCGACAGGTGCAGGCGGTCCGGGAACGGGCCGTTGCACGGAGGGACAAAAGCCCGGGAGATCTGACAGATCGCCCGGGTTTCTTCGTTCTTGGGCGCAGGAGGCGACATGTCGAACGAACACGACCTGCACGGCAACTACGGCCCCGAGGCCCGCAGGGCGGTGGCGGCTGAGGCCGCCCTGCCCACCACCGGCCGGGAGCGCGAGGTGGCGCAGGGCCTGGAGATGGGCCTGCAGGGAGCGGACTCCATCGTCGACCGCACCATCCCCACCTTCAGCCGGGGCGAGCTGCCCCACTACGCCGGCATCAACACGTTCCTCAAGCAGCCCTACGTGGAGGACGTCAACCGCTGCGGCGAGTACGACGTGGCCATCCTCGGCGCCCCCCACGACTCCGGCACCACCTACCGGCCGGGGACCCGGCCTCGGGCGCCTTCCCGGTGGTGCTGGGTGGCGACCACTCCATCGGCTACCCGACGGTGCGGGGGGTGGCAGAGCACCTGAGCGGCAACCTCGGGATCATCCACTTCGACCGCCACGTGGACACCCAGGAGACCGACCTCGACGAGCGCATGCACACCACACCCTGGTTCCACGCCCACCGACATCCCGAACGTGCCGGCCAAGAACCTGGTGCCCGCTGGCCGGCATCGAGGTCGTTGAGTGCTCGCCGCCGTACGACAACGCCGACATCACGTCCCTCATCGGGACGCGGGTCATCTGCGACACCCTGGGCTGCCTCGTGCGGGCGGGCCACCTACCGAGGAGGCAGACCTGATGCGCACCCGTCGATCGACCACGGCCACGCGGGCCGTCCTGGCTCTGGCGGTCTGCATGGCGCTGGTGGCCGGCGCGTGCGGGAGCGACGACAAGGAGGGCACCACCACCGCAGACCCCGGCGCCGCGGCCAAGGGCACCACCATCCGCCTCGGCTTCAGCGCCTGGCCGGGCTGGTTCCCGTGGCAGGTGGCGGAGGAGAAGGGCCTGTTCACCAAAGCCGGCCTCGACGTGAAGCTCACCTACTTCGAGAGCTACACCGACTCCTTGAACGCCCTCAACGCCGGCAAGCTGGACGCCAACAGCCAGACCCTGAACGATACCATCTCGTCCGTCGGCGCCGGCGCCGAGGAGGTTGTGGTGCTGGTGAACGACAACTCCACCGGCAACGACCAGATCATCGTCAAGCCGGGCATCGAGTCGATCGCCGACCTGAAGGGCAAGAAGGTCGGTGTCGAGGAGGGCACCGTCGACCACTTCCTGCTGCTGCTCGGGCTGGAGAAGGCGGGCCGGCTCCAAGGCGCTGTTCACGTCGGCCGACTTCCCGGGCTCCATCCCCGACCACCTGGTGTTCGGCACGAGCTTCGTGAAGGACCACCCTGACGAGGTCCAGATGCTAGTCGACGTGTGGTTCGACACGCTCGCCTTCATCGAGGCGAACAAGGAGGACTCGGTGGCGATCATGGCCGAGCGGGCCGGCGTCACGCCGGAGGAGTACGCCGACTACGACAAGGGCACCACCCTCTTCTCCAAGGAGGACAACCAGGCCGCTTTCGAGCCCGGTGACGACATGTCGCATCTCGACTTCGCGGCGAGGTCGATGGCGACCTTCCTCCTCGACGCCGGCTTCGTGAAAGAGGAGCCGGACCTCTCCGGCTTCCTCGAGCCCAAGTTCATCTCGGGGACGGGCACGTCGTGACGGGCGTAGCGCGCCAGACCAAGGCGACGGGTCCGTTCCCGCCCCCCGCCGCCGCACCGCCCGGCCGGCCCGTCCCCCAGGCACCGGCTTCTTCCGCCTGCGGGAGGACATCCCCGACCGTATGCGCCGACCGTTGGTGGTGGCGTCGATCGTCGCGCCCCTGCTGCTGTGGGAGGTGCTCACCGCCACCCGCGCCGTGAAGCCGCTCCTCCTGTCTTCGCCCGCATCGGTGATCCGGGCGCTGGGCGACCTGGCGTCGAGCGGCCTGCTGTGGAGCGATGCCCAGGCCACCCTCACCCGCATCGGCATCAGCTTCGCCCTGGTCGTGCTGATCTCCGTGCCACTGGGCCTGGCCATGGGCTCGTTCGGGTCGTTGCGGGCGATCTTCGAGCCGATGGTCAGCTTCTTCCGCAACATGCCGGCGCCGGCCTTCATCCCGCTGCTGATCGTGTGGCTGGGCTTCGGCGAGTCGGCCAAGATCACCCTCCTGGTCATCGGCACGGTGTTCTTCAACACGGTGATGAGCGCCGACGTCGCCGCCCAGGTGCCCAAGGAGCTGATCCACGCCTCGTACACGCTCGGCGCCCGACGGTGGGCGGTGGTGCGCAAGGTGATCGTCCCCCACTCGATTCCCGGGCTCATCAACGCCATGCGGGTGAACATCGCCGCTACCACCAATCTGGTCGTGGTGGCCGAGCTCGACATCCACCTCCCCGACCCCCGCCACCGGTCCATGCTCCGCGACCCCGAGTTCCAGTCGCTGTGCCACGAGGTCGACGACCTGCTCGGCGAGACCATGCAGGCGGAGCCCACCTCGACCGGCTGAAGCGGGCGGCCGTCGTAACGGCGGCGGTAGTCGCGCCTCCTGTCACGCGTGTCGATTTCCGCACCCAGAACGGCGATCTCTAGGGTGCGCGCATGGAGATCGACCGGCCGGAGGTGGTGGCCGAGGTGGCCGAGGTCTTCGAGCGGTACGAGACGGCCTTGGTGGCGAACGACCTGGCCGTCCTCGACGAGCTGTTCTGGGACGACGAACGCACCCTGCGCTTCGGCTTCGGGGAAACGCAGGTGGGCCACGCGGCGGTGTCGGCCGGGCGCCGCCGGGCAGCGCGCCAGACCCCGCCCAGAGCGCTGCGTTCGGTGACGATCGCCTCCTTCGGCCCGGCCGTGGCGACGGTGAGCGCCGAGTTCGTGCCCGACGGCACCGACGCCGTGGGGCGCCAGTCGCAGACGTGGGTGCGGTTCGACGAGGGGTGGCGCGTGGTGAGTGCCCACGTGTCATGGGAGGGCGGCCGGGCACCGCGCTGAGTGGCCGGCGCGTCATCCGGCGTTCAGTGAACCGACGCCGAGCGGTCACACCTCCTGCACGCGGTCGCAACAAGCGATTTCTATCTTCACCTGCATGTATACAGCCCGGCATGCACTGACAGGCTCGTCGTCCCGGAGCGACCGGGTCCACGCCGAGCTGAAGCACCGGCTCCTCACCGGTGAGTTCCCGCTCAACGTCCGCATCGCCGAGCAGCCCCTCGGCGATCTTCTCGCCGTCTCACGCACGCCGGTCCGTGAGGCCCTCCTCCGGCTTCTCGGCGAGGGCCTTGTGCACCGGGCGCCCGACGGCGGCTATTACCCGGTCGCCCCCGACGTGCTCGTCGCCCACCACCTCTACGAGGTGCGTCGCGGCCTCGAGCTCCAGGCCCTGCGCCGGCCGGAGACGACCGGCACCAGGCACGATCGGGCCACCCTCTTGGAACTCCGGGAGGACTGGCAGGCGACGGCCGAGGACACCCACGAGCCGACGGCCTCGTTCGTGCTGCTCGACGAGTCGTTCCACGTGCGCCTGGCCGAGGCGGCCGGCAACCCGACGCTGGTCGACCTGCTACGCCAGGTGAACGAGCGGATCCGCATGGTTCGCATGCAGGACTTCCTCGAGATGGATCGCATCGAGGCGACCATCACCGAGCACCTCGGCATCGTCGAGGCGGTGATCGACGACGACCTCGCCGAGGCCGAGGGCCGCTTCTGCAACCACCTCGACCGGTCGGTGGCGGTGGTGGAGGAGCGGGTGACCGCCGCCCTCGTGCGGATGGCCACCGCCGGACAGGGGCCCCGGCCCGACGTGGAGGGAATGTGACGTGACCACCGTCCTGGAACCCGAGCTGACCGAGTTCGCTGCCCCCCGCTTGCAGGTGCGCGGCCTTTCCAAGCGCTTCGGCGAGGTGCTGGCCAACGACGGTGTCGACTTCACCGTCGGCGCCGGCGAGGTCCACGCCGTGCTGGGCGAGAACGGCGCCGGCAAGAGCACCCTCATGAAGCTCGTCTACGGCGCCTACCGGCCGGACACGGGCACCATCCATGTCGACGGCGAGGCGGTCGACATCACCTCGCCTGCCGTGGCCCGGGCCAACGGGATCGGCATGGTGTTCCAGGACCTGCGCCTGATCCCCGCCCTCACGGTCACCGAGAACATCGCCCTCGCCCTGCCGCTCAAGAGCATCCGGCTCAACCGGCAGAAGTTGGCCCGCCAGATCCGTGACGCGGCGGCCACCTTCGGGCTGGCCGCCGATCCCGACGTGAAGATCCGCAAGCTCTCCATCGGCGAGCGCCAGCGGGTCGAGATCCTGAAGGTGCTGATGGCGGGGGCCCGCCTGGTGATCCTCGACGAACCCACCAGCGTGCTGGCGCCCCAGGAGGTCGACGCCCTGTTCACCGGCCTGCTGGAGCTGCGGGGCCAGGGGCTGTCGGTGGTGATCATCACCCACAAGCTGAACGAGGCCAGGGCCATCGCCGACAAGGTCACCGTCCTACGCGGCGGCCGGGTGATCCTGAGCGACACCGACCCCGCGACCCTCTCCGACTGCGAGCTCATCGAGGCCATGGTGGGACGCTCGGTGCCGCCGTTGGCCGCCGAGCGCCCGCCCGTCCGGGAGGAGGCGCCGGCCGGTCTGGAGTTCCGCCACGTCACCCTCGGGCGCGACCGCTCCGCCCCTGCCCTGACGGACATCACCCTCACGGTGCGGGCGGGCGAGCTGGTCGGCGTGGCCGGCGTGGCCGGCAACGGGCAGAAGGAATTGTTCGAGGTGGCCCTGGGCCTCGAGGTCCCTACCGAAGGATCGGTGTACATCGCCGGCGAGGAGCTCACCGGCGGTCCTGCCGATGCCATCGCCGCCGGCGCCGTCGGTGTGTCGGAGGACCCGGTGGCTGACGAGGTGGTGCCCGGCCTGTCGATCCGCGACCACGTCGCCCTCGGCGACCTGGCCTCCTACCGCAAGGGCATCGGCATCGACTGGAGCAAGGTCAGTTCTGTGCTGGCCGAGCGCGACGAACGCACGGCCCTGCACCTGGCCGCCCACGAGCGGGTGGTGGCCACCCTCTCAGGCGGCAACATCCAGCGGGTCATGCTGGTGCGGGCCCTGGGCGAGCAGGCCGCTCTGGTAGTGGCCGCCTACCCGGTGCGGGGACTTGACATCGCCGCCACCCGGCGCACCCACGAGCTGCTGCTCGAGCAGCGGGCCGGGGGCGCCGGCGTATTGCTCATATCGGAGGACCTCGACGAACTGCTGGCCCTGTCGGACCGCATCGCCGTCCTCCACGCCGGCAAGGTCGCCGGCATCGTCGACCCCGCCGCCACCGACCGCTACGAGATCGGCCGCCTCATGCTGGAAGGAGCACACCAATGACCGGCCCGGGAGGACTGTCCGTGGGCAACACGGTGGTGCGGCATCCCGAAGGGATGGAGCACCAATGGACCGGCCCGGGAGGACGGTCCGTGGGCGACTCGGTGCTGCGGCATCCCGAAGGGATGGTGCACACGTGACCGTCGCCGACCTACCCGTCGTGGCGGCACCGAAGCGGGCCATGCCTGGCGGCGTGAGCGCCGGCCTGCGCTGGGTCGTGGCCCTGGGCGGCGCCGCTGTGATCTTCGGGTCCTTCATGCTGGCCAAGGGTGCCAACCCGTTCGAGGCGTTCTCCAGCATGTTCGCCGCCCTGCGCACCGACACGTCGCTCAAGGGAATTGCCACCCAGTCGGCGCCGCTGATCTTCGCCGCTCTGGCCGTGGCCGTCCCCGCCAAGGCGGGGCTGGTGAACGTGGGCGGCGAAGGCCAACTGCTGCTCGGCGGCATCGGCGCCACCGCCATGTCGCTCGCCCTCGGCGGCAGCCTTCCCGGGGGCGTCACGCTGGTGTTGCTCTGCCTGGCCGGCGCCCTGGCCGGCGCCGCCTGGTCGGCACTGGCCGGCCTGCTGCGCCTGAAGGTGGGCATCAACGAGGCGGTCACCACCCTGCTCCTCAACTACATCGCCCTCGACCTGATGCTGTTCCTGATCTACGACAAGTGGAAGGACGCCAACGGCAGCGGCCAGCCCGTCACCGCCCCGCTGCCAGTGCCCGAGCGCCTGCCGCTGATCGGCACCTCGGGGCTGCACGCCGGCATCTTCCTCGCCGTGGTGGCCACCGCCGCGGTGTGGTGGGCACTGCGCTCGACCCGCTGGGGCTTCCAGCTCCGGGTGGTGGGCGGCAACCCGGAGGCAGCCCGCCGGGCGGGCCTGAAGGTGGGCGTACTGCTCATCAGCGCCATGGCCGTGGGTGGCGCCCTGGCCGGCCTCGGCGGCGTGGTGCAGCTGGCCGGCGCCGAGTTCAAGCTCCGCCCGGGCTTCCTGGTGAGCTACGGCTACATCGGGTTCCTGGCCAGCTGGCTGGCCCGCCACCACCCGGTGCGGGTGGCGACGGCCGCCGTGCTGCTGGCCGCCATCGCCGTGTCAGGCGACAGCCTGCAGCTCGACTCGGGGCTTCCCGCCGCCACCGTCAATGTCCTCATGGCCCTCGTCTTGCTGGCGGTCTTCGGCTGGACCCAGCACACGAAGGTGGCCACCACATGACGACCTACCCCGAAGCGAGCGACCCGACCGGCACGCCGGGCCGGTTCACCGGCAAGGTCCGCAGGACGGGACGCCGATGAGCCTCGTCAGCGAGGTCCTCACCGGCGCCATCCGGGGCGGCACGTCCATCCTCTACGCCGGCGTGGGCGAGTCGTACGCCGAGAGCGCCGGCGTGGTGAACCTGGGCACCGAGGGCAGCATGCTGGTCGGCGCCCTCGCCGCCTATGCGGTGGCATCGGAGACCAACAACCCGTGGGCCGGCGCCCTCGCCGGCCTGGCGGCGGGCGGCGCCCTCGCCCTCGTGCATGCCTACTTCGTGCTGCACCGCAAGGCGAACCAGCTGGCCAACGGTCTGGTCGTCCTCTTCCTGGGTCTCGGCCTCACCTCGCTGTTCGGCGCCTCCTACGTGAGCAAGCCGGCCAAGTCCTTCACGCCGTGGCGCATCCCCGGCCTGGGCTCGCTGCCGGGCGTGGGCGACATCTTGTTCAACCACGATCCCCTCACCTACCTGAGCTTCCTCATGGTGCCCGCCTCGTGGTGGCTGCTCACGCGGTCACGCTGGGGCCTGCTGCTGCGGGCGGCCGGCGAGCGCACCGAGGTGCTGGCGTCCTACGGGCACTCCGTCCGCCGCATCCAGTACGTGGCGGTCGTGCTCGGCGGCACCCTCGCCGGCCTGGGCGGGGCGCAGCTGGCCATCGCCTACGCCAACGCCTGGTTCGAGAACATGGTGCAGGGCCGGGGTTTCGTGGCCGTGGCCGTAGTGATCTTCGCCGCCCGCCAGCCGTTCAAGGTGGCCGCCGGTTCGTACCTGTTCGGCGCCGCTCTCGCCCTGTCGCCCGCCCTGCAGGCCCGCGGCTACGGCATCAACCAGTTCGCCCTCGACGCCATCCCCTACGTGACGATCGTGGTCGTCCTCGTCGCCCTCGGCCGGCGGCGGGCGGCCGAGGCGCCGGAGGGCCTCAAGAAGGTCTTCGAAGTCTCGCCGAGCCCCTAAGCGCTGCATCGCCCGCACTCCCGAAAGGAATCCATCCGTGCCATCCCGTTCCCGCTCCCTGTCCGCCCTAGCGCTCGCCCTGTCGCTCACCGTCGTCGCCGGCGCCTGCGGCAGCAACACCACCGACACCGCAGTCACCCCGTCCACCGAGGCAGGTGGCGCGGCCGTCGACGCCGCCCCCGGGAAGGACAGCAAGGCGGTGGGTTTCATCTTCGTCGGACCGAAGGACGACTTCGGCTACAACCAGGCCGCCTTCCAGGGCTCCGAGGCGGTGAAGAAGGCATTCCCCGACCTCGAGGTGCTCACCGCCGAGAACGTCCCGGAGACCGACGACGCAGCACGGGTCATGGAGGGGATGATCGACAAGGGGGCGAAGGTCATTTTCGCCACCAGCTACGGCCACCTCGATCCGGCCATGAAGGTCGCCGCCGCCCACCCCGACGTCGTGGTGGTGCAGCAGGGCAACCTGATCAAGGGGACCGTCCCGGCCAATGCCGGCACCTACTTCGGCACGGTGTACGAGCCCGTGTACCTGGCCGGCATCGTGGCCGGCAAGCAGACCAAGTCCAACAAGCTCGGCTACGTGTACGCCTTCCCGATCCCGCAGACGATCTCGAACATCAACGCCTTCGAGCTCGGCGCCCAGTCGGTGAACCCCGACGCGCAGACCTACGTGGTCAACACGTCGGCCTGGTGCGACCCGGGCAAGCAGGCGGGCGCGGCCAAGAGCCTGCTCGACCAGGGCGTCGACGTGATCACCCAGCACCAGGACTGCACCGGCACCATCACCAAGGCGGCCGAGGCAGCCGGCGCCATGGTGGTCGGCTACCACGCCGACGCCTCGTCCCTCGCCCCCAAGGGCTGGATCGCCGGCTCCGAGTGGTCATGGGCCGACCTGTACACCGACATCGTCAAGACCTCGCTGGCCGGCGACTTCACCGGCAGCAAGTACAACGCCAACTTCCGTGAGGGCCTGAAGGACGGGCAGAACCCGTTCATCGAGTCCAAGTTCGGTCCGAGCGTCGGGCCCGACGTGAAGATGCTGGTCGACACGGCCAAGACCCGCATCTCCACCAGCGGCTCGCCGTTCGCCGGGCCGGTGGTGGGTCAGGACGGCAAGACGATCGTGGCCGAGGGCACGGTGCCCGACTACGCCACCATCGAGTCGATCATGACCGTGTTCGTCAAGGGCGTCGTCGGCGAGTTGCCGAAGAACTGACCGGCTCGGGGGGGTGGGGCGGTTGCTCGCCCCACCCCACTCCGGTCGTCGGACTCCGATGCCCACCCTCACCGCCTCGTTGCCGTACCCGTGGCCGTATGACGGCTGCCTCGACCCTGACCGGCTGGCCCTGGTGGTGGCCGGCGCCCAGGCCGGCTGGATGAAGGCGTCCGCCGGCTACGGACCTGTCGCCTCGTGCATCGCCACGGTCAGAGCGGCACTGCGGGAGGCCGGCGCCCTCGTCGTGATCCTCCACCACTCAGGTCCCGTCGGGAACCGGCCCACGCCCTTCCCGCCCGAGGCCCGCTCGGCCGGTGCGGATCCCGGGGTCATGCCGGCCGGCGGCGACATCGTGGTGCGGGCGGGCGGGGTCGACGGCTTCTACGGCGGTCCCCTCGACGACGAGCTGCGCAGCCGTGGCATCGACCATCTCGTATTCTGCGGCTTCGGCGCCGAGGCGGCGGTGGACAGCACCGTGCGCTCGGCAAACGACCGCGGCTACGAGTGCCTCATCCTCACCGATGCGGTCGCGCCCTTCTCGCCGGACCTCGGCCGCCACGCCCTGAGCAGCGTCACCATGTCCGGCGGCATCTTCGGCGCCATCGGGACGTCGGCCGACCTGGTCGGCGCCCTGTCCCTCGTCCGTCCCACCGTTTCCCTGGAGGCTCCGTGAGCAACGGCCTTGTCGACGCCGACCCGTATCCCTGGCCCTACAACGACGTGCTTGACCCCAAGCGCACGGCCCTGCTTCTCATCGACTGGCAGGTCGACTTCTGCGGGCCGGGGGGCTACGTCGACGCCATGGGCTACGACCTGAACCTGACCCGGGCCGGCCTCGAGCCGACGGCCGACGTGCTGGCCGCCGCCCGGGCGGCCGGCTGGCTCGTCATCCATACCCGAGAGGGCCACCGACCCGACCTGAGCGACTGCCCGCCCAACAAGTTGTGGCGTTCGAAGCGCATCGGCGCAGGCATCGGCGACTCGGGGCCGTGCGGGCGCATCCTGGTGCGGGGCGAACCGGGCTGGGAGATCGTGCCCGAGGTGGCGCCCATCGAGGGTGAAATCATCGTCGACAAGCCGGGGAAGGGTGCCTTCTACGCGACCGACCTCGACCTCCTGCTGCGGCGGGCCGGCATCACCCACATCGTCCTCACCGGCATCACCACCGACGTGTGCGTGCACACCACCATGCGCGACGCAAACGACCGGGGCTACGAGTGCCTCCTGCTCAGCGACTGCACGGGCGCCACCGACGTGGGGAACTACGAGGCGGCCCTCAAGATGGTCACCATGCAGGGCGGCGTGTTCGGCGCCGTCGCCCATTCCAAGTCGCTGCTCGCCGCTATCGCCGGATGAGCGAGCCCGAAGGGATGGTGGACGGGTGAGCCGGCAGAAGGGGAGCATCGCCCGGGGCGCCTTCGTCGACGCCGCCTCCGTCCTCGCCGCCGCCCGGCCGGAGGACGGCGGCGGGCGGCCCCCGTTCGACTACCGGCCACCCGATGGTGGCGACCGGGGCCCGCTGACGCGCGCCGGCGCAGCCAGCCGGCGGGGCCCGTTGACCGCCGCCGCCGCTGCCCTGGCCGCCGGCGCCACGACCAGCACCGAGCTGGTGGCCCATGCCCTGGGCCGCATCGACGAGTGCGACGGCGACCTGCACGCCATGGTGGAGCTGGCCCCCGACGTGGCCGACATTGCCGCCGAGCGCGACGCAGAGCTGGCCGCCGGTAGGTCGCGCGGCCCGTTGCACGGCATCCCCATCTCGGTAAAAGACGTGCTGCACGTGGCCGGGCTGGCGACGCGTGCCGGCTCGGACGCGTACAAGGTCCTGGCGACGGCCGACGCCACCGGCGTGGCCCGCCTGCGGGCGGCCGGCGCCGTCATCATGGGCAAGGTCAGCACCCACGAGTTCGCCCTCGGCGTCACCAGCCCGCAGAGCCGCAACCCGTGGGACGCCAAGCGCATCCCCGGCGGGTCGAGCGGCGGGTCGGCCGTCTCGGTCGCCACCGGCATGGCCCTTGGGTCGCTCGGCACGGATACCCGCGCCTCCATCCGGGTGCCGGCCGCCCTGAGCGGCGTGGTGGGCTTCAAGCCGACCTACGGCCGCATTCCCACTGACGGCATCGTGTCCCTGGCGTGGACGATGGACCACGTCGCCCCGATGGCCCTGTCGGTGGACGACGCGGCGGTCATGCTCGACGTCCTGCTGGGCGGCTCCAGCGCGCTGGCCGGCGCGGTCCTGGCCGGGCCGGCCATGGTGGGCGTGGCCCGCTGCGGCTTCGACGGCGCCGAGCCCGGTGTGGCGTCGTGTGCCGGCGCCGCCGTCGACGCACTGAGCCGCAAGGGGTTCCCACTGGTGGCCACCGACCGCGTCCGCGGCGCGCACCTCGAGCTGGCCAACGCAGCCGGCCTGGTCATCTCGCGAAGCGAGGCGGCCGCCTTCCACCGGTCGCTGGATGCCGACCGCAGCCTCTACTGGGAGGAGGTCGACGAGCAGCTGGACCTGGGCGCCGAGGTGAGCGCAGCCGACTATCTCGACGCCCAGCGGGTCCGAGCAGCGCTGGCGGCCGAGTTGGTGGGTGTGTTCGACGATTGCGACGTGCTGGCCATGCCCACCGTCCCCGTGGTGGCGCCGCCGGCCGAGGACTTCGCCTCGTATCTGATGGTGCTCGCCCGCAACGCAATCCCCTGGAGCCTGGTCGGCTTCCCAGCCATATCGGTGCCCTGCGGGTTCTCCGAGGGCCTCCCCGTCGGTCTCCAGCTGGTGGCGGCTCCGGGTCGCGAGGACCTGCTCGTGGCCATCGGTCGCGAGGTGGAGGCGATCGCCGCCGCCGCCCAGCCGGTCGAGGCGGGCAGCTCCTACACCCGGTAGAAAGCGCAGCGCCCCTTCACCGGGGCAGCGGGGAGCCCGGAGGCTCGTGCACCCTGGTCGGTTCCGCGAAGCCGCAGGCGGTGCCGTCGACGTGGACCACGTCGCCCTCCCAGGGGAGGGTGTAGCTGCCCCGCACGAGGTCCTGCATGAACGTGTAGGGGCAGTCCTGGGCGCCGCCCTTGACGGCCACGTAGCCGCGGTGGCCCAGCTGGTAGATGTTGTTCTCCACGCTCCAGTGCACGCGGGCGTCGGCCACAGCCCGGGGCTTGACCTCGGCGCACACGATCTCATCGGCGCGGCCGCCGCCGGTCACCAGGGGCCGGCCGTCGAAGTCGACGATCATCGCCTCGCCCATCGAGTCGAACGTGCCGTCGGTGCCGCTCAGGCAGACGGACGCGGTGACCATGAGGTTGCAGAAAGCGTTGGCCTGATTGGTGATCTGCCAGGCGTGGCGGATGGGCGCCGTGTAGCCGGCCGTGCGCAGCATGATGTCGGCGCCCTTGTAGGCGCACTCCCGCGCCATTTCCGGGAACATGCCGTCGTGGCAGATGATCAGCGCCAGCGTCGATCCGTTCGGACCGTCGCACACCGGGACCCCGAGGTCGCCCGGCTCCCACGGCTCCACCGGCACCCAGGGATGGAGCTTGCGGTAGGTGAGGCGCACCTCACCCTCGTCGTCGACGATGAGCCCCGTGTTGTACGGGTTGGCGCCCGGGTTCAGTTCCATGATCGAGAAGCAGCCCCAGATGCGCTGGCGCCGGCATGCGGCCTGCAGCGCCGCCACCTCGGGTCCGTCGACGCGGCACATGATCGCCGGGTCGATGCTCATGGACAGGCCGTGCAGCGAGTACTCCGGGAACACCACCAGGTCCATGGTCGGGTAGCCGGCCCGGGCCTTGCCCACCATGGCCACCACCCGGTCGACCTGGGCGGCCAGCTCGTCCGGCGTCGTCACGGTCGGCAGCTGCAACTGCACCATGCCGATCACCACGCCGTCCGGCGTCTTGTTCAGACCGCCCAACCCGCTCATGGCCGCTCCTTTCGTTGGATGCCCGGCAGGATCGTCGCAGCGCCGTGTTGCCGGTCCGCTGCTGGCGTATGAACGCTCCATGCACTGCACGTACAGGGACGATGCTGCGGACCCGCGGGCGCCGAAATCGGCCCGGTTGACTGGGGAAGGCCGCTCCTGGGGAGATACCACCTGCAGGACAGGTGGTCGTCCGACAGGGCGTGCGCCCGACGAGGAGACCACCATGATGGAGTACGGAGGTTGGAACGGCGGCCCGCCGGGGGGCGGAGCTGGGACCGACCCGGTGCGCGCCTACCTCAACGACGTGGGGCGTCACGACCTGTTGACCCGGCTCGACGAGGAGCGTCTGGGCCGGGTCATCGAGACAGGCCGTATCGCATCCAAGGAATTGGAGGAAGGCGACGGGAGCCTGCCTCCCGAGCGCCAGCGCCAGCTGCGGGCCCTGATCACCGAGAGCGAGCCAGCAGCCGCCAGTTCGTCGTGTCCAACCTGCGCCTGGTGATCTCGATCGCCAAGCGCTATCGGAATTCCGGGATCCCCCCCTGTCCGACCTGATCCAGGAAGGCAACATCGGCCTCCTCCACGCAGTCCGCAAGTTCGACTACCGGCGGGGCTTCCGCTTCTCGACGTACGCCACGCACTGGATCCGCCAGTCCATCGGGCGGGCGGTCGCCGGGTCGGGCCGCACGATCAGGTTGCCGGTGGAGGTGGGCGAACGCATCGCCGCCGTCCGTCGGGCCCAGTACAAGCTGGAGATCTCCCTCGGGCGCCAGCCCACCCTGGCCGAGGTGGGCGCCGAGGTCGGCCTGCCGCCCAAGAAGGTGGCCGACCTCCTCGCCCACGCCGCCCTCCCGGTGTCGCTCAACGCCAGCCTGGGGGAGGACGGGGGCGAGCTCGGCGATGTGGTGGAGGACCGGGTGGCAGGCGGCCCGGCGCTAACTCCGGACGAAGGCGACCTTGATGGCGTCCTTGGTGCACTCGTAGAAGGCCTGGGGGATCGGGTCCTCCAGCGACCGCGTGCGGACGCACCGGTAGCCGCCGACGTCGACGGAGGCAGGGCCGCCGGAGCTGGTCAGCGCACCCGCTGCCTTTACGAATGACCTCGCCTCATCGCACCCGATCCCGGTGGCGCGGATGCTGCTCGCCGCGTCCTCGGTCTGGGGCGTGAACCCGACCGTCTCGCACTCGAGGGTGCGGGCCGCCGCCGCCGTCGTCTGCGAGGAGGCGGTGGTGGTCGGGACAGTGGTGGACGAGGTCGCTTGTGTGGATGAGGTGGTCACCGCCGTGGTGGTGGTGCTGCTGGAGGCGGTGCCGTCCCGGTTGCCACATGCTGACAGCGCGATGCCCATGACGGCCGCAGCCAGACCGACCCGTCCCATCGGAGTCACCGCCCCCATGCTAGGTGGCTGCTGAAGTAGGGGTGTTCACGCTTCGCCAGCAGGACGGGCGGCCGGGCGTCGGGAGACAGCTGTTCGGCGTAATGAGCTGAG